>JAFSUF010000001.1 GCA_017445425.1 Bacteroidales bacterium | reverse complement strand
CTGCTGTATTTGCGTTTCCACCAGAAGTACTGATGGGACGGAATGTCTCTCTCTTCTAAGAGTTTCTTGATGGAGATCCCTTTCTCACGGCTCTCAGCCTGGTTCTCTTCAATTTGTTCTCGGGTTATCATATGAATGTCAGTTTGATGTTAGCGGGGCAAAGTTACTTCCCACTTATGCAAACTGACAGTCGTACTTGTTCGGATGCTTACAAGGCAACTGCCGGCACTGTTGATTAGACCTAGCTAACAAAAAAAGAGACCGACCAATTAGGTCGGTCCCTTTTTTATTAGGTTATACTAAGATTAGTTCTCAGTGGGGAGGCAAGTGATGTCACCAGTTACAACGAGCTTGCAGAGCTTGTTGGAGTGGTTGTGATGCTTACCGGAGAGAACATAGTAGGTTACTTGATACTTCGCCAGGAAAGGCTCCTGAAGAGCAGCACCGTGGTTGTTCCAAGTAATAACACCAAACTGATCTACAGTCAAACGTGCATCATCAAGGTGCTCTTTACCGTCAAAGGTGAGGAGCTGAACATCGGCAACATCGAAGATCAGGCCACCATAAACATCCTGAGCTGCAGCAATTTCATCAGAGATAGTCTTGGAGTTGAAAACAACTGCAGGGTTGGTCTCCTTGGTCTCGGTGATGATGATACCATCGGTATCGTCAACGGTGAACAGACCATAGCTTGAAGGCCTGATTTCTGTAGGAAGCTCGATTGCCGGAGCAGAGATTGCGAACGGCATTGCGAACTTAACCTTGTATTCGTTATAGCACTCATTGCCATTGTCAAGAGTCATAGTCTCACGAACTGTGAAAGTCTTGTCAGCAGTGAGATAGTCTGTCAGCACGATAGAAGCCTCTTCCTTAACAGCACCGTCGTTGATTTCAGCACCTTCCTGATTGCCAGGGAGAGAGAATACTATGTCGCTGTGGTTGCCAGGAGCAGTCCAGCCAGCCAGCTCATTCTCAAAGTGCTCTTTGAGTTCTGAGTACATCTGGTAGCGATAGCTGCGGCCGTTCATTCTACCCTTAACCAAAACAGTGTTTGTGCTGTTGCCTTCGCTATCTTTAATCTCGTAGAAGCTGCTGAGCGCGGGCCAAGTGTGAGTTGAATGGCTTACTTTGTATTCACCCTTGATAACGATAGGAGAGTACTCGTAACCGTCAATCGGGTCAATCTTGAAGAGCACTGCGCCAGAAGCGTTCTCATTGATAGTATCATATATCTTGATGCTGAACAGAGAAGACTCATGCTCGTCATCGTCACCGGTATTGAAGTTGACAGAAGCCTTAACATTCTCGTCAGCGGGCTCGTAAACAACCTCAACTTCATCAACCTTATACTGGAGTTTGAACAGATCATAAGGGAGTTTCACACCCTCTGCGTTGAGAACGTTCTGGTTGAACTGATCCCAAGTGTATTCGCAGATTACATAACCGTCACCATGCTCGCCGTATGCAGTGTTGGGGATTGCCTCGTATGCAATGCTGCCGGAGAAGCCGTCAGGCTCGATAGTAGGCTTGGGATCGGTGTTGGTGATCTTAATCTTGAGATAAGCCTCTGCGAGAATCAGGCCTTCATACCAAGCCTGAACCTTGAGGACTGGAGTACGGTTTACTGCAGAAATGCCGAATTCGTCCTTAACTTCGAATATACCGGTCTCTTCGGAGAAGTTTACGAAACCCTGCTGGTCGGTCTTGTCAGCGGTAGTAGCCTCGTATTTGTTAACCGGCCATACCTTGAAAGAAACACCGTCTGCATAGATATCAGAGAGTTTAACAGGGCCATAATAAGTATCGCATTCGATCTCAAGATAATCGTTGATGTTAATGGTCTCGTTGTAAACCATAGAGATGTTTGCAGGGAACTCATCTTCATCTTCCGGGTTACCTACAGCGGCAACAAGTTCTGCATAAGGATCAACTGTCTTATTGCTGATTTTTTCGCGAGGATAAAGATCACGTGCATCACCTGCGACAGCCTTCTTGTTGTAGATGGTGAACTCGTTAATGTCTTCAGCCACAACCATAGCGAAGTCAGAAACAATCTCTTCTTCACTGTTGTCACCGGCTACGATGGCCTTGAGGGCTACGAGGTTCATCACGTCGTAGGGTTTGTTATCGTCTACATTGCTCTGGGCATATTGTGCATCCTTGTATGACTCGACTTTATCTTTGTCATAAGCAACCTGGATCTTTGCGAAGAGTTCGCCAGCTTCGGGCTCGAGATTGAGAAGTTCGTTCTTGGCAACGATGCCGCCGACAAATTCTTCGTCGCCATCGCCAGTAGCCTTGGTAATGGCAGCCTTACGGTCTACATAGCTGAATTCAGCTCCATTGAGGTTTGCATTAACGGGGTTAACGCGGAAGCTGATAACCGGCTTGTTGGAAGCATACTTGACAGAGAGTCTTGCGTTAGGATAGCAACCTTTGAGCATGTACATGGGAACCACGCCAAAGCCTTCATTGTAGAAACCTACACCAACATCGTCTTTATTATAAGGGTTGGTAGCTACGTAAGCAAGGCTCTTGAGAGCTGCGAGGAGGTTGATAACAACGGGAGCGTCTGTACCTTCAACGTTGTAGAAAGTGAGGGCTTCGGGAGTCCAGACAGCATACATCAGGCCAGCCTCAGCAAAGGTCTCGGTGTTACCGGTGGGCTCACCGTTCTGGTACTCAACGAACTTGCCATCTTCGATTTTCCAGAAGATAGAGTCGCCTTTGTCACCCTTGTCACCTTTATCGCCTTTGTCACCTTTGTCACCTTTGTCACCTTTGTCACCTTTGTCACCTTTGTCGCCTTTGTCACCCTGGGGACCCTGGATACCCTGCTCGCCCTGAGCAGCTTTGCCGGTGTCGACGCCATCAACGAACCAGTTACCATTGCTACCAACGGTGATCACGGGAGTCTTACCGTCTTCACCGTCTTTACCGTCTTTACCATTAGTACCGTTGGTACCATTCTTGACGGTATATTTGTCACCATTGCTCAGAGTAATAACTACGCCTTCTGAGGTAGTAGCAACGTCGGTGATAACATTACCATCGTCAATAGTCTTCTGAAGAGTTGCAACATTGCCAGAAAGATCAGATACCTTCTGATTCAAGGTATTCAGATCCTGACTGTAGTCCTGGCAGGACACAGCACTTGCGAGGCCGACTACGAGAGCCATGCCAGCAATGAAGAATTTGAGTTTCTTGTTCATAATTGATTTGAAAATTAAAGGAATTTAAATTGTATTATAATTTATTTAGTTACGAGAGAAATAGTAACCCTGTTCTTGTCGTTCTCTGCGAAAGGCTGAACGGTGTCACCCTTAAAATCTGTGGTGATACGGCTTTCGCTGATGCCAGCGTTTACCAGGAAGTCCTTGACTACGGCAGCACGGTTCTCGCTGAGCCACATGTTGTGTTTGTGCTTGCCAGTCTGAACATCGGCATAACCGGTGAGGGAGATGTTTACATCAGGGTTCTCTTTGAGCCACTCTACATAGTCGGTGAGCTTCTCAGCCTCCGCGGGGAGAATCACGAAGGAATCCCTCTCGAAGAAGGTGCATATCTGCTGCATGGCAGCATCGCGGGCAGCCTTCTCTGCAGCAGCTTTCTCTGCGGCAGCTTTCTCTGCGGCAGCCTTTTCTGCAGCAGCCTTCTCTGCAGCAGCTTTCTCTGCAGCCAGACGGGCAGCCTCACGCTCAGCAGCGCTGTTGTCCACAACTACGGGAGCCGGCTTGCGGGTGTAAGTCTTGCCAAGGTTGATCTTCAAACCTGCCAGTGCGTTGAACTGGAAATCAGGGTTGCCGGCCTTCTTGGAATTGAAGTGGTCGTTGAGCACGTTTGCGTTAGCCTCGATCATGATAGCGAGGGCGTCGCTCAAACGGATGTTGGCACCGATACCACCGCGGCCCACCGGAGTGAGGAGGTTCTTTTCCCACAGGTAAGCGAAGTACTCACTGGGAGTGACAGACTGAACCTTGTTGGCGCCGTTGTCAAAACCATAGGCAGCGCCACCACCGACGAACAGATACGGGCTGAAAACGCGGTCGTGCCTGTAGCCGCCGAAAAGGTTGGCCAAATCAAAGGTGAGGTCCAAAGAACCCTGTGCAAACTTGAACGCATAGTTCTCGATGCCCTGGGCACTGAGTGCCGTACCTTTACCCTGCCAGCCGCTGCCACCCAGGCGCAAGCCAAAGGTCGGGGTAATCTGCCAACCCAGATTGAGGGCTGCAGCCGGAGAAAACATCTGAAGATAGTTACCTTCTGCGATAGTGTAGCCAGCGCCACCCATCAGCTGAAGGTCTACGTGGGATTTAAACTCCACTTCACTGTCGGACTTGCTAACTTTCTGGGCCTGTGCGACTCCGCAAGAAAGCACCAAGGCCACTATCAACATACATAAGCTCTTGTTTTTCATAGTCTTTCTTAATATGATCTTTTTCTAATTTATTACTTCTCAAACGCCTGTGTCAACCCGCTTTACAACGGCCTGAAGCAAGCAATTCCAATGCATAATTTTCCCGTCGGTTGTCTTTAATGCCATTATAGTTACTCGCAAAGATGGTTATTTTTTTTGAAATAACAAACATATTCATGAAAAATTATCCTCACATTTCCTTCTGGACGGGTTATTCATTTCACACCTATTATTATAGTCATTTGCTTTCAAGCATCTTCTCGGCACCTGAGATATACTCCCCGAGGGCGTCGGCCATAAGCAGGATGTTGGTGGCCACGTTGCGCACCTTTTCGTTGCCAAAGTTCTCCTTGAGGGAATACCATGTGGTTTCTGTCCCTTCTATTGAATCGCAGAAGGAGATGCCGGGGAAGCGGGCGGCCAGATTGGTGCGGAAGGCTTCAGTACAGTTACGGCAGAGGGTCTCTACCTCCCCCTCCAGCGCAGCCTCTGTCTCTTTTGCGCGGGTGGTTGCATACGCCTCCACAAAGTCTGTGTAAAGTTCAGACTGATTGATAGATACATTTTCGCCATCGTCGTTTATCAGCCAACAGAGGTTCACGTCGCCGGTGTCGCGCTTGATGGCCAGGTCGTTCAACTTGGTGAATTTCACACCGTAAAGAGTCAGGGCTCCCCCCTCGCCCACCGCATACTTAATCTTTGTCATATCTATGCCGATGGAGGCTTTCACATAGTATTTACCTATGTAAAGCACCTTCTTTGCACCGGGGTGGAGGCGGTCGTTGACCCAGGTAGCTATGCGGTCTATCATCACCTTGCGGTCCGGCAATTTATATGCAGGGTCGCCAAGGAAACGCTCCAGAGGCTCCTCCTTGACTATGTAGCCGGTCTTGTCGTAGGTCATAGTCTCCACCTTGAAGGTGAGCTGCAAATCGGCAGGGGCGCCGGTGGTTTGGCTCCACGTATCTATCCGGCTCTCCAGTTCGCGGTTGCGCGCCCTGAGCGCAGACAACTGCTCCTGCAGCTGCCGCTCCTCGCTCTCCCTTTGCAGCAACTCGTGTGCTTTCTTGCCAAACTCGTTCTGTATCAGGTTATTGATGGGTTGGATTGCGAACAACATCAGCACCACGGTAACGGCGTTTGAGACAACTACCGCCAAGGTAGATATGATGCGGGGGAAAAACATAAAGGCCGCCACGTTAAGGATAATCAGCACCAGGCAGAGGGCCGTGAAGAGATAACTGGTGACTATCTTTTTCTTGTCAAGCGACTTTTTTACAGTCTGTTTTATGAAAAAACCCATAATTACACATTGTCCTATGCAAATATACCCAATTAATGTAAATGGCAACAGGGTTGTAAAAAAAAAGCATATAGCCTATATTTGTGTACCCGAATTTAATTTGCCAAATGAAACGTATCTTCTTTTTTCTCAGTGCAATTACAGCACTTATGGCCTTTTTTGCCGGATGCAGCGGCGTCAATTCTTTCAAAACGGTTGCCAAGGAGGGTTCTGCTCCGGCAACCAGCGAGATAACCTGGAGCGGATACACCAACTGGTGGAACAGCCTCTATTCGCAGCAGGTGCGCAGCGGCAACCTGAGCAAAATTGCCGTGCCGGACGCCGCCAAAGTGCTGGAGCAGCGCCGGCGCGATATGGCCGTGGATCTTGGCATACCCGGGTTGCGGATGCAGGAGGGCTTTCTGGCGGGATTGTTGAACAATGAATATGAGATACTGGATAATCCGTCTGAGGGAGAGTTGATGTGTGCGTTCAGGAACGCCGGCAGCGTGCTTGCATTCGTTGAAAAGGAGTCCGAACTCGGCAAAAAACTGATCGGCAAGACACCGGAATACGGATATGCAGCACCGAGTTACCAGACTCACGGGAAACTGAACGGACCGGATGCGTTTGAACTGCGCAGCGGGAGCAGGCATCTCTACGCCGTTGTGGGGACCCCGGCAGACCTGTCCATTCTCAAAGAGTTGATTGCTGATACACAGGCGCTTGTGAATACATACGATATGAAACGCGGCTGGTTTGGGGTAAAGACCGACATCCGCACCGTGACCTGCAGCCCTATGACCCCTATAGAGACTATGGCCGCCGGGATGAACGAGGGCAACAGCTGGTTTGTTTTCAGCGGAGAGTACGAGAGGCTCATAAAGCCGGAGCTGGAGCGTTGGGTAGCGGAGTCGGAATCGGGCGTGGAGGCCGCCGTGGGCACTCATTCATTGTATGACTGCCGCGACTGGGAAGGGTTCCAGGAGCAGCTTTTGAAAGATAATCAGTACGAATATGCAAAGGAACGGGACGCGCGCGGCGGCTACCTGTTCCGCCCTATCCAGGATTGGGGTGATTATGCGGGTACCGGCACCGGAATCTACAACGGTTATTACGCCGCCGCCGGCAACAAAGAGATTGTGGACACCTGCTCCATGCCGTTCGTAATCACTAACGGAAACGTCGCTGACGGCGCCTCCAACCCTATGGTGCTCTTTGTCCCCAAGGGCGGGCAATTCAACCGCGAAGCCATGTGGGGAGCCATTATGGACCGCCGCGAAGTAGCAATAGAGTCGGCAGTGGAGGAATTTGCAGTGATGGGTGACGCACAATTCCGCGAACCGGTCGAGCTGATGATGATAGAGCGCGCCTTCCTCGAGAATTACTTTGGCGACCAGGTTGGCATAAAAGCGACCGTGGATGGCACCACCCTTAACGTCGTACTCCAGAACTTTGGAAGGAATGCTGTCAACGGGAAATTTGCCGTCACGCTGCCTTCCAGCACTGCTTTTGCCGGCAGCGTACCGCCCAAGGTCAGCGTTCCCGCCGGCGGCGTCAAGACCATTTCCGTGCAACTGGCCCCCAAGCCGGAAGCCATGGGCCGCCGCAGCGCCATCACCATCAGTTATGACTGGGGCAAAGCTTCAAAGAAAGTACTTGCAGAGATGGATATGCCGCAGGCTGTGGCAACCCACAAGCTGCTTTATGGCACCACCTCCGGTTGCGTATTCCCGGTGTCGGTTTATAACTTTACGGGGAGCAGCCAGATTGAGGTAACCTTGACGGTGAGCCCCAAAGATGACCCGGATAACGCCGTTTTACAGCAGACGGAGACCATCAACCTGGAGAAGGACGCATCTGCAAAGACCGGCTTTGAGCTAAAGCTGAAGCCGGGCGATTATATTGCTGTTGCATCGTCACAAGGGGCATCAGCCGTGACCCAGCTGGGTGTCGGCCAGGAGCAGCAGGACGCCGTAAAGCTCTGGAAAGAGGATGTTAACGGCGACGGCATCAACGAGGTTTATATGGAAAACAGCAAGGTGCGCGTGATGCTGCTGGCTATTGGCGCGCGTGTTATGGAGTATTATGTGAAAGAGAAGGACGACAATGTCCTGTTCAAGAACTGGCCAAACGAGCCTTACGACCCTGAACGGCCTTACCGCAAGCGTAATTTCTGGCCTTTTGGCGGATTTGAGGATTTCCTTGGCCAGGCGAGCGTGGAGACCCATAAGGTTTATGACTGCGAAGTGATCAAGGATGGCGGAGAGTATGCAGAGGTGAGGATGGTGGCCGATTACTTTGGCAACACCATAGAGAAGGTTTTCACCCTGTACGGCGACACCCCGCTGCTGAGCATCCGCTTTGCGCTGGATATGGTCAACCCGGAATTCAATGTGCTTGGCCCCCAGCCGATCCTGGAGGTCGGCAAGGAGCACGACGAGCAGGACCGCATCATAGTGCCCGAAAAGGATGGCCTGAGCGACTATGTTATGGATCGCAGCGACTACTGGGGCAAGTTCCTGTTCCCCGTTGAGGGGTGGAATGTGGACTATGACGCTGTGGAGAATATCTATTTTGCAGGCGCCTTCCCGGTGGACCAGCCTTTCACGCTGCATATGTGGCACAACCACCCGCGCAATCGCGACACCCGCTTTTATTACTGCGAACTGCAACCCTGGATGGAGATTTTCCGCCACAACACCACCTATTTCTCATACTATATGTGGGCAGGCGGCGGCGACTGGGAGGAGGGAATCCAGGCGCTCCGCGACCGTAACCTGATAACTGAAAAACGTCAATAATATGAAAAAATTCATTTTCGCGGCGGCTGCCGCCATCGTCACAGTCATGTCTGTTTCCTGCCAGGAGAAAAAAGCGGCCACAGAGGCCGTAGAGCCCGACACCGAGGCTATGAAAAACAAAATCTACTCCATATCGATGAACAAGATATGCAAGGAGTGGGACGGCCAGTGGCAGGGTATGGCCGTGGCAAGCGACGGCAATTGCTACTTTGGCTCTTCTACCCACGCCAAGAGCCACGGTGCCGGTTTCCACAAATTTGACCCGCGCACATACCGCCACACTATGCTGGTGGAGGATATGACATACCAGTGCGGCGAGCAAGACCTGCCGTTCCAACAGGGCAAAATCCACAGTCCCATTGTGGAATGTGACGGCTGGCTCTATTTCTGCACCCACCTCTCCAACTACTGGAAAGAGGGTATCGAGGCTTACCCCGGCGCGCACGTGTTCGGCTATGAGATGGCTACAGGTGAGTTCCGCGACTTTGGCATCGTAAAGCCCCGTTACTCCATATATTCTGCCATAGCCGTGGATCCCGTGCTTAAGAAACTGTATGTGTTCAGCGTTCCTTTCGTACCCGAAATATACAAGGAGGACGGATGCCACCTGATGAGCATAGATATCGCCAGCGGAGAGAAAAAGGATTGCGGCAAGGTAGTGGACGGCCGTCTGGGCGCATCTTTCTGGTTCTTTGTGGACAAGGACAGCAATGTGTGGTTCACTCTCTGGAAAAGGAACTATTCCTATGAAAACGACTTTGGCAATCTGTATTGCTATAATCCGGAATCCGACAGCATCACGACTTACGACAACGTTTTGCCTAAGGGAGAGTTGATTGATGAGACTCCCGTTTCCGAGGCACGCAACGAGCAACGCGCCTGGACCTGGCTGAGCCCCTTCCCCGACCGCGACAAGTGCTACTTCATACAGGGCACCCTGGGCGGCGGCGACGAGCGCCTGTGGATATTTGACCCCTCAAAGGATATCGTCTCCGGTGAAGCATTCGAGCCGGTTGCATACATCGGCTCATCGTATTTCGAGACAGCAGTGGGCGGCGACCGCCTCTATTTCTGCCAGTATGAAGACCTTGAAGACGCCCGCACAATATTCAGCGAGGTTGAGCGCGAGATCGATCCAGGCAGTCCTGAATATGTAGAGCGCAAAATCCATCTGCGCAGCATCTCGCTCAAAGATGAGGGGCTGCACCGCGAAATCAAGGACCACGGCCCTCTGATTGACCAGGACGGCCACTCCGCGCTCATGATAATGTCTATGGCGGCCGATAACGACGGCCACGTGTTTGTATATGGCAGCTGGAGACCGAATTCTTTCAAAGAGGCCACACTCCAGTACCTGCTGTTCGAACACCCCAACGGCGACCTCTACCGCCTGCTCAAACGAGGCGAATTCTTTGCTGTCATTGACACTGATAAAGATTGACAATTCTGTCTAACAAAAAACCCGGCCGAAAAGACCGGGTTTTTTGTTGTTTGACAATCAATTAGTCTATCAAGGCTTCTACTTTCTTGTAGTTCTGCTCTATGGTACCGTCGGCAACAACTTCGAAATACTTGTCCTGAGCCTTGTAGTAGTTGATGACTGGCTCGGTCTTTTCGTGATAGTTGCGGATGCGGGTGGTGATGATTTCGTCATCAGCATCGTCTGCCCTGTTCTCTACCGCCGCGCGCCCTTTGATACGGCGTCGGACCTCATCGTCTGTGATATAGATGGATACCACCCGGGTGAGTTCTGCGCCCATATCTGCCAGGATCTTATCCAGGGCCTCGGCCTGGGCAACAGTACGGGGAAAACCGTCCAGCAGGAAGCCGCGGACATCTGTGTTTGCAGCAAATTCTGAGCGGATCATTCCGCAGACCACCTCGTCGGGAACCAGGTTCCCTTTCTCTATCAGGCTTTTAGCCTCCAGCCCGAGGGAGGTGCCGGCGGCGATCTCTTTTCGGAGCAAATCGCCTGTGGATATATGATAATATCCTTTATGCTCCACCAAAAGTTTTGCAAATGTGCCCTTGCCAGCACCGGGAGGGCCAAAAAGTACATAATAATTCATGGCTATTCCAATTGATCTTTCAAAATGTAGATATCGGCAAGCTGGCGGCCCATCTGGTCATAATCCAGGCCCCAGCCCACGATGAACTTGTTTGCAATCTCCATCCCCATATAGTCTATCTTGATATTGCGCTTATAGACGTCAGTCTTGAGGGAGAAGGTGCAGATGCGAACGTCAACTGCCCCCTTTTCTTTCAGCTGGCTTACGAGCGACTCGATGGTGGCGCCTGTATCCACAATGTCCTCCACGATAATTACCGTACGGCCCGAGAGGTCGATGTCGAGACCTATCACCTCCTTGACATCGCCCGTGGACTTAGTCCCCTCGTAGGACTTGAGGCGGATGGACGCCAGCTCGCACGAAAATTTGAGCCTGGGCATCAGGTGCCCGCAGAAAATGATGGAGCCGTTGAGCACGCAAAGAATCACCGGGGTGACGCCGCTGCCAAAGAAATCGTTGTTCAGTTCCGCAGCCACCTTGTCCACAGCTGCGATTATCTTATCGTTTGATATATAGGGCACAAAGTCCTTTCCGTTGATTCTGATCGATTCCATCCTGAAAGAGGTCAATTTGGGTTTGTGAATGTGCGAATTTAAGACTAATTTTGTATTCTTAAAAACAAATAATCGATGACTCCGGTTATAAGCATAATTATGGGCAGTGTTTCTGATATGCCCGTAGTCAAGCCTGCTGCTGACTTCCTTGACGAGATGGAAATCCCCTTTGAGATCAACGCCCTCAGCGCGCACCGCACCCCTGAACAGGTCGCGCAGTTTGCCCGCAATGCGCACGTGCGCGGGGTGAAGGTTATAATTGCCGCCGCCGGCGGTGCCGCACATCTCCCCGGGGTGATTGCAGCCTCCACACCCCTGCCGGTAATCGGCATCCCCGTGAAATCTTCCAACTCCATGGACGGCTGGGATTCTGTACTCTCCATACTGCAGATGCCAGGCGGCATCCCCGTGGCCACGATGGCGCTGGACGGGGCCAAAAACGCCGCCATCTTTGCAATGCAGATTCTCGCCGCCGGCGATGATAAGTATATGGCTAAATTGGTCGCTTTCAAGGAGTCTCTCAAGAGCAAGGTAACAAAAGCCAATGAAGATCTCTCAAAAATTACATACAAGTTCAAAACAAACTAATAAAAACAAACCATTATCATGTCCGAAAAACTGTTTGCCGAATTCCCCCCGGTGACCACCGAGCAGTGGGAAGAGGTGATAATCAAAGACCTCAAGGGGGCTGACTACGACAAGAAGCTTGTCTGGAAGACCCAGGAGGGCTTTTCGGTTCGTCCGTACTACCGTGCGGAGAATCTTTCTGAAATCAAGTTCCTGGACAGTGAACCGGGACAATTCCCGTTTGTCCGTGGCGTCAAGAACAACAATGAATGGCTGATCCGCCAGGATTACTGCCTGTGCGAGGGCCCCGAGAAGGCCAACGCGCTTGCACTGGACGGCCTGATGAAGGGTGTAAATTCGCTCGGATTCAAGGTTGACGGCAAGAAAGGCCTGACCGATGCAGAGATGAAGACCCTGCTTAAAGGTATCTCCATCGCCGCCGTTGAAATCAACTTTACCGGTTGCTGTGCTGGCAAGACCTTCCCGCTGATTGCCAGCTTCCTGAAGGTGGCCTCTGAGCAGGGCGTCGCAAAAGAAGACATCCGCGCATCGTTCGACTTCAGCCCGCTGCACGCCCTCACCGTAAAGGGTCATGTCTGCGAAGATTCCTTTGACAAGCTCGCAGAGTGCGTAAAGGCTGTGGCAGAGTATCCCCGCATCCGCGTAATCAATGTCCAGGCCTATGACTTCAACAACGCCGGCAGCAGCATCAGCCAGGAGCTGGGCTACGGCATGGCGGTCGCCAGCGAATATATGGCAGCCCTCACAGAGCGCGGCCTCGCTGCAGAAGAGGTTGCAAAGCGCATCAAGTTCACCTTCGCCATCAGCGGCAACTATTTCTTTGAGATCGCCAAGTTCCGCGCAGCCCGCGTGCTGTGGGCCAACATTGCAAAGGCATACGGCGTCGAGTGTCCCTGCGCACAAAAGATCCAGAGCCACGCAGTGACCAGCAGCTGGAACCAGACAGTCTATGACTCTTACGTAAATATGCTCCGCGACACTACCGAGGCTATGTCGGCTGCCATCGCGGGCGTGCATTCCATAGAGGTACTCCCCTTTGACCACGCTTACCGCAAGCCGGGCGAATTCTCCAACCGTATGGCGCGCAACGTACAGTCCATCCTCAAGGAGGAGGCCCATTTTGACAAGGTGGTCGATCCCGCAGGCGGCAGCTATTATATCGAAAACCTCACCGCTTCCATAATGAACTCCGCCTGGAACATCTTCAAGGGTGTAGAGGAGCAGGGCGGCTACACTGCAGCCTTCAAGGCCGGCAGCATCCAGGCCGCCATCAAAGATGTGGCAGCAAAGCGCGACCTCAACATCGCACGCCGCCGCGAAACAATCCTGGGAAGCAACCAGTACCCCAACTTCCTGGAGAAGGCCGGCGAAGAGATCACTCCTGAAATGGTAAAGCGCGGCGCCTGCAAGACCTCTTGCAGCTGCGAGAAAGAGGCCGAGCCCCTGGAGGTTTACCGCGGCAGCCAGGCATTCGAGGCGCTGCGTCTTGCAACCGACCGCAGCGGCAAGCAGCCTTTGGCGTTCATGCTCACATTCGGCAACCTGGCGATGTGCCGTGCACGCGCACAGTTCAGCTGCAACTTCTTTGCTGTAGCCGGATTCAAGGTGGTGGACAACAACCGTTTCAGCACTATAGAAGAGGGCGTCAAAGCCGCTCTGGAAGCTAAGGCCGACATCGTGGTGGCTTGCTCTGCCGACGATGAATATGCCGAGGCCGTACCGCAGATTGCCGAGGCCATAGGCGACAAGGCTGTCGTGGTTGTGGCCGGCGATCCCGAATGCCGTCCGGAACTCGAGGCCAAAGGCATTATGAATTACATCAATATCAGGTGCAACGTCCTTGAAACCCTCAAGGAATATCAGAAAATGATGGGTATCGAGGAACTCTAAAAGATTATCACTATGAGACCGAATTTCAAAGATATAGAATTCAAGGGTGCAAAGGCTGCCGAATGCGGCTGCAACAAGGGTCAGGAAGAACTCTGGCACACCCCGGAAAAGATAGACGTCAAAGGACTCTATACAGCAAAGGATCTCGAAGATATGGAGCACCTGAACTATGCTGCAGGTATCGCCCCCAACCTTCGCGGACCTTACTCCACAATGTACGTGATGCGTCCCTGGACCATCCGCCAGTACGCCGGTTTCTCCACAGCGGAGGAATCCAACGCATTCTACCGCCGCAACCTGGCTTCCGGCCAGAAGGGTCTGTCGGTGGCATTTGACCTTGCAACCCACCGCGGATACGACGCAGACCACCCGCGCGTTGTGGGTGACGTGGGTAAGGCAGGTGTATCCATCTGCTCTGTAGAGGATATGAAGGTGCTCTTTGACCAGATTCCCCTGGGCAAGATGTCCGTCTCCATGACAATGAACGGCGCCGTGCTCCCCATCATGGCCTTCTACATCGTGGCCGGCCTGGAGCAGGGCGTCAAGCTTGAAGAGATGGCCGGTACCATCCAGAACGACATCCTCAAGGAGTTCATGGTGCGTAACACATACATCTATCCGCCGGCATTCTCAATGCGCATCATCGGTGACATCTTTGCATACACCTCCAAGTTCATGCCCAAGTTCAACTCGATCTCCATATCGGGTTACCACATGCAGGAGGCTGGCGCAACCAACGACATAGAGATTGCCTACACCCTGGCCGACGGTCTGGAGTACTTGCGCACCGGTATCAAGGCTGGCATCGAGGTAGATGCGTTCGCACCGCGCCTGTCGTTCTTCTGGGCAATCGGTATGAACCACTTTATGGAGATCGCAAAGATGCGCGCAGCCCGTATGCTTTGGGCTAAGATTGTAAAGCAGTTCGACCCCAAGAACCCCAAGAGCCTTGCACTGCGTACCCATAGCCAGACTTCAGGCTGGTCGCTCACCGCTCAGGATCCGTTCAACAACGTGGCACGTACCTGCATCGAGGCGATGGGCGCTGCCCTTGGTCATACCCAGAGTCTGCACACCAACGCCCTTGACGAGGCAATTGCGCTGCCTACCGACTTCAGTGCGCGTATCGCCCGTAACACTCAGATTTACATCCAGGAAGAGACCTCCGTATGCAAGAGCGTTGACCCCTGGGCCGGTTCTTACTATGTAGAGTCGCTCACCAATGAGATCGCACACTCCGCCTGGAAGCATATCCAGGAGGTGGAGGAACTCGGCGGTATGGCAAAGGCCATCGAGACCGGCATCCCCAAACTCCGCATCGAGGAGGCCGCTGCACGCAAGCAGGCACGCATCGACTCCGGCATCGAGAAAATCATCGGTATCAACGAGTTCGTGCTTGACCACGAGGATCCCATCGAGATTCTTGACGTGGACAACACCAAGGTTCGCGAGAGCCAGGTGGCACGCCTCAAAGACCTCCGCGCAAAGCGTGACAATGCCGCTGTGGAGGCTGCCCTTGCCGCAATCACCAAGAGCGTGGAAACTGGCGAAGGCAATCTGCTTGAACTTGCCGTAGAGGCTGCCAAGCTGCGCGCGACCCTGGGTGAAATCAGCGATGCTTGTGAAAAAGTAGTAGGACGTTATAAAGCCGTAATCCGTATGAATACAGGTGTTTATTCTTCTGAAATCAAGAAGGACGCAGAATTCGAGAAAGCCAAGGAGATGGTGGCTTCCTTCGCAAAGAAGGAGGGCCGTCAGCCCCGCATAATGGTTGCCAAGCTCGGCCAGGACGGTCACGACCGCGGTGCCAAGGTGGTAGCCACCGGCTACGCAGACTGCGGATTCGACGTGGATATGGGTCCTCTGTTCCAGACTCCCGAAGAGGCTGTGAAAGAGGCTGTGGAGAACGACGTACACGTACTGGGCGTATCCTCGCTTGCAGCAGGTCACAAGACCCTCGTGCCGCAGGTTGTGGAGGAGCTCAAGAAGTACGGCCGCGAGGATATCATCGTGATCGTGGGTGGCGTTATCCCGCCTCAGGACTACGACTTCCTCTATAAGAGCGGTGCAGCAGCCATCTTTGGCCCCGGTACCCGCATCGCAAAGTGCGTCATCGAAATCATGAAACTCCTGGGCGAGAAAGAGTAATCTATTCCCCCAGCTTTTCGAGGACAGCCTGCCGGTAGTACTTGACTACCTGCAGGTTGTCGCGCATTTCAAAGGCCCGGGTCTTAGCCTTTTCAAAGGCAGGCATATTTTCTTTGGAGATGGGATCTGCCGGAGGCGTAACCATCTTAAGGGGATTGATGGGCTTGTTGTTCTCCCAGATGCGGAAATCGAGATGAGGGCCGGTGCAGCGTCCCGTAGCACCTACGTAGCCGATGACCTGCCCCTGCGACACGCGGGCCCCGGGGCGGATACCCTTGCCGAATTTAGAAAGATGCAGATATGCCGTGCGGTAGTTTTTGTTATGCTGGATGCGGACGGTGTTGCCACCGGCCCCTTCATACTTGGCCGACTGCACCACTCCGTCACCGATGCTTACCACCGGGGTCCCTTTTGGGGCGGCGTAATCCACACCGGTATGAGGCTGGACGCGACGTGTAACGGGATGGCGGCGGGCATAGGAGAAACCGGAACTGATGCGGGAGTACTTCAGGGGCGCCTTGAGGAAGGCCTTGCGCGACCCTTCTCCCTTCTCGTTCCAATATTTGTTGCCACCCGCCTTGCCGTCATCGAAATAGTATGCCTGATACTCCTTGCCTGCATGTATGAAAGATGCGTAATAAACTTTACCCACCTCTGTCACCTGGTCTTCGCACTCTTCTGTCTCATACACCGCTTTGAAACTGTCGCCTTTCTGCAAAGCAAAGAAGTCAATGGTCCACGCAAAGATATCGGAGAGTTTTATGGCAAGTAACGGGGTGCACCCCTCCTTCTGAGTGTCGTACCAAAGGGAATTGTTGATAGTCACCTCATCGTAATGGAGGGTGGTGGTCATATCTTTCTCATCTACATATACTTGCAAGGTATCCTGCAGCGAAAACACAACCACGCTGCGCTTGTCGCGGTCATACACCAGATAAGCCAGCCGGTCGTCTCCGGTGGTGTCTGGCTCAAAATAGGCATGATACCGGTTGCCGACACGGATATTCTTCACATCGAACACTTTACGTCCTGCAGCAATGAGTTCGTTCACGGTATTCTGCGGCACTCCAAGAGACTCCATGATTACAGAGAAGTAATCACCCTCCTTTATTTCTCCATCTTCCACAGAATACATATCCACCGGAATCCCGTGCTCGAAGATATGTTCATCCTCTTGCGCAGCACCATTGCCAGAGCCCTCGCGGACAGTCCTATGCGCCTGTGTAGCGGCCTTGTCTGTGTTACTGCGGGCACATCCCGCAACTATTGTGACCGCCGCGGCGACGGCCAGTATTGCTACTCTTATGTTCATGGTGATGCAGGTTTCTCAAGCCAAATGTAAGCACAAAAAGAATAACAAATGTTAATAATTTGGCTAATTATCACTAACATTGCACCCAAAATCGGCCCTACAATAGCGCCAGAGTTATTTTTTAGGGTAATAAGTTTATACTTTTTACCGTCGATGGAACCAATTATTTAACAAAAAGCATATGAAAAAGTTTCAATTTGGATTTTTAGCAGCAGGTCTGCTTTTAAGTCTTTCGCTTTCATCTTGTAAAAAAGACATCGGACAGATCTCTTTCCCGGAGACTACAGTTGACACTTATGAGATATCAGCCGGCCAGACAGTGGAGATCAGCATGTCAGTTGATAATCTTCAGGATGGTCAGATATCCGTTTCTGCAGAGATGGATAATGCCGATTACGATTTCACACTTCCTGAAATAGAGGGTAATTCTTTCAAGATGAGTGTTACTGCACCAGACTTCATCAAAGAACAGGCTGAAGTTACGTTGTTGATAGAAGTTGCCGATGCTATTCATCCGGAAAGGGATTTGATTTCCCGCACCATCACCATTACAGCAAAGCCGGAGGCCAATCTCTTCCGCGTTGCACAGAAGGCCAACTGCCTTATCAGCGAACCTGGCAAGATTGTCTGCTTCAAGGCTTTCAAGGGCAACAGTGGCGACTCCATAGATTTTGACTCTGCAAATCTTATCTGGCAAGACCAGCAGAACCTTGTAAGCAAAGTGATTAAGAGCGACGATGAGATAGCAGTATGGCTTGCAGACGGTGTATGTGGCAACGCCCTTGTAGGTGCTTATAAAGACGGCGCCCTGGCTTGGACCTACCACCTCTGGGTAATAAACGACAACCCCGCCGCAACTCTCTATGAATACACCAACGGCGACGGTGTCAAATTCTCTTTCATTGACCGCAACCTGGGTGCAACTGCTGCAAATTCAGAAGGCTCTGCATCCTGCCTGTATTACTACTGGGGCAACAAGCATCCCTATGCAGGTGGCGCATCCACAGTTTATGACATTGAGGGCAACGCTCTTGAATACACTACAGAGGAGACAGCTGTAATATGCAGTGAGAACAGCCTTGACGACATATTCGAGTACTCTCTCACCCGTCCTATGACATACTTTGCAAGCAACACCAACAAAACCGGTAACTACGAGTGGCTTTTCATCCACAAGGACTCAGCCAAGTGGGAAGAGAAAGCTGACCTCTGGGGCGGCGTAAGCGGCAGCAAGAGCGTTTATGACCCCTGCCCGGAAGGTTACAAGGTACCTTCGTTTGCAGCTATGGATGCATTCAAGGCTGCTAATACCACACAGGAAAAGCAATACAACGGCGAGGCTGCAAACAAGAACTTCTTCGGCTGGGGCTTCACCAACGAGAGCGGCAGCACCTTCCTCCCCGCTGCAGGTGACTTCAACAACTCCGCAAAATATGAGGCATTCTACAACGGTGAGAACACCTTCCCTACAGCATATCTCTGGGCAGCAGACATGCAGGTTGCAAACTTCCGCGCAACATGCTTCAAGGGCACCCCGGGCAGTGCTGCTCCCGCAGGCCAGCCTATGGGCTATGCATTAAATATCCGTTGTGTGAAAGAGTAATAAGAGATGACTTTCAAATCAATAATATTTTCACTCACTGCAGTTGCGCTCATAGCCACGGGATGTGGCCAAGATGACCCCAAGGAGCCGGATAATCCCGACACCCCCAAGTTGAGTGACCTCCAGATTTACTTTGGCTCTGACGAATTTGTTGCAGAGGCCGGGGAGACCATTTCCATCCCGTTCTCTATAGCTGGAGTAGAAGGCAAAAGCCTTACGCTGACCGCAAAGGCCGACAATGAACTTGCCGAGCTCAAGGTCAGCAACGACGCCAGCTATGCGGGCAACATCAAGTTCACGGCACCGTACGTAATGACGCAGGCCGGGAGCATAAAAGTAACCCTTTCTGCAGAGGACAAGGCCAACTCCCGCAATGCAGAGAGTAGCGTACCTGTAAAAGTATCTGCTTCTGAACCGTTTGAAGCAATCTGGCTCAGCGACATGAAGTCGGTGGCTTTGAAAGACGGCGGGTCGTTCAAAGTGTTCTTCACCATCACCGGAATTGAACCCGATGCAGTGGTGCTTTCTGCGCCGGTAGCAACAGTATCATCTGGCTACTCCGCAACTGTTACTATGACCAGCAAAAACGAAGGTTACGTAACTGTAACGGCATCTTCGCTGAGTTCATCAGTAAATATTTCGCTCAAAGTAGAAGACAACTTCTCCCGCTCGAGCCAGATATCCAAGACACTCGAGGTCGTAAGTGTTCAGGAGACTTCTGGTGCATCCAACTGCTATATAGTTGCTCCCGGAGAGACCCAGGCCATCAATGCCAGTGTCAAGGGTGGCTCTTCCGAGCCTCTGGAGTTCGATTATGCGGTGCTGCTGTGGCAGGATACCCGCAGCCTGGTTAAATCTGTAGCGGGCAGCGGAGAAGACGGCGTAATTGTGGTCCAGACCAACAATGCTTCTGGCAATGCCGTAGTTGCCGCAGTCCAGGGGACCAAGATTGTCTGGAGCTGGCACCTTTGGGTTACCGATTATGACCCCGAGGCCGCGCCGCTGGTATTCACCAACCAGACCACAGGCGTCACCTACACGATGATGGACCGCAACCTTGGCGCACGGAGCGAGAAGGCCGGCAGCAACGACTGCTTTGGCCTGCTCTACCAGTGGGGCCGCAAGGATCCCTTCGTGGGCGCAAGGGGCATTGAAGAGGATGTCCTGATAAGCAAATACGACATCGACAACAATATTATTGCCGACAGGGTACTCGCATACGACTGGTCTGCAATGAAAAGCGGCGACCAGAATATCGATCTTGCCATTCAGAACCCCGATGCGTTCATCATTCCCAAATCCGGTTCTTCTTCAAGTTCGCAGTTCACCGACTGGCTGACCACCGTCGCAGCAGATCAGGACAACGATTTGTGGGGCTACGTCTCCAAGTACAAGACCAAATACGATCCCTGTCCGGAAGGCTGGCGGGTATCCCCTACAGCAGCGTGGACTTTCCGCAAACTCTATAAGAAAGGCGGCAGCTTGCAGGATGCAACCCCATACGACAACACTTACCCCTGGTATTGGGACGACAAAAAGGACGGTGGTACCGATGCCGGCTTCTATTACAACGATTCTGAGAAGGGGATCAAGTATTTCTTCCCGCTCTCCGGAAGAAGGGACAATGCGAGCGGCAGCCAGAGCGGCACAGGCGGCGGATGCGACTACTGGACTCCGGAACCGCAGAGCAAATATGCTATGGTAGAGTTGTTCGCATACGGCAATCCCGCAAGTGAGACAGGTTTGAGAAGAGATTACGGATATAGTATAAGATGCGTAAAAGACTACAACTACTAATATTATTCTTGATTATTCAGACCATCCCGGCCTTGGCTCAAAACAACATCCAGGGCCGGGTGTCTGATAATATGGGAGAAAGTGTAGCCGGTGCCGGTGTGGTAAACACCAGCAGCGGCGCTTATTCCATTACCGATTCTGACGGATTCTACTCCCTCAAGGCTTCTGAAGGAGATATTCTTGAGGTAAGTTTCATCGGACTCAAGACCAGCCGCGTTACTGTTGGCAGCGAAAGCCGGCTCGACATTGTGATGCAGATAGACGAGGAGATGCTGGAGGAGGCCTTTGTGGTGGCCTACGGCACCAGCCGCAAGTCATCTTTCACAGGTAGCGCCGAGGTGGTTTCTGCCGACGATATGTCGGAACGGCCCGTAACCCAGGTCACAAAATCTATCGACGGCAAGGTCGCCGGTGTAATGTCCACCTCAGGCTCGGGGCAGCCCGGGAGCGGCGCAGGTATAATGATCAGGGGATACGGCTCCATCAACGCATCAAGTTCTCCCCTGATAGTTGTGGACGGGATGCCGTTTGACGGCGACCTGAACTCTATCAGCCCATCTGACATAGAATCGCTAACTCTCCTCAAGGACGCTTCTGCAGGCGCACTCTACGGTGCCCGCGGCGCCAACGGCGTGGTCATGGTCACAACCAAGAGCGCCAAAGCCCAGGAAAAGGTACGTGTTGATTTCAGCACCAAGCTGAGCGTAATGTCCAGGGCCATACCAAAATACAACACCGTGGACGCACAGCAGTACATGGAGTTGATGTACAATGCAATATACAACGACCTGGCCTATACGGAGGGCTATCTGCCGCAGGAGGCCGCTACAAGGACCCCTTCCAGGCTGGCCTCAGAAATACTCGGCACCAACGCCATCTACAATCCCTACGACCTTCCGGCAGAAGAGTTGTTCACATCTGAAGGCAAGGTCGTTCCCGGCGCCACCCTTAAATATGACGAGGACTGGATGTCAAGCGTGACCGCCCCCTCCCCCATGCGCCAGGAGTATCAGGTATCATTTTCCGGCAAGACCTCCTCTTTCCGGTATCTCGCCTCGATCGGCTACCTCAGCGAGGACGGC
This sequence comes from Bacteroidales bacterium, assembly GCA_017445425.1. GTDB lineage: Bacteria > Bacteroidota > Bacteroidia > Bacteroidales > UBA932 > Equibacterium. The sequence goes on along the minus strand of JAFSUF010000001.1, from coordinate 39,035 downwards.
CTGCTAAAGACTACCGACTTTAAGCGATACAACGGCCGTCTCAATCTTGAGAGCGATATATGCAACTGGCTCACCGCCGGGCTCAATATGAGTTATTCTCACACCAACACCCATTTTCTGGGTAGCAGCGCATCTACCGGCACAAATGTCTGGTACTCAGCCCAGCTAATGGCCCCCATCTACCCGGTATACAAGCTTGATGCATCGGGAAATCCTGTTGTCGATGCCTCTGGCAACAAGATATTCGACTATGGCGATTCGCGGCCAGCCGGAGCCCAGAACAACCGCAACAGCGTTGCCACCCTGTACGACGATAATTACTACTCATACAGCGACAACTTCAGCGGCAGAGGGTTCCTGAAGGCTTGCTGGGGTGATTTTACACTGACCACAAACCTCGGCCTGGACAACAGGCACGAAAACCAGACGACCAACTACAACCCTTACAACGGCAACGCCGAGGGCATGGGACGTTTGAATAAAGAATACCAGCGCACCAACAGCTATACATGGAACCAGCTGCTTTCCTGGGACCATAAATGGGACAAACACCATATCGACGCCATGGCCGGGCACGAGTTCTACGGACTTAAAATATATTACCTCAACGGAGAACGCACCGGATTCCCGTTTAGCGGCTATGACGAACTCGGCATGGGGTCCACTATCTCGCAGGCCTTCAGTACCTCCGAGGAGTATTACATCGACTCCTGGCTGAGCCGCCTGAATTACGACCTTGACGACAGGTATTATCTCTCTGCAAGTTTCCGTCTTGACGGTTCGTCCCGTTTTGAAAAGAGCCACCGCTGGGGCGCATTCTGGAGCCTGGGCGCAAGCTGGCGCATCTCCAGGGAGGAGTTTATGAGAGATATCAGCTGGATAGACAACCTCACGCTGAAGGCAAGCTACGGAGTGCAGGGCAACGACAACATCGGCACCTACTACGCCTGGCAGGGCCTCTATAATATGAACTATGCCAATTCCAGCCTCTCCGGAGCGATGATTTCTTCTCTTGAGAATCCTGACATAAGCTGGGAGAAAAACGGCAACATGAATGTCGGCATAGAGTTCACCGCCCTGAAATATCTCACCGGAACAATTGAGCTCTTCAACCGCAAGACCACCGACCTGCTCCTGCTCTACCCCAAGGCCCCTTCGCAGGGCATCCAGGGTTATTATGCCAACGTCGGGAGCATGGTTAACCGGGGCATCGACCTGACCCTCGGCTGGGACATAATCCACCGTAACGACCTCGTATGGAACGTAGGTATCATCGCCTCTACCCTGAACAACAAGATACTGGTTCTCACCACTGGAGATGAACCCATAGTGAGCGGCAGTTACATCAACAAGAAAGGTTATCCCATCAACTCTTTCTATATGTCCCGCAGCGCCGGTGTCGACCCTCTTACGGGCAACCAGCTCTACTGGGCATACGAGAAGGATTCCGCCGGAGAGATGGTCCCCGGCAGCGAATATATCACCTCTGACCAGCAGATTGCCGCCAACTGCAAATATATCCTCGGGAGCCGCATCCCCGACGTTTACGGTTCCTTCTCCACCGTACTCAAGTGGAAAGGGTTCTCTTTTGACATGCTGATAGGGTATTCCCTGGGCGGCAAGATTTATGATTCTGTATATCAGACAATGATGGAGCCCTCCTTCGTGGGGCAGGTATATCACCGCAACGTCCTGCGCAGTTGGAAGCAGCCGGGCGACATAAGCGACGTACCCAAAGTAACCACCACCCTTGTCACAGCCACAAACGACCGTTTTCTTGTAGACGCATCGTACCTCTCAATCAAGAAAATTACCCTTGGCTACGATTTTGCCTCTGTCTTGAAAAATTCCGTTCTGAACCGCACCAAGGCCTATATCTCGCTGGACAATATGTGGACCTTTACCCACCTGGACGGCATGAACCCCCAGCAGAGTTTCACCGGCTCCACCGGATTCTCTTACGTACCCGTGCGAAGCATAACATTAGGAGTTGACATAAGCTTATAAGGAGAGACGAATATGAAGAAGATTATACTTATTGCCACAGCGCTCATGCTTATGGTCTCCTGCTCCAAAATGATGGACACCGAGCCCACCACCGATTCTTCGCTCAGCATGCTTGAGACAACGGACGGAATGCAGGTGGCGCTCGACGGCATATATGCATCTATGTACAACCGCATAGATTATCTTACAGCCAACACCCACCAGACATTTGGCAATATGGCGGTATTCCTTGCCGCCGACCTTATGGGAGAAGATATCGTACAGACGGCAAAAGGACCCGGCTGGTTCTGGAACGACTATACCTACGGAGTGCGCGAGCGCTATGCAAGCAAAATCCAGCGCTGCTATTTTGTCTGGGCATATTTCTATGAACTCATCAACAACGCCAACGCGATAATTGCCGCTGGAGAGAGTGCAAGCGGCGACCCCGCCCGGCGCGACTGCATAATGGGCCAGGCCTACGCCATCCGTGCCTTCTGTTACTTTATGCTGATACAGTCTTACCAGCAGACTTATATGGGCCATCAGGAGAGCCCCGGTGTGCCTGTATACACCAAGGCGACAGCCTCTGGCAGTGAGCCCAAGAGGCGCGGAACCGTGCAGCAGGTGTATGACCTTATCGTGAGCGACCTGGAACAATCGCTACTCCATCTGGAGGCCTCCGGACTGGGCCAGGATCACATTTCGCATCTTGACAAATATGCCGTAAACCTGCTCAGGGGCCGCGTCGCACTGGTGATAAACGACTGGGACACGGCCATAGAGGCTGCCGACATCGCAATGTCAAAGCCCGGCTGCCATATCCTCTCACAGAGTGAAGCCACCGTTGTGAAGGGGACCTATTCTTCCGACGGATGGACCACCGGCTCCACTCCCTTCAACGATACCGCCAGCGGCGACGTCCTCTGGGGGATGGAGATAATATCGTCCCAATCAAGGGTTTATGGCACATTCTTCTCCATTATGGACGCCTGCACCGATGTCTACTATGCCGCCGAGAGTCCCAAATGCATCAGCAACTGGCTCTACTCGCACATCCCGGACAGCGACATCCGCAAAGGGTGGTGGAATGGCGATATCGGTATCCCCGCCTCCGCCTGGGGCTATGGCGCAAACATCAATTACAACCAGCACAAGTTCCAGTGGAAGAACCAGAACAGCCTCGCAGGGGATTACATCTTTATGCGTATGGAAGAGGCCTGCCTCATAAAAGCCGAGGCCCTCTGCCACAAGGGCAGCTATCAGGAGGCACGGACGGCGATCTCTGCCCTGGGCAGTGAGCGCGACCCCCATTATGCCGACAGGCTGGCCCTGGTTTCTGACTCCAACCAGCTGCGCCCGTCAAGTTGCGACGAGCCTGAGACACTTATGGACGAGATAATCCTGCAGCGCCGCATAGAGCTGTGGGGAGAGGCGGGTCGTATCTACGACATTCACCGCCTTGGCCAATCCTGGACCAGATCCTGGATAATCAACGGCCAGGCTTCTAACCACTCAGATGTGCTGTCGCGCTATGCCGAATATCAGGCTTTCCCTTCTGACTATATCGAGAGCATATATCTCATACCCCAGACCGAGATAGACCTTAACCCCTATATCGAGCCCAAGGACCAGAACCCTTACGTTAATTAAGAGATGAGAAAAATTATAAGTTATATGATTGCTGCGCTGGCCATCCCCATGCTGGGTGGCTGCGACAAGCAGGTTCTCGGAACTGTTCTGGACCAGGCCACGGGCTTCTCTTTTGCCGCGCCGGTGCTCAATATGGAGACAGACCCTTCTGACGACAATATCCTGCGAATACCCCTTTACAGGACCGCATCTGCAGAAGAGATGGCCACTATAAGGTGCGAGTTCTACGACCCTGAATCGGAGAGCTACGTCGCCGTTGATCCTGAGGGGAGATTCCGGCTGGCAACGACCCACGTGATGTTTATTGACGATGCCCGCACAGGCTACGTCCAAGTGAGCTATTCGAGCCTCGACGACTTTGGCTTGACAGATAAATACAGCTTCAGGCTCAGCATAGATTCTCCCGTAACACCCGGAGGCTATGCGACCACCATGGTAACTGTCAACCGGCGCCTTACCTTTGACTCCATAGGTATCGGAACATTTTACGATGAATTCCTCTTCTACAACACCTACGATGTTGAGATACTCAAAGCCCGAGAAGCTGAAATATACCGGGTGATGCATCCGTTTGACGAGGGTCTTGTGGCAGAAGATTACGTAAAGAACGGATGGTACACAACCCCTTCTGAATATATCCAGATAGAGGTCGGGCCAAGCGGTGAGATTCGCTTTGACGAGTTTGCCAACGGAATGTATTTCCAGAAAAAGTATACCGTGTACGGAATCAACCCACCGGAGAGGAAAGAACATCTGGAAAAAGACTGCTCCGCATTCTCCAACAGCTGGATAAACAACAAAACACTAAGACTTTATCCATTCTACTACATCAAGGGATACGGCTATTTTGATTGTTTCCCGATGATTATCACCCTGCCGTAAACCGTTTTTACATAACGATATAATGAATGCCTCGCAAGAACGCGGGGCATTTTTGTTTTAGGTTTTAATACCCTGTTTGGGTATTTGTGTAATTTTTTGGAAATTTTTGTAAAAAAATGTAAAAATTCGAGAAAAGTATTTTACCTTTGCGTACACACATCACTCTATTTATATGACCAATTTTATCGGCGAATATAAGGCTAAGGTAGATGACAAGGGGAGACTGGTCTTCCCTGCCGCCTTCAAAGCCATCTGCGGAGATAGCATCACGCAGGGTTTCGTCGTTAAAAAGACCTTGTTCGCCAACTGCCTCGAGATGTACTCTTACGAGGCGTGGGAGAAGGAATCCGAGGCAGTTCGATCGAGGCTCAACCTTTTCAAAAGGGACGACGAGCGTTTCTGGCGTGCATACACCAGCAACCGTACCTTTGTTGTTCCCGACGAGAAACTTGGCAGGATTTCCATCCCCAAGGCTCTTCTGGAATCGGTTGGTATTGAAAAAGAGGCTGTATTTTGCGGCAGGGACTTCAAGATTGAGATTTGGGCGAAGGATAGTCTCGAAAGCACCCTATTATCCGACGAAGAATATGTAGCACTTGCAGAAAAGACGCTTGGATAAGCAGGAGGTACCGGTTATGTCTGAATATCATACACCTGTCCTATTGAAAGAAAGTGTATCCGCCCTCTCAATAAAGCCAAGCGGCGTATATGTGGATGCCACGTTCGGCGGAGGCGGCCATAGCAGGGCTATTTTAGAACAGTTGTCAGACAAGGGGCGGCTGATTGCCATGGATCAGGACAGGGAGGCGCTGGCAAACGCGCCCGACGACGAAAGGCTGATACCCACACACTCCAACTTCAGATTTATCCGTAACTGGATACTTTTCAACGGGTTTGAGGCGGCTGACGGCATTCTTGCCGACCTTGGGGTATCGTCGCACCAGTTTGATACGGCCAGCCGGGGCTTCTCTTTCCGCTTTGAGAGCGCGCTGGACATGCGGATGAACGCCGGAGCGGGCAAAACTGCAGAGGATGTGATAAACTCATATACGGAGGAGGCTTTGGAGCGCATCTTCCGCGAGTATGGGGAGATAAACAACAGCCGGCTTGCCGCCAGGCTTGTCTGCGAGCGGCGCTCACAGGGGTCGATAAACACTACGGAGGCTCTGAACGCGGCGCTGGAAAAGGCTACCCCCCAGTTTGCGCAGCACAAGTATCTGGCAAAGGTATATCAGGCTCTCCGTATAGAGGTGAACGATGAGATGAAGGCGCTGGAGCGGTTTATGCCGATGGCGGTGAAATCACTTGCCCATGGGGGAATCCTTGCGGTGATTACCTACCATTCGCTTGAGGACCGCATCGTTAAGAACGCCATGCGGGACGCTATCGCGCAAGGGGTTATGGAGAAGGTTACTGCTAAGCCCATTCTCCCGTCAGAAGATGAGATAGCGGGCAACACGCGCGCCCGCAGTGCCAAACTGCGCGTGGCAAGGAAGGTTACAATGAAACAACAAAACTGAATATGAGCGGCAAGGGGAAGGCATTGTCCTGGTTCACCGGCTTGTTAGGTGGAGAGTATATTGCAAAAAAAGGTGTTGACAGGCAGATCCTGTTCATCTTTTTCTGTTTTATACTGGTGAGCCTTTACCTGATGTGGGGCCTCTGGGTAGAGGACCGGATGGCGCTCATAAACAAGAACGACAAGATAATAGAAGAACTTCAGATAGAATTCCACGAAAAGGACCTGCAGCTCACCGGACTGGACCAGCGTACAAGGATAGAGAAGATGCTGCTCCAGGGGGGCAACACCTCCCTGCACGCTCCCGAGGACCCGCCGCAACGTATCGTTATAGAATAAGATGAAGCAAAACGCAACCAAGGTGGCGCTGGTTTACGCGCTGTTTATGCTGATAGCCCTCACGGCAATCGGCAGGATTGTGTATTTGCAATTCTTTGACAAGGAAATCAAAACTGGATCTTATCAAACCAGGGTCTATCGCGAAGACCCGGTAGCTCCAATAAGGGGTAGCATAATTGCCCGCGACGGGCGCTATATGGCATTCTCCACCCCGGAATATTTCATCGGTCTGGACTGCACAGTAGCTTTGGACAGTGTGTTTGAGGCAAATGTGGGGCCCCTTGCAGAGGCCCTGGCAAAGAACTATAAGGAGCGTACCGCCGACGAATATGTCAAACTTCTCCGCTCCCGTCGCGAAGACGGCAAAGGATATACCCGCCTGCTGCGCCAGCACGTGAGCTACAATGAGATGAAGCAGATAAGCCAGTATCCCCTGCTCAACCTTGGCAGGCGTCGCGGCGGCCTGTTGATTGACAAAGTAGACCATCGCGAATATCCCTACGATAAACTGGCCTACCGCGCCCTGGGCTATCTGCGCAGCAGCGAAGATAAACCCAGGATCGGAGTGGAGGGCGCCCTGGATTCTGTTCTTCGCGGCACGCCGGGCCTGAGGCCGATGCGCCGGATAGACAAAGGCATCTGGATCCCCGATGCCGAATTCCCCGAGAAGCCTGCTGTGAACGGGCAGGATGTCCAGATTTCTATAGACATCGATATGCAGGACATAGCCCAGAGGGCCCTTTTGCGCAAGATAGAGAATGAGCCCGACCTCGAAGCCGGCACCGTAATAGTGATGGAGGTGGCCACCGGGGAGATCAGGGCAATGGTCAATATGGAGAAGGACGAGCACGGCCGCTTTACAGAGCAGTACAACTACGCCATCGGCCGCCTCGGAGAGCCGGGCAGCGTGTTTAAGCTGGCCACCCTGGTCACCGCCCTGGAAGACAAGAAGGTGACACTGGACACCCGCCAGAGCGGCGATGTTATCTGGCGTTATGGCAAAACCGCCTTTGAGGATACATACCTGCGCAACTACAGCAGCATCACCGTACGCAAAGGGCTGGAGATATCATCTAATAACGTATTCCGCCGTATCGCAGGCGAAAAGTACGGCAGTAACCCGCAAGAATTCGTGGACAAGCTCAACAACGAGCGCCGGATCAGTTATAACTACGACTTTGACCTGCCGGGGATGGGCAAGGCCCGGATCCGCGACCCCAAAGACAAACTCTGGAGTCCTGCCGACCTGCCTCAGATAGGTATGGGATATGCCGTACAACTCACCCCCCTGCACATCCTCAGCTTTTATAACGCAGTGGCAAACGACGGAGTCATGGTAAAACCTCACCTGTTTGTGAACCTGCAGCGAGGCGGCAATGTGGAATACACCTACCCTATAGAAACAATTGGCAGGGTATGCTCCAAGGAGACTGCGGCACTGGCAAAAGAGGCTCTTCGAGGCGTTGTGATTGGGGAAAACGGTACTGCACGCCGCGCTTTTGCCGACTGCAAGGTGCATGTGGCCGGCAAAACCGGCACCGCACGTATCTCCCTTCCCGGAGGCGGATATATGGACGGCTCGGGCCGCAAGAAGCACCAGGGCTCGTTTGTAGGCTTCTTCCCTTATGAGAATCCCAAGTACTCCATTATAGTGGTGGTCTATTCCAAACTGGCCGCAAAGAACTTCTACGGCGGCACCTGGGGCGGTCCGGTGGCTTGTGAGATTATTGATCACATATATGCATCTTCGCCCGACTGGAACACTCCCATCGTATCGTCGGGGTCGATGCCCGGCATTGCAAAGGATCTCCACCGGCAGCAGAACGACACTATCCACGGCGTACCCAACGTTATCGGGATGGGCCTGCGGGACGCAGTCTATCTTCTTGAATCTCACGGATATAAAGTTGAATCCAAAGGGCGCGGCAAGATTGTGGAGCAGAGCCCCGAGGCCGGTTCAAAAATCAATACAAAAACAGAGTGTGTAATCCTTTCACTTGCAGAGAATCTATGACACTGGACAAATTGACGGCAGGTCTTGACATAATTGAAATATCAGCAAAACGCCCAATTGAGATATGCAGCGTTGAGACAGACTCGCGTAAATGCACCCCCGGCAGCCTGTTCGTGGCTGTGGAGGGGAATGCAGTGGACGGACATCAGTTCATAACCAAAGCCATTGAGAACGGCGCAGTGGCCGTAGTCTATCAGAACGCAGAGGCCTTTGAGATGACCGCCACCGACCGGGTGGTGTACATAAAGGTAGCTTCAAGCCGGCATGCACTGGCCACCCTGGCTGCCAATTTCTACGACAACCCATCTGCAAAGCTGAATCTGGTGGGGGTGACCGGCACCAACGGCAAAACCACTACAGCTACCCTGCTGTACCGCCTTTTCACTTCGCTCGGCTACGAGTGCGGACTGGTATCGACTATCGCAAATTTTATCGGCAGCAAACGCTACCATACCGACCACACCACCCCCGACCCGCTTGAGCTGAACGCCCTGCTGGCCGAGATGGCGGATGCCGGCTGCGAATATTGCTTCATGGAGGTCAGCTCTCACGCAGTGAGCCAGGACCGCATTGCCGCGCTGAAATTCCGGGGCGGCATCTTCTCAAACCTGACGCACGACCACCTGGACTATCACAAGACATTTGACAACTACCGCGACTGCAAGAAGGCCTTCTTTGACGCTCTGCCCAAGGACGCGTTTGCGCTGGTCAACATAGACGATGCCAACGGAGAGGTGATGGTGCAGAACTGTAAGGCACACATTTACCGCTACTCATGCAAGAAGATGGCGGACTTCCGCTGCAGGCTGCTGGAGGAGACTATGGATGGCATGCAGCTGGTGATGGACGGCGTGCAGGTGTGGACCCGTTTCATAGGGGCGCACAACGCCTATAACCTGCTGGCCGTGTATTCTGCCGCAATCCTGCTGGGCGCCGACAAGGAGGAGACCCTCACCCTGCTGAGCGCCATGAAGGCGGTGGACGGCCGTCTCGAATATATCAAGGGGGGCAACAACATCACGGCGGTGGTCGATTACGCTCATACCCCCGATGCCCTGGAGAATGTGCTCAAGACGCTCAAGGAGGCGGCAAAAGGGGAATTCCTGATATGCGTGTTTGGCTGCGGCGGCGACCGCGACCGCACCAAGCGCCCCGAGATGGGACAGATTGCAGCCAAGTATGCCGACCGGGTTGTAGTAACCTCCGACAACCCCCGCACCGAGCGGCCTGAGGATATAATTCAGGAGATACGTGAGGGAATGGACACCGCAGAGCGCGCAAAATCGGTATTCATCACCGACCGCGCAGAAGCCATCCGCAGCGCGATTGTATTCGCCCCGGAGGGTGCTGTGATATTGGTTGCAGGCAAGGGGCATGAAGATTACCAGATAATAGGAACCACAAAACATCATTTCGACGACAAGGAGGTTATCTCCGATGTCTTCGCATCAATAGAGAAACAATAACGCCATGCTATATCATCTTTTCAACTGGTTACAGTCACAAGGCATCGACTTCGCAGGCGCCGGCCTTATGAAATATATCTCCTTCAGGGTCGTCTGCTGCGCATTGGTGAGCATCATCACCGCGCTTTGTGCCGGAAAGATCATTATAAAGAAACTCCGTCAGAAACAGATCGGGGAAGAGATCCGCGACCTGGGACTCGAGGGGCAGCTGAGCAAGAAGGGGACTCCCACGATGGGCGGAATGATAATAGCGCTGGCGGTACTGGTACCGATACTGCTCTTTGGCGACCTCACCAACCTGAATAACATCCTGCTGATTATCGCTACCGTGTGGCTGGGGTTTGTGGGATATCTCGACGATCACGCCAAGATTGTAAAGCACAACAAAGACGGCCTCTCAGGCAAGAAAAAAATCCTGGCACAGGTGGTGCTGGGTCTGGTGGTCGGTGTCACGCTGCTGTTCAGCAGCCAGTTGGGGTTCCGGGTACGCAGCAACAATAACGCCGAGGTCACAGAAGAGCAGCAGGTAGCCTCCGTGGTTGTGGAGAATAACGCCAAGACAACCATCCCTTTTGTAAAAAACAACGAGTTCGACTACTCATGGCTCTCTCCTTTCAAGGGTGAAGCCGGCAAGTGGTGGACCTGGATTCTATATATCCTGGTAATTATCTTCATAATCACCGCATGCTCCAACGGAGCCAACCTCACCGACGGTATGGACGGCCTCTCGGCCGGCGTCGCGGCCATTGTTGGCACGACGCTGGGCATACTGGCATATCTGTCTGGCCACGTAGGATACGCCAACTACCTGAATATCATGTATATCCCGGCAAGCGGCGAGATAGCGGTGTATATGGCGGCGTTGGTGGGCGCCCTGCTGGGATTCCTCTGGTACAACTCGTTCCCTGCAAAGGTATTTATGGGAGATACCGGAAGTCTTATGCTGGGTGGCGTAATAGGCGTTTGCGCCGTACTTATCCGCAAGGAGCTGCTGCTCCCAATCCTTTGTGGCGTTTATCTGGCAGAGAGCCTCTCGGTAATTATCCAGAGAGCATATTTTAAATATACAAAGAAGAAGACAGGCAAGGGTGTGAGGGTTTTCAGAATGGCTCCACTCCATCATCATTTCCAGAAGGAGGAGCCCGCGGCCCTGATTCAGAAACCTGCTGAGATCCAGCCGGAAGCCAGGATTGTCTCCCGCTTCTGGATTGTGTCCATCATCCTTGCCGTGCTGACTATCGTTACTCTGAAAATAAGATAGACAGTGCGAATGAATATATAATTTTAATCAGAAAGAAGGATAATATCAAATAATATGGCAGGTAACAGGATAGTAGTTTTAGGCGGAGGCGAGAGCGGAGTCGGAGCAGCGGTTCTGGCAAAGGTAAAGGGGTTTGACGTATTCCTTTCGGATATGTCCACCCTCTCTTCTGACTACAAGAAGACCCTCAAGAAAAATGGCGTCCCCTTTGAGGAGGGCGGCCACACTTGGGAGAACGTGCTGAACGCGGACGAGATAATCAAGAGCCCCGGCATCCCCGATACCGCCCCGCTGGTGGCCAAGGCAATAGAGACCGGCATCCCCATCATATCCGAGATTGAGTTTGCAGGGCGTTACGACAAGGCCAAGAAGATCTGCATCACCGGCAGCAACGGCAAGACAACCACCACCTCACTCATATATTATATGCTCAAGAATGTCGGCCTCAACGTGGGGCTGGGCGGCAATATCGGCCGCAGCTACGCTTATCAGGTGGCCACTGAGCATTATGACATATATGTGCTTGAGTTGAGCAGCTTCCAGCTGGACAATATGTACGACTTCAAGGCCGACATCGCCATCCTGCTTAACATCACTCCTGACCATCTGGACCGCTACGGCTATGACCTGCAGAACTATGTTAACGCAAAGTTCCGCATCACCCAGAATATGGCAGCGGAGGACTGCTTCATCTTCTGCTCCGACGATGAGATTACCATCAAGAACCTCAACCAGATTGTTATCAAGGCCCAGATGCTCCCCATCAGCCAGGAGAAGGAGGTTGAGGTCGGTGCCTACACCCTTGGGGGAAGGATGCACGTCAACTACGGCGGCGACCCTTACGAAATGCCGGTGTCTGACCTCTCCCTGCAAGGCAAGCATAACGTTTACAACACTATGGCTGCCGCCCTCACCGGTAAGCTGATGAACATAAAGAACGAGAGCATCCGCAAGGCCCTCACCTCATTTATGCCGGTTGAACACCGCATGGAAAAGGTGCTGAGCGTACGCGGGGTCCTGTATGTGAACGACTCAAAGGCAACCAATGTAAACTCCACCTGGTACGCGCTGGAATGCATGACCACTCCGGTGGTGCTGATACTGGGAGGCAAAGACAAGGGCAACGACTACTCCGCACTGTTTGACCTGGTGCGGGAGAAGGTGAAAGCCATTGTATGCATGGGGGTGGACAACACCAAGATACACGCCGCATTCGACGACAAGGTGGCCACGATAGTGGATACCTCCTCTGCCGCAGAGGCGGTAAAACAGGCCAGCCTGCTGGCAAAAGAGGGAGACACCGTGCTGCTCTCCCCCTGCTGCGCAAGTTTTGATTTGTTCAAGAGTTATGAAGACCGCGGACAACAATTTAAGGAGGCGGTAAGAAACCTGTAAAGTACTATGGCAAAAGTCAGGTTAAGAGGCGACCGCGTAATATGGTTTATCGTTGCTGTATTTGCAATGATATCCATAATCGCCGTGTTCTCGGTGGGGTCATTCCTTTCCAAGAACAGCCCCGACATAATGAGCAAGACCTCCATCTACATGGAGCAGTTCGGCAGCGTTGCGCTCGGTTTCGCAGCCCTTTTCCTGTGCTATGCCATCAACTATAAGTTTTATAAGCGCATCTCTCCGTATGTATTTGTGGTAGCGGCCGTGATGCTGCTTATGCTGTTCGTGCCGCCGCTGCAGGACAGGCGCAACGGTGCCGTACGCGGCCTCAGGCTGATGGGCCACACCCTCCAGGTGTTTGAATTCGTGAAAATCGGATTGATAATGTTTATCAGCTGGGGGCTGGAGAAATACAGCCGCGAGATAACGACCTTCAAGGGGTTCTGCACCAGGCTGCTGGTATGGGTCGTAGCGGTGTGCGCCTGCATAATGGTAAACAGCTTCTCATCTGCAATGCTGCTTGCCCTGGTGAGTATGATGCTGTTCTACTTTATGGATGTCAAGGTCACTCACCTTCTGCTCACAATCGGGATCGCAATCGCCCTTGTGGCAGGATTGTTTGGCTTGTATCATCTGGCGCTCACAGCGTCGTCTAAAGCTGCAGAATTCCCCATCTTCAACCGACTGGGCACCGTGGAGAGTCGCGTGGAGCACTTTATCAAGCCAGAAAGCGATACCACCATGGATATCTCAAAGATGACACGCGAACAGCTTGAAGAGATGGATCGCGAAGAGCGGCAGAGCGAGAGCGCAAAGATAGCGATCAAGGCTGGCGGCCTGCTGGGCAAGGGGGTCGGCAACGGTATTGCCCGTCACTCCCTCTCCATGGCATTCTCTGACTTCATCTATGCCGCAATAGTGGAGGAGACCGGGCTCGTGGGGGGCATAGTGATAGTTCTGCTATACCTGATATTCCTGTTCCGGTGCATCAGCCTGTCGTTTAAATGTCCCGATACTTTCTCACAGTCGCTGGTGCTTGGCCTGGCCTTCCTTATCACCACTCAGGCGTTCCTGCATATACTTGTGAATGTGCGGCTGATACCTATAACCGGACATACACTCCCCCTGATAAGCCACGGTGGTACCGCCTACCTGATGCTCAGCGCAGCTTTTGGCATGATACTCTCAGTGAGCAGGGCAGTGAACAAACTGGAAGAGGAGCGGCGTGCCGCTGAAGATGCTGCTGCGGCAGAAGAGGGTTCGGGAAGCACGGCAGCAACTGAAGAATTACCAACCGAAGAGATAATACTTGAAGATAAATGAAACGGATAATAATAAGTGGAGGCGGTACCGGCGGACACATCTTCCCGGCGATATCAATTGCAGACGCGCTGCGCGACAGCGGCACTGATTGCGAGATACTGTTTGTCGGGGCCAACGGCAAGATGGAGATGGAACGTGTTCCCAAGGCCGGATACAAGATCATCGGACTCCCCGTGGCGGGTTTGCAGCGCAAGCTCACGCTCAAGAATCTCGCCCTTCCGTTCAAGGTCATCGAAAGCATCCGCAAAGCCAAGGCCATTATCTCTGATTTCAAACCCGACGCGGTGGTGGGTGTGGGCGGATATGCCAGCGCGCCGTTGCTCTGGGCCGCATCTTCAATGAAAATCCCCTGCCTGATCCAGGAGCAGAACTCGTATGCAGGCCTTACCAACCGCAAACTCGCCGGCCGGGTAGAGAAGATATGCGTCGCCTACGACGGAATGGATAAGTTCTTCCCTGCCGGCAAGATACTGTTCACCGGCAACCCCATCCGCAAGGATATCAACCCACCCACACCCGGACAGCGGGCCGAGGGGTATAAGTATTACGGACTTGATCCCGAAAAAAAGACCCTGTTTGTGGTTGGGGGCAGCCTGGGCGCCCGCACCCTTAACGAGAGCGTGCAGAAATGGATTCTGGAACGGGGCGACAAAGCCGGTTTCCAGATACTCTGGCAAAGCGGCAAGTATTACAAGAATGAAATTGAGGGCTTCCTCAAACAACACCCCTGCCCCGCCGTTAAGAACTGCACATTCATAGACAGGATGGACCTGGCCTACGCCGTGGCAGATGTGATTGTGTCGCGCGCCGGTGCCGGAACCATCTCAGAGTTGTGCGTAGAGGGCAAAGCCACCATATTTGTCCCGTCGCCCAACGTGGCAGAAGACCATCAGCGGCACAACGCGATGGCGCTTGTGGAGAAGGATGCAGCCATGATGGTGCTGGATGCCGACGCCCGCGAAAAACTGATGGACACTGCCGAGGCTCTTCTCGCAGACCCGGGAAAAATCGCCCTGATGGAGCAGAACATTATAAAACTCGGCAGGAAACACGCTGCAGAAGAGATTGCAACCGAAGTACTTAAACTTTGTAACAATTAGACAAACACAGATCACTGGCAAGGTCGAATTTGTATGGTGATGATATAACAAAAAGCAGAATGTACGATAACTATTACTTCATAGGAATAGGCGGCATTGGGATGAGTGCCCTTGCCAGATATTTCAAATATACCGGCAAGAACGTGTCCGGTTACGACCGCACCCCCTCGCGTCTGACAGAACAGTTGGAGAGCGAAGGGATAATGGTCCACTATGAAGACCGCCCGGACCTTGTCCCAATCAATGTAGAGAAAACCTTTGTGATATACACTCCGGCTGTTCCCGACGACTTTGAGGAGCTCAAATTTGTGCGCAATCATGGCTACAGCATGTGCAAGCGCTCCCGTGCGCTGGGCGAGATCGCTGCCGGCAAAGACTGTCTTGCAATATCGGGAACTCACGGGAAAACCACCACCTCCACTCTTCTGGCCCACATCTTTAACAGCGCCACCGACGACGGTTGCACCGCCTTCCTTGGCGGCATATCCAAGAACTACCACACAAACCTGCTGATGAGCAGCAGCGATGTACTGGTGGCGGAAGCCGATGAGTTTGACCGTTCTTTCCATCAGCTGCATCCCATGATTGCGGTTGTGACTGCAGTGGATGCCGACCATCTGGACATCTATGGGACCCACGAGGCCGTGAAGGAGTCCTTCAGGATTTTTGCAAGCCAGGTTGCCGCAGACGGTTATGTGGTGGCAAAGGTGGGTGCTGAACTCCCCACGGAGGGGATCAAAGCCAAATTGCTGCACTACAGCTACGACAAGCCGTGCGATTTCTATGCCTCCGAAATCAAGCCCCTGCAGGGCGGATTTTTCTCCTTTACCCTGAACCATCCCGGCGGCAGGATCATCGGCTGCACCGTGGGCGTACCAGGGTGGGTCAACGTAGAGAACGCAGTGGCCGCAGCTTCCGTAGCGCTGCTCTACGGCATAGAGCCGGAACGCATCAAACAGGCCATTGCAACTTTCAGCGGTGTGGAGCGCCGGTTTGACATTCATGTAAACACCCCAAAAACAGCCTATATAGACGATTACGCCCACCATCCCAACGAGATAGCCTCAGCCATCAGTTCTATAAGGGAGATATTTGCAGGGCGCCATCTGTGCGGCATCTTCCAACCGCACCTATACACCCGCACCCGCGACTTTGCCGATGGATTCGCAGAGGCGCTCAGCGGCCTGGACAGCCTTATCATGCTGCCCATATACCCGGCACGCGAACTCCCGATAGAGGGTGTAAACTCAGAGATGATTTTAGACAAGGTTAATTTGAAAGATAAAGTTCTGGTACCCAAGGATCGGCTGATGGAGACCATAAAGAGCAGAAAAATAGATTGCCTGGTGAGTTTCGGTGCCGGAGACATAGACCGTTTTGTACCACAGATAGAGGAATATCTGAAAAATGTTTAGGAAGATACTGGTCATATCGTTATTTGTGCTTATCTGCCTTTTGTTCAGCGGGTACTTTTACTGCGCCGACCGCTGTACCGCGAATTTGATGGCACCGCTGACCGGCGAGGATATAAAGGTGATTATCACCAACCGTCAGGGCCAGAATTTCATATCCGAGAGCGAGATAGCAGAGCGCATCAAACCCGCAGTGGCAGGCAAGACCATAGAGGATTTGAACATCAACGCATTGGAAGAGTTCCTGTGCGGCAGCAGCGCAATATGCAAGGCACAGGCCTATGTGCAGCATCCCTCCACCCTTGTGCTGGAGGTGACGCAACGCAATCCGGTGATCCGCTTCCAGAACGAAAGCAGAGGATTCTACTGCGACAGCAGCGGTTATATACTCCCCCTGCTGGGCCGCATCACCCTGGACCTCCCCATCGTAGGGGGGAGACTCCCTTTCAAGACTCCAAAAAGATACGACGGTTATCCCGAATCGGGCCGCGAATGGCTTGTCAACCTTATCCATCTTACGGAATCCATCCGCAACAACCCTTATTGGAGTCGTGAGATAGAGCAGATCTGGGTGGAGGACAACGGCGATGTTGTGATTTACACCCGCAGCGGCAACGAGAAATTCATATTCGGCAGCCTTGACTGCTCCGACGCAAAGCTCACCAAGATGGCTGGTTACTACCGTACAATCAAGCCCAAGGGGGTCGCTGCAGGGAAGCACTACACTACGGTTAACCTAAAATACAGAGATCAAATTATTTGCAAATAAATATGAACGATTTTTTAGTAGCAGTTGAATTGTGTACCTCCAAGGTTGCCATGGCGGTCGCAGAGGCTGGATACAACGGTATCCGGGTGATTCACCACAAGGTCGTGCCGGTGTCCAAAGGGATGTCGCGCGGCGACGTGCAGAACACCCAGCGCATTGTGGAAGCCCTCTCCCGCTGCAAACGCGACATCGAGGCAGATTTTGGAGAAACCATTACCGACGTCATCCTGTGCGCTGGCAGCCAAAGTCTCCGCACAGTGGAATACACCATGCGCGCAAAGCGCAGCGGCAACAGCCTTATCAGCCCTGAAGAGCTGCAGCAATGGCGCCAGCAGGCTTTCCGGGCCGATACCATGGCCGGCGAGACCGTTCTGGATGCAATCCCCCAGTCGTATAACATCGACGACAGCATCGGCAATCCCCCGGACTCTGTAGAGGGGATGTCGGGCAAATATATCGAGGCCCGCTACCGTCTTATCCTGGGCAAGGCTATCGCGGAGAGAAACAAGCACGATGTGGTGGAAAAGTGCGGTATGAAGGTCGTGCGAACCGTCCTTTCTCCCATAGGCAGTGCAATTGCCACTCTCAACGAAAATGAGATGGAGAACGGTGTGGCCATGATTGATATCGGCGCCGGCACCACCGACGTGGTGGTGGTAAAGGACCGTATCGTGAGGGCAGTCGGGGTCATCCCCTTCGCGGGCAACACCATCACCAGCGATATCCGTTTCCACACCTGCCTCACCACAGACGTAGCCGAAATCATCAAGATGAAATACGGCAACTGCATAGATGAGGGGTTCACGGAGAACAAGAAGCTTGTGATCCAGGGGGTCGGCGGTGGTGAAACCAAAGATGTCTCGCTCGATTTCCTGCAGCAGATTGTGGAGGCGCGCGTCAGCGAGATTCTGGAGGCGGCCTACTATCTGATAGAGAAGTCCGGATATATCAACAAGATTCCTACCGGGCTGGTCATCACCGGCGGTACCGCCTATATGGAGCATATCAAGGAGCTCGCCCGCGCAATCACCGGGATGAGGGTCCGCCTGGCCAATGCACAGGGCAACATCTCAGAGGCTTCCCAGCGCAGTTGTTTTGACACCACCTCCTGCTCTATTGTGGGGGCGCTTATTGACAGTTTCAATAACGAGAGTGAGATAGATGAGGATCACACGGTAAAACGCATAGATGCCAAACCTGTCCGCGACAACGACATGTTCCGCGAGCAGAACATCACTAAAATGACCTTCAGGGAGAAGTTGCGCCGCGACAAGGAGGAGAAGCAGCGTATCAAACAGGAACAGGCCGAGGAGAAAGCCCGCCGCAAAGAGGAGGAGCGCAAGGCCAAAGAGGCAGAAGAGGAAGAGATAGAAGATGATGAGCCAGAAGTTGAGCCCGTACAGGAGCCCAGCAAGATAGAGAAACGCTGGGGCGGTTTTATCAAAGATTTATTTGACACAGGAGGATCCAACTAGTTATGAAAAAGCAATACGATTCCATCATCCCCGACGACTGGATTGAGAAGGGCAACATAATTAAGATAATAGGCGTAGGTGGCGGCGGTACCAATGCCGTAACCTATATGTACGAGCAGAAGATGGAGCACATCGACTATGTGGTGTGCAACACCGATTTCCAGCACCTCAGCGCCAGTCCTGTGCCGCAGAAACTGCAGTTGGGCGGCGTAATCACCAAGGGGTTGGGTGCCGGCACCGACTTCCTGGTCGGCAAAAAGGCGGCCACCGAATCGCTCGACGACATCAACAACATGCTGGGCGGCACAAATGAGATGGTGTTTGTCACCTGCGGCATGGGTGGCGGTACCGGCACCGGCGCAGCTCCTGTAATTGCAGAGGCGGCCAAGAGCAAGGGCCTCCTGACTGTAGCCGTTGTCACCATCCCCTTCCGCGACGAGGGTCCCGACGCAATGTACCGTGCCACGGAAGGTATCCGCGAGCTGAGCCGTCACGTAGACTCCCTCCTAATAATCGATAACCAGAAGCTGTACGACGTATACCCCGACCTTAAGTTCTTCGATGCCCTGGACCGCGCCAACGAGGTGCTGGCCACCGCAGTGAAGAGCATCACCGAGATTATCTCTTGCAGGGGCCTCATCAACGTCGACTTTGCTGACGTTAAGAGGATAATGAAGGACAGCGGCATGGCGTTTATGGGTATCGGCAGCGGAGAAGGGACAGAGCGCGCCCGCCTTGCCGTGGAGAGCGCCCTCACCTCCCCTCTGATGAGCAATTGCGACATCTCCAAGGCCAACAAGGCGCTGGTGAACATCACCGCCAGCGAGCTCCGCGTGGAGGAGAAGCAGCAGATAATGGATTATGTGAACAACGCCACCGGCGGAGCAAGCAACTTCAAGTGCGGTGTGGTACGCGACGACACCCTTGGCGGCAAGATATCCGTGACCATTGTGGCCACCGGCTACGACATGACGGACCTGCCCCAGGTAGACCTGGACAGCGTTAACCGCGACAAGATAATTGTTGTGGACGTAAACGATGAGGATCTGAGTTTCATACGCCACGGCCTCCCCATAAGTAGCGGCGACATGGTATCGGTAACAAAGCGCGACCGCTACAACGGCAAACCCGCCCTGATTGTGGACAATTCAGAAGATCTGCAGCAGAAAGAGAGCGAGACCGCGTTTGACCGCCGCGACCGGATGTTGCGCAAACAGCGCAAGGAACAATTAATGCAAAACCTTGAAAAACAGTCAGAACAATAATATGGCGACAGTAGGAATGGCCTGCGACCATGCAGGTTACGAGCTTAAGGAATATATCAAAGGTATCCTCACCCAGAAAGGGTATCAGGTTACAGATTTTGGCACCCACTCAACCGCCAGCATGGATTATCCCGACACCGCCCATCCCCTGGCCGATGCAGTAGAGAACGGCAAGGTAGATTTTGGGGTGGCGATGTGCGGCAGCGGCAACGGCATCACCATGACCCTCAACAAGCACCAGGGGGTGCGGGCAGCACTCTGCTGGGATCCGGAGATAGCATCGCTGGCAAAGCGCCACAACAACGCCAACATCCTCTCTATGCCGGCCCGCTTCATCTCCAATGAAGAGGCCGTGGCCATTCTCGAGGCCTATCTGAACGCTGAGTTCGAAGGGGGGCGTCACCAGAACAGGATTGATAAGATCCCCTGCAGATAGGTCTGTGACAGCCGCAACGATAATCGACCGTAACTTTACCGGCCCCCTGTCCGACTCGATGGAGAGCTATCCGGACGGCTTGATCATCGTGTTGGACAAGCCACTCAGGTGGACCAGCGCCGATGCGGTGCGGAAGATAAAATTCACTCTTCAGAAGCATTTCCGTCAGAAGAAGATAAAGGTGGGGCATGCCGGTACGCTGGACCCCCTGGCCACGGGTCTACTTATAATATGTGTGGGCAAAGCCACAAAGATCTCTGAACAGCTGCAGTCGCACACCAAGGAGTATGTGGCCACCATAGAGTTTGGCGCCACCACGCCGAGCTATGACCTGGAGAAGGAGATTGACGCGACTTATCCCTGCGACCACATTACAAAAGAGGGACTGGAGGTGGCTCTGAATTGGTTTATCGGAGAGCAGGAGCAGATTCCGCCCATCTTTTCCGCAAAGATGATAAACGGGGTGAGGGCATACGAATATGCCCGTGCCGGAGAGCCGGTGGAGGTAAAGCCGGCCACCATCACCATAGAAGAGGCTGAACTGCTTGGATTTGGACCTGCCCCATCCGGCCGTCCCCAGGCCATCGTCCGTCTCAGGTGCAGCAAGGGGACCTATATCCGTTCTTTCGCACGCGACTTAGGTCTCGCGGTTGGCAGCGGCGCCCACCTCACCGCCCTCAGACGCACATTATCGGGTGATTTTGAAATAAATAACGCTATTTCTTTGGAATATTTCCTTTCATCGCATACTTTTGCGGTTTGATTACCGAAATAGCGCATGAAACAAAAAGAATTCGAATTCCCCCTCACCCTGGACCAAATTGCCAAGTATCCCTCTGAAGAGCGGGACGAATGCCGCCTTATGGTGCTTCATAAGGATACCGGCGAGATAGAGCACCGCATTTTCAAGGATATTATCGAATACCTGGACGAGGGCGACCTGTGCGTCTTCAACGACACTAAAGTCTTCCCTGCAAAACTCTACGGCAACAAAGAGAAAACCGGTGCAGAGATTGAGGTATTCCTGTTGCGTGAACTCAACCAGGAGCAACATCTCTGGGATGTACTGGTGGACCCCGCCCGCAAGATACGCATAGGCAACAAACTCTATTTCGGTGACGACAACTCTCTTGTGGCAGAGGTGATTGACAACACCACCTCCCGCGGACGCACCCTCCGTTTCCTCTATGACGGCCCATACAGTGAATTCAAGAAGGCCCTCTACTCCATCGGCTCCCTGCCGGTTCCCAAATGGATCCGTCCCCGCGCAGAAGAGATTGACAAGGAGCGCTTCCAGACCATCTATGCAAAGAACGAGGGCGCAGTTGCATCTCCCGCAGCCGGCCTGCACTTTAGCAAGATATTATTCAAGAGGCTGGAAATCAAGGGAGTGGAGCAGGCTTACATAACCCTTCATATGGGCAACGCCCACTTCCATACCGTAGATGTGGAGGACCTCTCCAAACACAAGATGGACAGCGAGCCGCTCTTCATATCGGAACAGACCGCACAGAAGGTAAACTCCACAAAGCGCGCCGGACACCGTGTAGTTGCCGTCGGCATCACCGTTCTCCGCGGCCTGGAGACCTTTGTAACCACAACCAAGGAGATAGAGGAGTTTGAGGGCTGGACCAACAAGTTCATCTTCCCTCCCTACAAATGCTCCATCCCCAATGCCCTTATTTCTAATTTCCATCTTCCAAAATCGACGATGCTGATGAATGTTGCTGCTTTTGGAGGATATCGCAACGTGATGCACGCATATGAGGTTGCGCTGCAGGAGGGCTACAAATTCGGCACCTACGGCGACGCTATGCTGATTATCTGATTTTAAAAACAGATATAAACCGGCGGATTTCCCGTAACTATCCGCCCCGATAATCCCGTTTGACTACATTGCGCCTAAAAAACGCAACTGGATGAGACGGGATTATTTGATTGACACCGCCATTCTGGCCGGGTGTTTCGAGGGGAACAGCACCCCCGCAAAGGAGATTCTTGAGACGTTTGGCAGTGCCACTGCAATATTCGAAATGGGGCAGTGGGAGGCCATAAGGATATTCCCGCCTCTGGAAAGGATTTCCGGCAAGCTCTTCAGCCGCCATACGGCCGACCGGGCAACCCGCGACATAGACTGGGCCCTGGACCATAATGTGGATATCATTGCCATAACCGACAGCGGATATCCCCAGCGGCTGCGGCAGTGCCCGGATGCACCTCTTCTGCTATACAAAAAAGGCGGGTGCGACTTCTCACGGCCCAGGTTTGCTGCAATAGTGGGAACCCGCGCCAGCACACAATACGGCAGGCGATACTGCGAACGGATTGTAGAAGGTCTCTCCAACCTGAAGGTCAAACCCGTGATAGTGAGCGGCATGGCGCTGGGTATCGATACTCACGCCCACACCTTTGCCATGAAATATGGCCTGGACACCGTAGCAGTGATGGGAACCGGGTTCGACACCATCTATCCCGCCGCCAACATCCCTCTTGCAGAGCAGATCCTGGAGGGGCACGGTGCGCTGGTGAGTGAATTCTCCCCCTTCACCCCATCCTATCCCATCAATTTTGTCAGGCGCAACCGGATCATCGCCGGACTGGCCGACTGCACGCTTGTAGCAGAATCCAAAGTCAAGGGAGGAGGCCTGATCACCGCCGCCATGGCCCTGGATTACAATCGCAGCGTATTTGCCATCCCCGGACGGATAGACGATCCCACCTTCCGCGGGTGCAATGCCTTGATAGAGGATAATGTCGCTGCAATCGCCACCGGGGCCGAATCCATTATCAAGGCCATGGGCTGGGATGTGACCGACCCCGGCCTGCCCCTCTCCTTTGCCGACTCCACGGCAGAACCGGATCCGCTTAAGCGGGAGATCCTAAGCTTTCTGGCTGAACACCCGGAATCTGACATCAATGATATCGCCTTTGCCATGGCTTCCACCCCCAGGGCAATCGCCCTCCCCCTGCTGGAGCTCGAAATGTCCGGCGCCATAATTCTTATGTCAGGGAACAGATATAGATTAAAGTAAATGATAATCGACGAAAAAGAACTATTCACAAAGAAGCCTGTTGCCGCAGTATGTACAGAAAACACCAACATGTTTGAGGGCGCTGCGCTTAAAGCTTATATTTACGATTATGTAAAAAATGTCTCAATTCCACAGAACTATTCTTTAGCTCCGAATGAAATAGGGACAGTCATCAGTCACCATTGCGCTCATAGGCCAATACGAAAAGCTGCCTTACAATCGCTTCCACAAATAATCAACGCAAATTACGTTATCATCCCCTGGCAGAAGGGAACAAAAGACAGGCGGCAGTCTGGTCTAATTGGCGCGCCAATTCTTATAGACAATGTGAAGTATTTGTGCACAATCACCTTGAAACGAAATGCACAAAAGGTGATCAAACCCTATTCAATCACACTGAAAGACGAAAACGGGCAGGTGATAAACGAAGAAAAGGTGACTAACGATATCAAAGTCCTTGACAGTATCAGCGGTAATTCATCCTTTGGAAATACACACTCTTCTAAGGATACTGCTTCGCTTGACGTTAATGCACCTTCTGACGCAAAGGTAAGTGTTTTATCTAATGTGCAAAAAAAAGATTCTCCAAATCTTATGTTCCGCTTTAGACGTCCCTATGCCGCCAGGAATTGGGGGAGACACCGAAGTGCTGCTTGAAGGCTTTGGAGAAATAAGAGTAGGACCCGAAGCCACAAAGTTCGGATATTTCCGTCAAGGGGGCCATACTGTTACGAATCATTTCCGCCGCCGCCTTGAACCTATAGTTTCGAACCAAGTCGTTAGGTGCGGTGCTGGTGAGGCGTTTTACCTTGAGATAGAAGGCGGTGCGGCTGTAGCCCATCTCACGGGCCATCATATCTATATTGAGATCCGGATTGGAAATATTGGCCGCCATAATGGCTGTCAACTTATCTAGAAATGGTTTGTCCCCTTCCGGCAGATCCATCTCAACAAAAGAGTCGCCCGGAATGCCAGGCTGGGAGAAGTACTGTCTCATCACCTCTTTTGCCTTGAGCAAATTGCGAACCGTCATTTGCAGCAAATCGGCGTGGAACGGCTTGCAGATGTACGCATCGGCACCGCTTTCCAACCCCTCCATTTGCTCTTGATGAGATGTTTTTGCCGTCAGCAGAATCACGGGCAAGTGGCATAGCGATGGACTCTCCTTGATTCTGGAGCACAGTTCGTATCCCGAAATGCCGGGCATTATCACATCGCTTATCACAAGGTCGGCATGATTGTTCTGAAGCATATCCCAGGCCTTGTCTCCGTCAGGAGCCTGCAACACAGAGTAGTCTCCCCCAAGAAGCCCGGTCAGGAATTCCCTGAGCTCCGCGTTGTCTTCTACTACCATCAGAGTGTGGTGCTCCGGCATGTCCTTCTGAAGAACAATTGCCTCTGATTCCGCCTTCCCGGCAGGCAGATTGCCAATGACCTTTTCACTGTCGGAATAAACATCCCGCTGCGGTAGCACAAAGGAGAAGGCCATCCCCCCTGTCGGTCGCAGGTTGGCCACTATTCTACCGTGATGTTTTTCCACCATATTTCGGGTGTAATGCAAACCGATGCCGTTGCCGCTGTAGTCTGGGCGACAGCCTTCTATCTGCCGGTAGCGGACAAACAACTGGTCCAACTGGTCTGCAGGAACGCCGCAGCCGGTGTCCAGCACAGAAACCTCAAAATAACCATCATCCATCGGGAGATCATATTGCGGAGCTTCTTTCAAGAATGCGGTCTTGACCTCAATGGTCCCTCCTTCGGGAGTGTGCTTGATGGCATTGGACAGCAGGTTGTCCATTATCTTGACTATCTTGTCTTCGTCGGCCCAAATCATATGGGATGCACAGTGCGGGGAGAAAAGCAGGTTGATTCCCTGCTTTTCTGCCAAAAACAAGAAGGAAGTCACAGTGTCCTTCAGAATGCCGATGATGTCGGTATATCGGACGCCCAGGAAATATACGCCATTCTCTATCTTGGTAATGTCCATCAGCTGGTTTATGAGCATCAGCATTCGGGACGAATTTCGGTGGATGCCCTCCAGCAGACTTGTGGTTTCGGAGTCTTGGCCCGGCTTGGCGAGTATTCTTTCCAGCGGTGCGGAAATAAGTGTCAAGGGCGTGCGGAGTTCGTGGGAGATATTGGTGAAGAAGATGGTCTTCATTTGGGACATCTCCTTTTCACGCTCCTTCTCCTTGCGCTCCATTTCGGCTCGCTCACGCGCCAGACGGGCGTGCATTGCCGACCTTATCAGCATCCAGGCAATGGCCAATACCAGCAGCAAATACGCTAATAAAGCCCACCACGAAAGCCAGGGAACCTGTTTAATGTGTATCTGCAAGCGTGCCGGATCAGTACTTTCTACCCCGCCTTCCCCTATAGCTACAGCTTCAAAGATATAGTCTCCTGGCCTGAGGTTGGAATAGCTGGCCCTCCGGTAGGTACCGGCATCGACCCAATCCTTATCGAAGCCGACCAGCCGATATTTATAGGTAAGGTTGTTGGAAGAGAAGAAGTCATTACCGGCAAAGTCTAGTGAGAAACTGCGCTGCATATGATTCAAGGATATCCGGTCGGTGTATGCGATATCCTGCTTGAGAACGGAACCCTCATCGCCGGGATTGACGCTCTGGCCCCATATCTTGAGATCTTCGAGATGAATTGTGGGCACCGGGTGGCCGGTAGCGAACGACTTTGGGTCGAAGAATGTCAAGCCGTGGTTACCGCCGAAATAAATCTGCCCCGAGGCAGTCCTGCATCCCGACTTTTCGTGGTACTGTCGGCCAGGAAAAGAGAGAATCGTTGCAGTTGTATCTCCTTTAGGTAAATCTACACGGGCGATTCCGTGAAATGTGCTCACCCATATATTGCCGCTCAAATCCTCTTGAAAAGAGAGAATATTACTATCGGGAAGGCCGTTTTCCGCGCTGATTCTCACAACATTATCTCCGTCGAGACACAGCATTCCGTATCCGTAGCTACCCAGCCATATACGGTTTTTGCTGTCCCGCTTCATTGTGATGCAGTACCGCCCGACATCCCGATCCTTCTCTGGCAGGTCCAAACCGCTTACCAGGCCATCCTTCATTTTGAAAACGGTCCAGCCGTGAGCCGAATACCAGATTTCACCGTTATCCATGGGGAGAATGTCGGTAATGTTCAAGGCCGGATTGATGATGACTTTTTCTGGTTCCCTGTTCTGGGGACGGTAATTGTAAAGACCGCTCCAAGCACCCATCCAGATGTTTCCGAGAGCATCTTCCCGGATGCTGCGAACGTGATCCAGAGGGAAGGAAGAGATTTTATATGCTTTGCCGGAATGCACGTTGGCCAGGCACAGGCTCTTCTCAAAGGCCAACCAGAAACGGCCTCTACTGTCAATGAAAATACATTCCAGATAGTCTCCTCCGAGCGGTTTTACTCCACCAAGATCGATATTTTTGAATCCTTCTGAAGAGGAGTAACTATAAAGATATCCGTATCTGTCGGAAATCCACAGAGTTCCCTGCGCATCTTCTACAACTCTGGTGACAAACTTATCTTCCAGCGGTGTTGTCAAGGCGGTGTTCTCGTTGAAAAAGTCGGACTGCTTACCGGCAATCACGAAGCCCTTTTCATAAGATCCGATCCAAGTGTTACCCTGCGAATCTTTGTAGCAGCAGGTTATTTCTGCCGCGTTATTGGGGTTGAACCGGTCGGAGCGGCTGTTATCCAGCGAATGAGTTACCAAGTCGTACTGCCAGACGCCGGCGATTGCCGTACCTATCAGAAGCTTGGATGGGGATAATTCTGTAATGAAATTGATTCGCCCCTTCTGCAGCGGGCTGGATGCAGGAATCAGATTGTCCGGCATAGAACTGCGCCCGGTGACAGGGTTGAACAGCACAATACCCTTGTCTGTGCCGAGCCACCAAATAGATTCAGAAATGGCATAACAGCATAATACCTGCCGTTCGCCCGGGAGAAAATAACGTGCACTGCCATCTTCCAACGCCAGACCGGTCAAGGTTCCAAGCCAGAGACGGCCGTAAGAATCTTCCCACATATTATTTATTTCACCCCAATCCTTGCGGTAAGATATCTCCCCGGAGGCCTTGTCAAGCAGCCCAAGGCCCTCTACCGACGCTATTCTAATATTGCCCGTGTGGTCCTTGAACAGGCGGTACACTGGACACGTGGGCCCCGGAATCCGGGAAATCCGGCCGGTGCGGACGTTGCGGCAGTCCACGCCCATAGCGGTGCCTATGAGCAAGTTGTCACCGTCCATCAGCAGGAAGAAGACAAAGTCGCTGCGTATAGAACAGGTGTCGGCAGGGTTATGCTGAAAATATTCAAACTCGTAGCCGTTGTATTTGTCCAATCCAGCCAGAGTTCCAATCCACATATTGCCAAGGGAGTCCTGGGCAAAGGCGCGAACGCATAAGTGGGACAGGTTGTCGTACTTGGTGTTGTCTCTGTAGCCCTGGGCACGTGCTGTTTGGCCCGGCAAGTTGGCTGTCAGCGCCAAAACCATCAATATAGCGGCAAATTTCTTCACAAATGTAAAGTTAACAAAAAACGCAAGCCCGATTGAAAGAAAAGACAAGTCCGACAAGAAATAACGGAAAAGGCAAAAATATTAACGGTTTTTACAACTGAAAAGGTTGGATGTGAAGATAACTTTACAAAAAGAGAATTAAAAGCAAAGAGATATGAAGAAGTTTTTGATAACTGTTTGCCTTTTGGGATGGACGGTTTGTGTCGTCAATGCCAAGACTACCACCCCTGTAGTGCAGGTAGAAGACTTGCAAGCAGAGTATCAGGTCAACCCTATCGGCATCGACTATGCCCCACAACTTTCGTGGAAGCTTTCTTCGTCGGCCGCCGCCACCCGCCAGACTGCCTACCGCATTCTGGTGGCCACCTCCGAGGCGATGCTGTCAGATGACCGCAGTGATGTCTGGGACAGCGGCAAGGTCGCCTCGGGGCAGTCTACCTGCATCGGCACAGAGCACATCAAGATGCTCTCCCGCGCCCGTTACTACTGGAAAGTGATGGTCTGGGACCAAGACGGCAACCCATCCGAATGGTCGCATCCAGCTTTCTGGGAAATGGGCCTGCTATCGCAGAGTGACTGGGAGGGCGGCTGGATAGGGTATGTTCCGGGAATTCCGGGCCGCGTGCTCTACTTCAAGGGGAGTTTCTATCCCGATCCCTCCAAGCAGATCGCCTACTCCCGCCTATATGTCGCCGGAATCGGTTTCTTTGAAGTCTACATTAACCACAAGAAGGCTGGGGACCACGTGCTGGATCCCGCCCAAAGCACCTACAGCAAACGGGTCTATTACGAAACATTTGATGTAGGAGCGCTGTTCCACCAAGGAGGCAACAGCATTGTAATCCCCGTTGCCCCCGGCTGGATGGGCTCTCCACGACTTCGCGCCCAACTGGAGGTTGTCTATACCGACGGCACCTTCTACAAGATGAATACCGACAGCTTCCGCCACGTGACAGCTGGCCCGACCGTATACGCAACTGTATTTGACGGAGAAAAGTACGATGCCCGCGAAGATACGGAAGACCTATGGAAGGCAGGCACGCCGCCGCTGCTCATGGATAAGGATTGGGCCTGGGCACACAATACGGACGACCCTACGGGCGAGATGCATTCTGCGCGTGTTGAGCCTATAAAGATTGTGGAGGAGTTGAAACCCACCTTAGTGGCGGAGCCGCAGCCCGGCGTATATGTGTTTGACGCCGGCCGCAACCTGGCGGGCTGGGTAGAAATCAAAGTCCACGGCAATGCCGGGGATGCAGTCAACCTCTATTTCGCTGAAACCCTTCGGGATAATGGCAGCGTGAATCAGGATAACCTGCGAAATGCCAAATCAAACGACTGTTATATATGCGCCGGCAGCGGCATCGAGACTTGGGAGCCGGCCTTTACCTATCACGGGTTTCGGTATTTCCAGGTCGAGGGTCTCTCATACAAACCTTCGGACGACGATTTCACCGTAAAGGTTGTCCGCACCGACGTTAAGCCGATCGGCAGTTTCCGTTGCTCCAATCAGCTTGTAAACGACATCCACCGAATTGCAGTAAATACCGAGGCCAGCAACATCCACAGCGTTCCCACAGACTGTCCTCAACGAGACGAACGTATGGGGTGGCTCAACGACCTTACTGTGAGCCACGAGATAGCTATGTATAATTATAATATGGCCCGCTTCTTCCCCAAATTCGCCCAGGACATCACCGATACCCAGGACGATGCCGGCACAATCACCTGCGTGGCTCCTTTCCGCTTTGGTATGCGCCCGGCCGACCCCGTCTGCGCCAGCTATCTGCTGTTCTGTGCCAGAGCATATGAATTCTACGGAAACAAACAGGCGATTGCAGACCAGTTCGAGGGGATGAAGGGATGGACCGATTACCTGCGTTCCCGCACTGTGGACGGCATCGTGGACTACAGTTACTATGGCGACTGGTGTCCGCCGCGCGACTTTTTGATGGATCCCAACGGTTCCGGCGTATCCCGCGACACCCCCGGCAAGATGATATCCACCGGCTATCTTTATTACTGCTGCAGGCTGCTTGCCGATATGGCGGCTGTACTGGGCAAAGCAGATGTCGCTGCTGAATATAACAAATATGCTGAGCAAACGGCGGCGGCCTTCAACCGTGAATATTGGGACGAGGCAAACGGCGGCTATGCGGCCAATAACCAGGCAGCCAACTCCTTTACCCTTTACCTAGGCCTTGTCGGCGAGGACCGCAAAGCCCGTGTGGTAGACAATCTGGTGAAGGATGTCCGAGCACGCGACCATCATTTGACCACCGGCAATCTGTGCACCAAGTATCTGCTGGATGTGCTGGCCGACAATGGATATGTCGATGACGCTTGGGGCATCATTACCCAAACGACCTATCCCAGTTGGGGATTTATGCTATCCAAAGGAGCCACCACGGTATGGGAGCGCTGGGAGTATCTTACCGGTGACGCTATGAACTCCCACAACCACCCGATGATGGCATCCGTAGATGCGTGGTTCTACCGAAAGTTGCTTGGTATCAATCCTATTTTTGATTATCCGGGATTTGCGCGCTTTACCCTGAAACCCGTCGTGCCCACCACTTTGGAATGGGCGGAGGGGTCCGTCGAGACTGTAAAAGGCACCATTCGCAGCGCCTGGAAGCATAAAGGACGCTCTTTTACCTGGTCGGTGGATATCCCGGCCAACACTGAGGCCCTGGTGAGCGTGCCTTCTGCCAACGGAGGCGTCAGCGTCAACGGGAAGCGCATAAAAGCCGCCAGGGAACCTGGCTACGCCGACATAACCCTCGGCAGTGGACATTATGAAATTAAAAGCAGGCTGTAACTATGAAGAAGTATATTGTTTACATCATCACCTTGATGATGGTCGCGTCTGCCTGTGCGTGTGAGCACGCACCTATCTATATAATACCGGACGAGCCCCAAAAACCGGACAAGCCAGACACCCCGGACGGACCCGACAATCCCGGCGAGCCCGTGGCGGTGACTACGGCTATGGTGGGCGACATTGTAGGCGTAGACCAGTTCGGCCGGACTTTCGACCGCATTGGCAGTTTCCGTGACGACCGTCAGGTCGGTATGTTCTTCTGGCCGTGGATAGGCCAGCCCTATGCCTCAGGAGTTTATGACGCCACCAAGATACTCCAGATGGAAGACGGACTCAACATTCTGTTCCACAGGTACGACGATGTCATAAGCCCCAACGGCCAGGCCCACTGGTGGGGCGAGCCGCTGTGGGGCTATTACAACTCTATTGACGAGTGGGTGCTGCGCAAGCAGATGCAGATGATAACTATGGCGGGTGTGGATTTCATATTTTTTGACCACACTAACGCCGTCATCTACGATGATGTAGTCCTGCAGGTGGCAAAGGTTATTACGGAGATGCAGAAAGAGGGTTGGAACCCGCCTAAAATGGTGAGCTATACGCACTCCCGCTCTTTCCAGACGGTGAGGAATCTGTACAATCTCCTATATGGCCCCGGCCGTTATCCAAGCGCTTGGTATTACTACGAGGGCAAGCCCCTTATCATTGCCTATACAGATGCTAAGGACGATTATGCCGAAGCTTCCTCCCGTGGAGATACTTCTTACGAACCGGGCGAGCTCAGTGCAGAAATCCTGGATTTCTTCCATTTCTTCAAGCCCAACTGGCCGTTTGACCCGACATACCCCAACGGCTTTACTTGGATAGAGTGGAAGTTTCCGCAACCGTATCATTCAGAATCCAAGATGATGAATGTCACTGTAGCCAGCCATCCGATGGTTCCGATGTCATTCTCCCTTACCCGTGAAAACTGGACCAACTGGGGCAGAGGCTGGAGCCCGTCCTTGCGGCAGAACATTTCCGAGGATGTGGACAAAGGAACATTCTTTCAGGCAGAGTGGGATGAGGCTATCAAAGCGGACCCGCCTATGGTATCGGTCGGCGGCTGGAACGAATGGATTGCCTACAAACAACTTTACGACGGCGAATATATGCTGTGCGATGCCGCCAGTAAAGAATATTCCCGTGATATTGAACCCATGAAGGGCGGCTATCAGGATGCATTCTATCTGCAGTTGATAAAGAATGTACGTCGGTACAAGGGCTCTCAAGAAGGCATTAGACCAGCCCAGGCGGAGCATACGATAGACATTTCCGGAGATGTGTCTGTATGGGAAAATATAGAATATGTGGAGCGCAACACCGACGCAGCCTTCATCGCCCGCAACTGCTACGGCAATTCCCAGAAAGTCCACTACGCACAGCCAGCGCCAACCGACAAGATAGTCGAGGTGAGAGTAGCTCACGACGCCGACAACATTTATTTCTACATCAAGGGCAAAGAAGACTTCTCAAAGCCTTCGCTTAAAGAGAACTGGCTCAATATCTATATTGGGACAGGGGAGCCCGCCACCAAGGCCTGGGAAAGTTACGACTATGTAATAGGACGCGACATCACCTCCGGCAAGGCGTCTGTTCAGAGATTTACCGGCAAGAGTTATTTTGTAGAGAATGTCGCTCAGGCACGCTTTGTTCATTCCGGCAAAATGCTGCAGCTTTCGATTCCCCGCAGCGCCGTAGGCCTGACTGATGTCAAGCAATTCTATTTCAAGGTTGCGATGGGGGTGGAAGGTCCCTCCGACATTATGAATACTTACACCTCCGGCAGTGCAATGCCTATGGGCCGCCTGAGTTATATGTATATAATGAACAATTAACCTAAATAATACTGTATGAAAGCCAAATTAGCATGTTTTCTGCTGGCAGTGATGCTCTTTACGGGCATCGCCGCAGGGCAGGATCGAGGCCTCACCGTAAAAGGTGTAATTACCGATCCTCAGCAAGAACCTGTTCCGGGCGTGGTAGTCCAGATTCAGGGTACCACGCAAGGAGTGACAGCCGATGCATCTGGCCATTATTCCATTAATGTGCCTTCTGGAGCATCGAGCCTGATTTTCACCTGTATGGGTTATCAGTCCCAGGACATTCCGGTTGCCGGCCGCTCAGTTATCAACGTTACGATGATAGAGGAGGCCTCCGAACTGGAAGAAACAGTGGTTGTAGCATACGGTCAGCAGCGCAAAGAAAGCGTTGTTGCTGCCGTATCCAGTATGCCCGCTACAGGTCTTAAACAAACCCCCGCATCCAACCTTGGTATCGCGCTGGCGGGCCGTCTTCCCGGCCTAACGGTGCTCCAGCGTTCCGGTGTGCCGGGCGGCGAGCAGATGAACTTCTACATTCGTGGTGCATCTACCGTCAACGGACAGACACCTCTGATTCTGGTGGACGGTGTGGAACGTGACTTTACCGCTCTGGATCCCCGCGAGGTCGAGTCCATCACGGTGCTCAAAGATGCTTCTGCAACGGCCGTCTACGGAGTACGTGGCGCCAACGGTGTGATCCTGGTTACCACCCGCCGCGGTAAATCTGGTCAACCGGTTATCGACGTCACATTGGAGCAGTCCTGGCAGAATCCAACCCGCATGCCCGATATGGTGTCGGCCTACGATTATGCGCTGCTGCGTAACCAGGTTGAGTTCCAGAACGGTCGTCAGGCAATTTACGACGATGCGGCCCTCGAGCACTACCGTACCGGAGATTTCCAGGCGCTTTATCCTACAAGAAACTTTGTCAAGGAGTTTATCCAGCCCAACAGCCCTATGGAAAGGGTCAACGTGAACATCAGCGGCGGTACCGAACGTATGCGCTACTTCACAACTGTTGGTTATCTGCATCAGCGTGGTATTTTCCGCACGGAGCCGTTCACTGAATATGACTACGATCCGACATCAAAAGCCGACCGCGTCAACTTCAGGTCCAACTTCGATATTGATGTCACTTCCAGCCTGAGGATGTTTCTCAACATCAGCGGATATATGCAGTCCAAGAACGACCCCGTTGTGGTTCCCAATAACGGCGCGTATCTGAGCGATGTCAACGGCTACTCCATTGTAATCAGTTCTCTGGTCACTACTCCTAACAACTACTTCAACGATGTTACTCCGGACGGCGAGGTTCTGACATCTTCTCTCAAGGGAGGTAACATAAACAATGTTCCTTACGGTATGCTGAACCGCTCCGGTTTCCGCAACACCCAGACAAACCAGGTGACAGCTACCCTGGGCCTGGAGCAGCAGCTGGACTTTATCATGAAAGGCCTCTCTGCAAAGGTGGTACTCTCTTACGATGCATTCTCCAGCAACCAGCAGGTACGACAGCGTACCTTCCAGCTGTATGAGGCGGTGGCCGATCCCGACTCGCCCGACGGCGTGAGATACGAGAAGACGGGTACCATGTCCAACAGCCCGCTTAGCGACGCCCAGTACCAGAGTTTCAACAACCTGTTCAACATAGATGCTTCTCTCAACTACGCTAACACATTCGGGCTGCACGACATCACCGGAATGTTGCTGTTCAACCGCTATCGCAGGGTTATCAATATCCAATTGCCTTACAACTATGTCGGTTTCGTGGGACGTGCGACATACGCTTTCAACAGCCGTTATCTTGCAGAACTCAACTTCGGGTACAACGGTTCCGAGCAGTTCGCCCCCGGCAAGAAGATGGGTTTCTTCCCCTCTATGTCGTTGGGTTGGATCTTCTCCGAGGAGCCGTGGATGAAATATCAGGACACCATTACTTTCGGTAAGGTCCGTGCATCGGTCGGACAGGTCGGAAACGACAATATGAACGGTTCCAGGTTCGCCTTCCTGACCCTTTGGAGTGGCAGCTACGAGTCCCAGATCGGTAACGAAGAGCTGACCTGGGAGAAGGCTACCAAGTACAATCTCGGTTTTGAACTGGGTCTGTGGCATGACTTCCGTCTGGAGGCCGATTTATTCTACGAGCGCCGCAACAACATCCTGATCCCCGCCACCGGCCTTGTGCCCACCGGCGTATTCGGCACTGGTGGCGTCAGCGTTTCGGGTATCCTCCCCAAGGTCAATGCAGGCCAAATTGAAAACAAGGGCTTTGAGTTGAGCCTGAGTTACTCTAAGGTATTCTCCAGGGACTTCAGGGTTGACGCGAGGGCCAACACGGCCTTCAACCGCAACAAAGTGCTCTACCTAAGCGAGGTGCTCCTGCCGGAAGATTATGCAGTGCGGCTTCGCAGCACCGGCTTCAGGATGGGCCAGAACTTCGGTTATGAGACTGCCGGCTTCTTCAACAGCGAAGAGGATATCATCAACTGGTACGATCAGAGCGGCACGGGAGCATCCCCCAAACCGGGCGACCTCAAGTATGTAGACAAGACTGGTGACGGATACGTCGACGAAAGGGATATGGTGCCCATCGGCAACCCCGAAATGCCCGAATGGAACTACGGCTTCGGCCTTAGCGTCCAGTACAAGGGCTTTGACTTCAGCATGATGTGGCAGGGCGTTGCCGGGCGTAGCTACTATCTGGCCGGCCAGCGTATCTGGGAGACCTACAACTTCAATCAGTGGCACAAGGAAGCCTGGAGCCAGGAACGTCTGGATGCCGGCCTTCCTATTACCTATCCCAGGCTTGATCCTGGTAGTAATGCCAGCAAAATTATGTCCGACTTCTGGCTGGTGGACGGCAGTTATCTCCGCTTGAAGAATGTCGAAATCGGCTACAGCCTGCCCCAGCGCCTGTCGCGCAGTATCCGTGCAGAGCAGATCCGACTCTATGTCAACGGCCTCAACCTGCTGACATTCGACAATTATCCGGTCAAATATCAGGATCCCGAGCAGAACAACGAATTGCTCTACCCTGTATTCTCGACCTACAACGTTGGTCTTAATATTTCCTTCTAAACGAAAGAGCTATGAAAAAGACTATATATATATTTCTTGTAGCGATTATTTCCCTTACAGGATGCAACAAGATTCTGGAAAAGACCCCCGACGGACAGATTACCCTGGACAAGGTCCTTACAAATCGTGATCGAAGCAAAGGCTTGATAGATGCGGCCTACGGCGAAATTTATACCGCCAGAGACCAGATATCCTTTGTGATGAACCCGTTTGACTGCCTCACCGACAATGCTTTCTGGGCAGCCACCTACGATGCGTACGACTGGCACAACGGAACCCTCTCGCTTTCCAATCCGGTTATTACCTGGGACTGGAACTCACCCGCAGAGCAGCTCTGGCCTGACTTCTGGCGCGGTATCCGTCTTGCCAACAATGCCATCAAATACCTGCCTCAATCTACGGTGCTGACCCAGCAGGAGATTGACACCTGGGTAGCGGAGGCAAAAGTACTGAGGTGCTATTATTATATGTTGCTACTCGAATTCTACGGCCCTATGCCATGGATAGAGGAACCGTTCGACGCCTCCTACAAGGATTGGTCAAGCCTGACCCGTCCCACTTACGACTGGATTGCAGACAAGATTTCCGAAGAGCTGATGGCTGTGGTTCAATCTGGCATCCTTCCCAACCGCCAGGCGGCAAACGAAGCCCGCCGCGTGGACAACGGCGTGGCTAAGGCCATCCGTGCAAGAGTTTACCTGCACAACGCTAGCATCTTGAACAACCCCACCAGAGACCGCACAAAGTGGCAGAAAGCGGCCGATGCCGCTCAGGATGTGCTCAACATGAGCGAATACGACCTCGTCCCTATGAATGACTACAAGAAGCTGTTCGTAAGCAACTTCACCGACGAGATTCCGGAGATTATCTGGCGTTCGTGGGCAGACAACAGCCACATCAACAACACCAACTGCGTGGATGTTGGTTCTTATCCGTATGCATCAATAAACCACGTTTGGAACTGCGGTGAGTCCCCGACACAGGAGCTGGTCGACTGCTTTGAAATGACAAACGGTGCGATGCCCGTGACCTACAACGATGCAAGCCACCTGAGCGTTACAGTTACTCCGGAAGCCGCTGCGCTGGGCTATAGCGAGGATAAGGGCGGTGACCCGTATGCCAACCGCGATGCCCGTTTCTATATTGACATTCTCTACAATGGTGCGGACTATGGCGTGCCTTACAACTGCTCTCAGAATTATATCATAGAAAGTTATGTCGGAGGCCGAAACGGTTTCAATGACGTGATTTCCCAGGAGACCCAGCGTTCCTGCACCGGCTACTATAGCCGCAAGGACAAATACATCAACTATTGGGGCCCCGACGGCGGCTACTCCAAGATTGGCGTGCACTGGGTATTCTTCCGCCTGGCAGAGTTCTACCTGAACCTTGCAGAGGCGCAGTGCGAACTTGGCGACTATGCAAATGCTGCCAGGTCGTTGAACAAAATCCGCCAGCGTGCCGGCCAGCCGGCAATCGAGGATGTTCCCGGCTATCAAGCAACTTACGATTTCCTGATGCCCCGCATCCGCAACGAGCGTCGCGTAGAGTTCTGCCTGGAGCAGGGCCGCTTTATGGACCAGCGCCGTTGGAAGATCCTCTCCGAGACCAACCGTTTCGTGACCGGAATGCGCATCACCAAAGAGGATGACGGAAAATTCTCTTACGAGAGACGTAAGATCCGCGACTATCAGTCCTACACCGACAAGTACCTGGTTCTTCCCATCCCTCTGGAAGATGCCAAGAAGATGACGGGTATGACACAACCTGAAGCCTGGCAGTAATCCACTCTAAATCTATAGCGATATGAAAAAGATATGTCATATTATTCTGATTCTTCTGCTGGTTGCCATTGCCAGTTGCCAGCAGAAAGAGACACCGGCTCCGGCTCCGGCTTCGGATCTCAAGGCCTATCCCGGCATCGGCCGCGTGGTGCTCGAATTCAAAGTGCCTGCAGATGCAATTTCGGGCAAGGTGTACTACAATTCGGGCAGTGTCAAGAAGTTCTGGATCGATTCTGCGAGTGAGATGCAGCGAGTGGAGGTAGACGGCCTGTCTGCCGGGGAAAACATCATCCGCGTGGTAACCCAGGATGCAGGCAACCGCGAATCCCTCCCTATGGGCGTGGTAGTTGAGGTCTATGGAGATTCATACTACTCTGGCGCTCTACCCAACCGCAAGTTTGTCAAGATGAAAGAAACATCTGACAGTTCCATGGAGATAACTTTCGAGGAGGGCGGTGCAGACGAGGCATATGTGGTTGTGGTCTACAGCGACTTTGCCGGTCAGCAGCAGAAGAAGACACTCGCTCCCAATCAGACTACCATTACAATTGACGGCGTCGACGCCGATCTTCCTGTGACGTATTACACTGTGTACAAGCCTACGGCAGACTTCCTTGACGAGTATGTTTCCTCTACCGTCAATGTCCAGGATGCAGCGCTTATGCAGTTGGATAAATCTATCTGGCTGATGGATGCAACTAGTAGTTCATCCAGCGCACCGCTGTCCAAGGCGGTGGACGGCAATCCCAAAACTTCGTGGATAGCCGGTGCAGAGAGCGACCAGGTCATTACCATTGATATGCAGAGTGTCAAGTTGTTCTCCGGTATCATACTTTCCCAGGGATGGGATTTTGATGCCGCCACAATGCCGGGTCATGTTTTGATTGAAACAAGCAATGACGGTGCTACTTGGGATGCGATGCTGGACAAGAGTTTCCCGCATACCTGCTTCGCACAGCAACTGCCGTTTGCACGCCCCGTTAAAGCCCAGTATCTGCGCATCTCCCTCAGCAACCCGATGGACAACCGTCCCATACAATTGGGCGAGATAGATCTTTATAACGATTTGTTCAACACAAATACGGAAGAGTTGCTCACGATGCCCTCTTTGGTTAACGCAGTGGTACCCATCCAGAGTGACGGATCTGAAGACCTCGGTACACCTGTCGGTGTAGGCCGAATGCAGAGAGCTGTAGGCTGGAATACCAGCGACAATACCATCATCACTACCGATACGGCTGTTGGAGGCCTTTGCATCTTTACAGCAAATGCCTGGAATATCTACAATGTGGTGAACGGAAAGGTATGGCAGACGGTGGAACTTATGCCCGGATATTACAGTGTTGAATGGACAATAGGTTCGATTACCGATACCAGAGGTCTGGATGCATATGGTGTCGTTGCAAATGGAAGTGCTCTGCCTGACATCGATAATGCCACCAGCGATGCTTCCGTAATATCATCGTTCTATATGAACAATTACAAAGCATCACTAGTGTCCCGTTAAGACTCGCTGATACTGAATAAGTTAGGATAGCCATCA
The DNA here is from genome assembly GCA_017445425.1 of Bacteroidales bacterium. Taxonomy (GTDB): domain Bacteria; phylum Bacteroidota; class Bacteroidia; order Bacteroidales; family UBA932; genus Equibacterium. Next base: position 86 of record JAFSUF010000001.1, on the reverse strand, counting down.
ACAGGAACAATATGTTTTGATTTGTTAAATAATTGATTTACAGGTATTTTCTCAAACAGCACAAAACCTACAGTTTGAGAAATAGT
>JAFSUF010000014.1 GCA_017445425.1 Bacteroidales bacterium | reverse complement strand
TGTGCCGAGATAATTGCAGCATACAACAATGAGGGTGCTGCATTCAAGCGCAAAGAGGATATGCACAAGATGGCAGAGGCCAACAAGGCATTTGCCCACTTCCGTTTCTAATTCTTTCAGACCTGTAAGGGTTTAGATGGCAAGAGACCTCACATACACCAGGAACATCGGTATAATGGCCCATATCGACGCCGGCAAGACCACGACCAGCGAGCGGATCCTGTATTATACAGGCAAGACTCACAAGATCGGGGAGGTGCACGACGGGGCTGCCACGATGGACTGGATGGTCCAGGAACAGGAGAGGGGCATCACTATTACGTCTGCCGCTACCACAGCTTTCTGGAACCACGAAGGGGAGAAATATCAGATCAACCTGATAGACACCCCCGGCCACGTGGATTTTACCGTAGAGGTGGAGCGCTCGCTGCGCGTGCTTGACGGCACGATAGCGACGTTCTGCGCGGTCGGTCGTGTTCAGCCGCAATCGGAGACGGTATGGCGTCAAGCCGACAAATACCATGTCCCCAAGATTGCGTATGTCAACAAGATGGACCGCACCGGAGCCGATTTCCTGGCAGTGGTGGAGGAGATTCATACCAAACTGGGCGCCAATTCGGTGCCTATCTGTCTCCCCATTGGGTCCGAGGACAATTTTGAAGGGATAATCGACCTTATCGCAATGAAAGCTATTTGTTACGATAACGGTACCGAGCTCGTCAACTACGAGATCAAGGAGATTCCCGCAGAGTTGCTGGACGAGGCCAAAGAGTGGAGAGGCAAGCTGCTGGAGACAGTCGCGGAATTTGATGATGACCTGATGACCAAATTCTTCGACGATCCCGATTCGATTTCACAGGAGGAGATAATCACCGCCCTTAGAAAGGCTACCATCAACATGTCGGTTGTTCCGACCTGCTGCGGTTCGTCTTTCAAGAACAAGGGTGTCCAGTTCCTGCTGGATGCAGTGATCCGGTATCTCCCCAGTCCGCTCGATGTCGGCAGCGTGTTTGGTACAAATCCCAAGACCGGCAATGAGGTAGAGCGCAAGCCCAGCGTAAACGACCCGTTCTGCGCCCTTGTGTTCAAGATTGCCACAGACCCGTATGTGGGCCGTCTCGCCTTTATGAGGGCATATTCCGGACGCCTCGATTCAGGCTCCTATGTCCTCAATACCCGTACGGACAAGAAAGAACGTGTTGCACGTCTTTACCAGATGCACAGCAACAAGCAGAATCCGATAGACTTTGTGGAGGCAGGTGATATCTGCGCCGCAGTCGGGTTCAAGGAGCTGCGCACTGGTGACACTATTTGCGTTGAAGACAAACCTGTCGTACTTGAGTCGATGGTGTTCCCCGAGCCCGTTATCGGTGTTGCCGTGGAGCCCAAGACACAGGGCGATATCGACAAGCTCTCGCTGGCGCTGTCCAAACTCTCCGAGGAGGATCCCACATTTACCGTGGAATCGGATCAGGAGACGGGGCAGACAATCATCAGCGGTATGGGTGAGCTCCACCTTGACATCATCATAGACCGTCTGCGCCGCGAATTTGGCGTAGAAATCAACCAGGGCGCCCCGCAGGTCAACTACAAAGAGGCCATCCGCGGAACTTTCCAGGTTCACGAGACCTTCAAGAAGCAGACCGGCGGCCGTGGCAAGTATGCCGACATCGTGGCGGAGTTCTCTCCCGCAGACGAGGGGGTTACCGGTCTCCAGTTTATCGACGAAGTCAAGGGTGGCAATATCCCGCGCGAGTTTATCCCTGCGGTGGAAAAGGGCCTGAAATCATCCATGTCCAACGGTGTCCTTGCTGGCTACGAACTTGTAGCAATGAAAGTCCGCCTGCTGGATGGCGCTTACCACCCCGTGGATTCCGATGCGCTGTCGTTTGAGATATGTGCCCATATGGCATACAAGGAGGCTCTCAAGAAGTGCTCTCCGGTACTGATGGAGCCCATCATGAAACTCGAGGTGGTTACACCTGAAGAGTATATGGGTGATATCGTGGGTGATCTCAACCGCCGCCGCGGACAGATACAGGATATGGATTCCAAGGGCAACGCCCGCATCATCAAGGCCCTCGTACCTCTGGCAGAGCAGTTTGGCTATGTCACCGTGCTCAGGACCCTCTCGAGCGGCCGCGCAACCAGCTCTATGGAGTTCAGCCACTACGAACAGGTGCCCACACCCATTGCAAAAGAGGTTGTGGAACGTCAGGGACGCATTTTTATAGGAGAATAAATTCAAAAACAGTTATATAATGAGCCAGAAAATCAGAATTAAATTGAAATCTTACGACCACGCGTTGGTTGACAAGTCAACCGACCAGCTCGTAAAGACAGTCAAGAGCACCGGCGCTGTTGTCAGTGGTCCTATTCCCCTGCCTACAGACAAGAAGATCTTCACTGTCAACCGCTCGACTTTCGTCAATAAGAAAGCCCGCGAGCAGTTCGAACTCAGTTCTTTCCGTCGTCTGGTTGACATTTACTCCTCCAACCCCAAGACCATCGACGCGCTGATGCGCCTCGAGCTTCCCAGCGGTGTTGACGTAGAGATCAAGGTCAATTAGTCATAAGAAAAGAAGGCTGACACACTACTAGTTCCGGATAGTTTGCATATATTTGCACCGGAAACGGTCCCATAGCTCAGTTGGTTAGAGCATCTGACTCATAATCAGGGGGTCGCAGGATCATACCCTGCTGGGACCACAAGAAAAGAGACGGCAAATCACCGTCTCTTTTCTTGTGCTTGGCGGGCTCTGGCGGAGCCCGGTATCATTAGGGCTCTCCTCTAAGCCTTTGCGTCGCAAAGCGCCGGCCGCAGAGATGCGGCTTTTTTGTGATTTTTTTGTGGTCAGTGGTCAACCGTCAAAAGTTACTGTCAGTCCATTACAGGAATGTAAAAAACTATAGTGGTTGCAATTTGTAGCCGAGGGTGTGGAGCTCAATGGAGGCTGCGAGAGTGAAAAGGGTGTCTATCGTGGCCAGGACGGCCTGGAAGGCGGCTGTACTGCCGGCCTCAAGTCCGGCGTGCATCAGATAGCTGTAGGCCTCGCCAGAGAGGGAGCGCATCCTGGAGGCCAGGGTCTCGGCCTCTTTGCTGCCCAGTGGCATACCCAGCAGGTGCTCCGTGATGTGCTCGTCCATATAGTCGAACCCCTTCTCGCCGCAGAAAAACTTGTAATCCTTGGAGGAATATTGCGTCCAGTCGGTGTCCCAGCACCAGGCGACAGCGGTGCCCAGATAGGCCGCCCAGGCTAACACCACCTCCGGATAGCCGTTGAATTCCGGAACGGCGTCGGCCAGGAATTCGGGAGCCATAGACTGCCATTTATCGTCCAGATCGGGAGTCTGAAGCAATTCGCCGCCAAGGAGGGCCTTGCTGCGGCAGATCTCCATCAGATGCTGCGCAAGCCCCTTTTTATAGTCAGAAACTGTCTCCATAAGGTTTGTATTATATTGCCGCCAATATCAGCAGCTGCGCCACCAGCACCCGCAGGAACATAGTGAGCGGGTAAACAGTAGCGTAATTCACGGAGGTGTAGTCGGTGCCATACTGGCTCTGGGCAAACGAGAGCGCTGCCGGGTCTGTGGTACCGCCCGCCACGAGGCCGCAGATCTCATAAAAATCGAGTTTGAGCACCAGTCGCGCCAGAAGGATGATGGCAGCTACCGGTACCAGGGTGATAATGGCTCCGTAAAGAATCCACCAGTATCCGCCATTTACTAAAGAGCTTACAAAAGTGCGCCCTGCGTCCAAGCCGACCGCCGCCATAAAGAAGGAGATACCTATCTCGCGGATCATCATATTGGCGCTCACGGTGGTGTAGGTGGTTATCTTAAACTTGGGGCCGAAATAGCCCAGCAGTATGGCCACCAGCAGCGGACCGCCTGCAAGTCCCAGCTTTATGGGCTGGGGAATACCCGGGATGCTGATGGGGATACTGCCAAAGATGACACCCACGGCAATACCAAAGAATATCGGCACCAGATTGGGGTGGGAAAGCGTTTCTGGCTTGTTGCCCACGATTTTGGCTACCAGCTGTATGTTCTCCTCAGTTCCGACCACCTGTATGCTGTCGCCCACCTGGAGAATCAGTCCGGGCCTGCCCACCAGCTCTATACCGGAACGTATCACGCGGGTCACGGTGACATTATAATTCTTCCTGAATCCCAGCTTGGAGAGGTGTTTGCCGGTGAGGGAAGGTTTTGTGATGGAGAGGCGGCGGGATACCATATTGGAGTCCATCTTCTGCCAGTCCTGTTGATGCATCGGGACCTCTTTGCCAAATATTATGCGTACGGTATCAACGTCCTTATGGTCTGTGACTATGAGCAATCTGTCACCCTCGTGAAGCACGGTTTCCGGCCCCGGAACAGAGATCTCACCGTCATGAAGGATGCGGGAGGCCACGAAATCATCGCCCATATTGGCTGCCACCTGGGAGAGCGTCTTGCCAAACACGGCGGGATTGCTCACTTCACAATGCATCCGGCGGGCAGTTACACCGGTATCGTGGGACTCGTCCAGTATGGCCTTCTCCTTTTCCAGATCTATTTTGAATACCGATTTGAAAAGCAAAAGCATAAATATTACACCCAGCACGCCGATAGGATAAGTTACGGCATAGGCAGAAGCCATCACAGAGCTGTCCACAGGGGCATTTGCCGCTCCGGCAAGAGTCTGCTGGGCTGCTCCGAGCCCTGGAGTGTTGGTTACTGCACCCGACATGACGCCGGTCAGGGTAAAGAGGTCTAACCCGGTGATAAGGTGCAGCGCTACGGTGACCACCACCGCCAGCGAAACCAGCAGTATCGCCAGCAGGTTAAGCTTGACACCACCTTTCTTGAAAGAAGCAAAAAAGCCCGGTCCGACTTGCAAACCTATAGAAAAGACAAACAAGATCAGTCCGAAATCTTTCATGAACGACAGCACCGTAGGGTCGCTGCGGAGCCCGAAATGGCTCAATATGATACCTACGAATAGTATCCAGGTGGTACCTATGGATAACCCCCTGATTTTGAATCGCCCCAAATACAAACCGCCGCCGATGACGGCGGCAAAAAGCAAAATTGAATGGGCTATGCCCGTGCCGGTAAGTATATTCTCCATAAACAGATGGAAATTCCGGCCGCAAATATAGAACTATTTATTTTTCCTGTGCTTAAATCTCTCGAAAATAGCCGTCTTGCGGAAATGCCTGCGGGCTTTGAGACGTTCCATAGCCTCGTTTGAGAGTTTGGGAAAACGCTCGCGCACCTTGCGCACCCATTGCCCGAGGGAGGCAGCGGTGTGGCGGTCGCGTTTTTCCGGATACATCTCATTGAAGCAAACCATGATTCCGGTCTCTTCCACGTCAGAAAACTCATCGTTTATGGCAGTACCCAGCATTTTCATGGATGGGGAGCTGTTCATATAGGAGTTTACCAGAGGTGGAATGTTGGTCCCAAGCTTACGCACCGCCTCCTTGAGGTTACGGTAGTCTTCTTTGAAATCAATGTCCTTGAGAATCAGGTCCATCAGGCGTCCGTTGGTCTCCGGCATCACCGCCTTGTAGGGCCGCACAAGCTCTTCCGGGTCGGGGAAATGTTTCCAGAGGAAGTGCAGGATAAGGTCTCTGGAGGGGCGGTCGTATGAGGGGTACATCGTCATCTTTCCGAAGAAATATATGATGGAAGGGTGCTCGTTGACCACCGCTCCAATAGCATCCCACAGATTATCAAGCGCGTAGAGGGCTTTTGCCCCAGCCTTGGAACTCTGGTATTCCGGGGTCACGAAGCTGCGCCCCAGTTCCATCACGTGCGGCAGGTAATCGTTTATGAAGGTGTCGCTGAAATGGAACATGTGTGCGGTGGCCAGACGGGGCTGTCCGTTTTCATAGAACTTCACGTCCGGGCCAAGTATAAAGCGGTAACCGCCCAGGATTGCCTTTGCTTCAGGGTCCCACACTACAATCTGCTTGTAGGGGACATCCATCGTATCAAACTCGTCGATATCCACGCCCAAGCCGCTGCTGCCTCCCGCTTCACGGAACGACCTTTCGCGCAGACGGCCTACCTCCTGCATGACGTTTGGCGAATCGTGGGCATCTATGACATATATCCTGTTACCACCCCTGTTGGTTTCACACAACATCTTGGCGGGGGTAAGTTCAGCCTCCAGAAGGTCGATGCTTACGGGATCGATAATCTTTTCCATAGCTAAAGGGAATATGCTTGTTCACGGACCCACGCCGCCCACTCGGCAGGAGTCTTGCTGCCATCAAACGTCTCCGGGGGGATAGGTTTGCCGAATGTAATCTTGAATGTCTTGTGCTGGTTGCGATAGAGCTCGTCGGGGAGGAATATCATCGCGAAGTTAAACTTCAGTTTAAGGAACTTGCAGATGTTGGCCACGTTGTAAAACCGGTTGCTGTTGCGTCCTTCAAAATGCACCGGCACAATCCAGCGGCCGGTGGCGCGGCTCATCTGAATGAAATTCTTTGTCCATGGGAGGTCTTGTATTTTCCCTTTTATCTTTCTGGAGCAGAGTCCTGCGGGGAAAACCACCATATTGTTATCTGACTGATATGCCTCCTTGATGAGAGCCGGTAGGTTGCGGGCCTGGCCTCCGGTCTTGTTGATGGGTATGCAGATAGGTGCAAGCCCTTTGAGAGCCATCAGGAAGTCGTTCACCATAAGGCGTACATTGGGGCCGAAGTTCTCGCCCACGACACCTGCAACGGCCACGCCGTCCACTCCGCCAAGCGGGTGGTTGCTGGCAAACGTCATCTTTGCCCCCTCCGGCACCACCACGTTCTCCAGCCCGTGGATATCCAGGGTCACGTCCAGATACTTGACGCTCTCGGAGCAAAACTCGGTGCCTTCGTACCCCTTGGTGGCCATCACGTTCAGGAAATCCTGATGTATGAACCGCTTTATCCGGCCGGTAATCCATTTGGGTATCTTTTTCCCCGGAAATTTGGCAGCCACTACCTTATCTACGTCAAAAGCCCAATCCGGTCTTGGAACAACGGGTTTCTCACTCATACATCTTTATGTTTTAACAAACGTCTAAATTAATTAAAAATACAAAAACGGCTTTATATTTGTATCAACTTTATGACGATATATTTTTAACCGAATTTAAAATGAGTAAGTATGCTGTCATCGTCGTTGACCTGGTCAACGATTTTGTATCGGGATCTATCGCCCATCCCAGAATCAAAAGAATTATAGAACCCATCAAGGAGCTCTGTGAGAAGGCACGAGCTGCCGGTGTGCCCGTTTTCTATGCCAACGACAGCCACACTCCTGAGGTTGACAAAGAGTTCAAGGTATGGGGTCCCCACGCAGTTGAGGGTACCTGGGGCGCAGAGGTTATAGACGAGCTCAAACCCCAACCCGGAGACGTTATCATCCCCAAGAAGACCTACAGCGGTTTTTTCCAGACCCCCCTGGAGCTTGATCTTCGCGAGAAGGGTGTGGATACCGTTATCATAACCGGCTGGCAGGCCGACTGCTGCTGCCGTCACACCAGTGCCGATGCGTTCTTCCGCGGCTTCAACATCATTGTTCCGCGCGAGACTACCGATACCCTGACCCAGGAAGACTGCGACCGGGGCCTCGAGTATATCAAGAACATCTACGGCGGTACGATCTGCAGTATGAAGGACCTTCCTTTCTGGAAATAAATCCGCAGCATGAAGGTAGGGCTCTTCATAGACACCTTCTATCCGATGGTGGACGGTGTGGTAAAAGTTGTGGACAACTATGCACGCCGCCTCGCACGCAAATGCGAGGTGGCGGTGTTTTGTCCCGACATCAAAGGATATGACGCTGCAGAAGACAAGAAATATCCATACGAAATTGTCCGCTGCTCTTCCCTGCCCATCCCGGGGGTCGATTATTCCCTTCCTTTACCCCTTGCAGACCCAGCCTTCAACCTTCCACTGATAAAGAGCGGACTGGACATAGTACATATCCACTCCCCGTTTGCCGTCGGCATGGCCGGCACGCTGTATGCCAAAATGCATCAAGTGCCAGCCGTCGGGACACTGCATTCGCAATACCGGCAGGATTTTGAGCGCACCTTCAAGCTTGAACCTACCGTAAAGATGGCGCTCAACACCTTGATGATGACCTTCAACGCCTGCGATGAGTGCTGGGCTGTGAATCCCGCCATCAAAGAGCTGTATGTTAATGAATACGGCCTTCTGTCCCCCTGCAAGGTGATGCTCAACGCCACTGACCATGTTCCGGTGGATGACCCTGCTGCGGCCGCGGCCCGCATCAACCAGCGCTTCGGCATCGCCCCGGACGAGACAGTGTTCCTGTTTGTGGGGCGTATCAATTACTTGAAGAACATCGACTTTACAGTGCGCTCGCTCCGGATTCTCAAAGACCGCGACGTGAAGTTCAAGATGATATTTGCCGGACAGGGTCAGGACGAGGACAAGCTGGCCGGACTTGTGAGCGACCTGCAGCTCAAAGATGACATAATCATGGCGGGGCTGAACAACCGCGAGCAGCTTCAGGACCTCTATTCCCGCGCCAAACTGTTCCTCTTCCCCTCAATGTACGATGCCAACTCGCTGGTGCAGATAGAGGCGGCGTGCCAGGGTACCCCCACTGTGTTCCTGCGAGGTTCCCGCACCTCCGCCACAGTCACAGACGGTGTCAACGCTCTGGTTTCTGAACCCACAGAAGAGGCTTTTGCCGACACGATAGAGGCCATTCTGGCCGACGAAGAGCGCTACCGCCGCATCAGTGCCGCCGCCCGCGAACAGCTTTATCTGGACTGGGACACGGTTGTGGACTCAGTTTACAGCAAATACCAGGAACTCATCTCTGCCAAGAAAGAGCAAATCAAGCACAACCGCCTGGAAAACCGCCTCAAGCAAGCCTTCCTCCCGGATGTCGATGCCCCCACGGATTGACATCTGGCAGACAGGACATTAGCCCATTTTCTGCTGAATCCCTGACAAATCCTTTAGCCATTGCTTATTGTGAATCCACAGTATTGCAATTATTAAAGTATTTATCTACATTTGCAAACCTCGGCTTTTTGTCGGCAAGATATCATTAACCCTATATTAAACGAAGTACTTTTTTCATATGAAAAGAAGCTTAACATTAGGCCTCCTGGCGGTGTTCGCCATCTTCGGCTGCCAGAAGGCTGAGCCGGAAATCCTCACACAGGCAGACAAACAGAAAGCCGCGGTCTTCAGCGCAACTATTGAAGTGATGGAAGACGGAAACCCCGCGGAGACGAAAACCTCTATGGATACCGATGGCAACGTGCTCTGGAAGAGCGGTGACCAGGTTAGCATCTTTGTCGGCAGCACCATCAACGAGCACTACCAGGTTACCGATGCGTCCGACGGCAAGACAGCGGCTGCACTGAACAGGGTTGAAAGCCCCGGATTCGTTGCCGGCGGGGAGATTGATAACAACGTTGCATTCTATCCGTATGCGGCTGCTGCAGAAATAGCAAAGGACGGGGCCTCATATATCATCAGCGGCATAGTTCTTCCTGCAACCCAATACTATGCAGAAGAAAGCTTTGGAAGCGGGGCGTTCCCCATGACGGCTGTTACAAGTTCGACGCGAGATTATAACCTCAAGTTCAAGAACGTTCTCGGCGGATTGAAGCTCCAGCTCAAGGGTACGGCCAAAATCACTTCAATAAACATTACCGGCAACAACGGAGAGGTCCTCTGCGGTGAGGCGGCAGTGACGGTTGCCAACGGAACCGCACCCGCTTTGAGCCTTCCCGACGATTGTACCGACGACAATGCAGATGCGTGTGCCATGACCGTTACCCTCGATTGCGGCACCGGAGTTCAGCTGAACCCGACGACGGCGACATCGTTTATTATTGCATTGCCTGCCATGACGATGCTCAGCGGCTTCACCGCAAAAGTGACCGATGCGGAAGGTGCCTCGATGGAGATAATGTCCTCTAAAATACAGACCATCACCCGCTCCAGCCTGCTCAAGATGCCGGCAGTGAATTATGTCGGGACCATACCGGAACCCGAATTCGAGTATGTTGACCTGGGCCTGCCCTCGGGTGTGAAATGGGCCGCGTGCAATCTGGGCGCAGATTCACCGGAGGGATACGGAGATTATTATGCCTGGGGCGAAACGGAGCCTTATTACACTGAAGGCCACAGCCAGGACAATCCTTGCAGCAATTGGCGTACGGGCAGCAGTTCCGGCTATGTCTGGGCTTCTT
>JAFSUF010000013.1 GCA_017445425.1 Bacteroidales bacterium | reverse complement strand
TTCCTTGGTTCATCGCGGCAATGACTCTGGTCTATGCCGCAAAGCTATCGATTCAAATCGTGTACACCGAAATACCGGTATAAGTAGTTAAAAACAATATAATTATAAACTTTTAACAGTCCCTTAACGGGACATTAGTGACAAAGCATCTGTATACAATCAGGATTTCGAACTCCGGGAACCTGCAACCGTGACTATTGGTTGGGTCTTCAACACCTACGATCTTTATGCAATCACCGGATCCATACCCTGGAGTGACTTGTATATGACAAGCATAGTGCTTAAGACACGATGAAATTCACAAGAAAGATAGCGCTGACTTTTGCCATGCTGACAGCAGTATGCTGTCAGTGTGGACAGCCGCGCTATGAAAACCCGGATGACAATCCGGGAGGTAAAGAGCAGAAGAATCCGGAAGAAATCACCACCCCAGTGGATTCTGTCTTCCAGATTACCCTCAAGGACGATGACTGCAACTTTGCCGACTGGGCCGATTACGGCGTATATGTTCCCACGGGCAAACGGCGTCTGCAAGGTATCCTCATACTGCAGCACGGCTGCGGTATGGAGCAGTTTGGCCTGACTCGCCACTACGACCTGCAGTACCAGGCATTTGCCCGGAAGTGGAATCTGGCGGTGATAGAGACCGCCATCCACGGCACCTGCGGCCTCTGGGGCTATCCTGAGAAGGGCAGCGCCGCCGGCCTTGAAAAGGTGCTGGCAAAAGCGGCCGTAAAAACGGGTCACGACGAGATCATCACCGTTCCCTGGCTGCTTTGGGGCCACTCCGCCGGCGGATTCTGGACGTTGGGCATGCTGCGTGACTACCCCGAAAGAATTATTGCGGCAGTGTGTTACAGCGCTGCTTGGGATCCCGACTATGCCTACACGCAAACGGCTGCCGAGGTGCCTTTGCTGCTTCGTCACGCTGGTAAGGACGATGGCGACCCATCCATCAAGTGCCCCGAGACAGCCCGCCATACCTTTGCCAAGCTCCGGGCAATGGACGCTCCTGTGTCCATAGTGCTCAACAACGGGCAGAACCACAATCTGAGTTTCCTTCGCACGATGGCCATCCCGTTCTGGGAGGCTGCTTTGAAACAGCGCATCAGTAAATCGGGAGCATTGCAGCCTCTGGATCGCAAGCAGACCTGGCTGGCCGACACCACCACCTTCGAAATCTTCAAGGAGGATGGCTATACCGGCAACAAGTCTCGTCTGGCCCGTCTGCCCGACGAGGCCAGCGCAAAGGCGTGGAAGGAGTTTGCAACCACCAACGTCGTTATTGACAAGACCGCACCTGCGGCTCCATTCGCTGTCACGGCCGCAAAGTTGGGCGAAGTTCTGGAAATATCATGGAAGGCAGATGCCGACGTTGAGTCGGGCATTGGCAGCTTCAATATCTACAAAGACGGCATTCTGATAGGACGTGTCCCCGAACAGGGCGTATTCCAGGACTACGACCGCAATGGCGACAACTCCTATCCCGTGCCGGCCCCGGCAATGAAATTCCGCTTGACCAATGCTCCGTCCAAGACTGCCCGAATAGGGGTGGAGGCGATCAACCGCGATGGCCTTAAATCATCCATAACTGAGATAAAATACAAACCATAAATAACACAACAATGAAAAGATTATTTTCTATCCTTTTGGCTGTGGCGGCCCTGACGATAGTCGGCTGCCAGATAGTTGATCTTTCTCCCCTCGAGAAGAGAATTGCAGATCTCGAAAAGACCGTTCAGAGACTTGACGAGATCAGCCTTACCGGCGACTACATCACAGATATTAAGCCCCTCTCAGAGAATGGCGAAATAGTGGGTTATGTGGTGACTTTCAAAGAGCACGGCACTTTCACCGTCCGTAACGGTAAGAATGGCCAGGACGGCGTCGGTACGCCCGGCGAAGCGGGTCTTCCCGGAGCCGACGGCGACACATGGTTTGCAGATGTAACTGTTACCGACGATACGGTGGTATTTACACTGGCAGACGATAACAACACACAGTTCGTGATTCCGCGCGCAGGCGCGGCTGCCGATTTCGGCCTGATTATCGAACAGCGCGATTGGACCGTTTCATCTGGCGGACAGAAGGTAACGGTGCCCTTCACAATCAAAGGCGGTGACGACCAGACAGTCGTTTCTGTTATGGCTTCCGAAGGCTACAAGGCTACCGTGGACGGAGACAAAATCATCATCATTGCTCCCGAAGAGCCAAGTGATGCACAGATTTGGGCCGTGGCCGAGAACGGCGCCGGCAAGAGCAGCGTAGTCGTCCTCAGAATCTCTTTCGAAGAGGCACAGATCATCGCTCCCGACAAATCCAAGTGGACAGTATCTGCCGAAGGCAATGTGATTACAATTGATCTGGGCGGCGAGAGCACGCAGAGCGCAATTGTACTGTCTCAGTCTACTGATATTGCAGAAGCCACCCTTCCGGGCAAGTTCTCTCTTGCAGCCAGCTTGAACGGTGAAGAGTGGAACGATATCCTCACCGACCAGCCTCTGGTAGGCCGTGGCGGCAGCCAGGTGTTTGAATTGGGCAAGTTTGTTAACGCAACCAAACTCAAAGTGACATTCTCAGATCCTTTCGAGGCAGACCTCCCCGTGAAACTTCCCGAGGTTGACGTAATGTCCGGCGAAACAGCAACCTGCGAATTGGTTGATGTGGTTGCAGCACCGGCTCTCAAGAATGCGACACAACCCTTTGCTCATACCGAAACCTGGAGTTTCGATACCGACGGTTCCGGTCGATTCCGTTCGTTGCTTGAGTGGAATCATAGCCAGTCGACCTGGGGTATCTCTTATGACCTTGGTCTTGACTGGGCTTGTGTTTGGACCTGTCCTGCTTGGGGCTGCAGCGCGATAACTAATGGTAAGGTTTGGCAGACATTGGATTTCGAGCCCGGTTATTACTATTTCGATGCTTACATCCACGGAGCAGACTATGAACCGGATGTAGATATGTTTATGGTTGTTTCTGCCGGCGAAGGAGGCGAAGATGGAGTAAACCTTCCTGATGTCACTCCAGAAGGTGTACTTACTCCTAACGAAAAAACCTTTGCATACCTTAATGTTCGCGATATACACTTCGTGAACGAGGGCGGAGCAGAGGTTTCAACACTCACTTCGCTTGTCTTCAAGGTTACTACAGCCGGACCCGTTAGTCTTGGTTGGGTAGAGAACACCCATATGAACACCTATCAGGATGAAGCCGGCGGCTGGCACTACATCTGGCAGTGCTTCTACTTTACCGGTTTTGCAATCAGGTAAAAATGTTAAATACACTCAGATTATATACCGTTCTGGCGCTGCTGCCGCTGCTGCTTTCCTGCGGCTGCGGCAAGCAGGGCGAGATCGGCTATAAAATAGAAAGCATTTCGGTGTCTCCGAAGAGCCTGGAAATGATGGTCGGGGACAAGGCTGCAATCAAGGCCTATCCCAAGCCCTCCGTGGCCAACACCCTCTCCTTTGCCTGGGAAACCTCGAATGCTGCAGTTGCTGTCGTTTCCGACGGCCTGGTAGAGGCCGTCGGAGCGGGAGAGGCCGTAATAAGCGTTTCCTATCAGGGTGTTGGGGCGCAGGTGCTGGTCAAGGTGACGGAGAGGCCCGAACCGGAGCCTCAGGTGTTCTATCCGACCACGATGTTTGACGAAAAACCGTCCTCTGTCAACCGTATCGAAGCACTTGAAACCGCCGGCGTAGCTTCGTATCAGGAAGATGGCCTGCTTGTAAACAAGACAGGCGGTATCGTCAAGTTGAACCGGTTCTATGCCCTTGCAGAACGTGCGGTGCGCTATCGCATCAGTCCTTCATCAGACGCAGTGTGCCTGTTCCGCAGCAGCGAGGGCGATTTCCAGGCCTATGTGGATGTGCCGTCTAAAATGATGTATATGGGCACCACGCCGGCCGTCACTGGCGAAGTGCCTTTCCTGGAAGGCGGCAGGGAGTATGACGTGGAAATCACCCACATCTACCAGCAACAGATTGTACGCATTACCGATATTGCCGGCGGCCAGACGGTGGAGATTTCTGCAGTGAACGACGGCGAGGGCGGCTGCGGCCAAGGTAAGATAAACAACGGCTTCTATGTCGGACCTGGCTGGGATCATTATTGTTTCGGCCTGCAGAAGGGCTCAACAATGCTGGTGAACCGCATCACCGTGGAGTCGCTCAAGGACAAGGTCCGCCTGCTGATTTACGGCGATTCCATCACCCAGCCGGAATGCTACTATCCGACTGCCGCTTTTCCGGAGGCATATACACAGCTGCTTCTCACAAGGCTTGGCGGCAGCGCGATGTCCAGTGGACGCGGCGGCGGCAACATCAACACTGTTTTAGAGTACCTGCCACACGAACTGCCTTACATCAAGGCAGATTATGTTATGGTAACGGTAGGTACCAACGGCGGCAACACGGAGGCCAACCTGACGCAGTTGATAGAGTTCATCCGCTCTTGCGGATCAACTCCTATACTTAACAGTATGCCCTGTAACGAGAGCGGCACCCAGAACGATGAGGCCTTCGGCGGCAATCCCCTTATCCGCCGTGTTCGTGCTAAACTGGGTGTAAAAGGTGCCGATCTGGACAAGGCTACTTCTCTGGCAGGCGACGGCAAGCAGGTCGACAAGAGTATGATGTATTGGGAAGATTACACCGGCTATCCGGCTCCTATGACCGGCTGGCAGATATACCATCATCCTAACCCCAAAGGCGGCCGCGCTATTTACGAACAGATTCTCCTGGATCTTCCTGAAATTTTTGAATAATTATGAAACGAACCATACTCCTCCTTATCTTGTTTGGTCTTTTGTGCGGATGCGGATGTGAAAAGCAGCCCGCTGAAGGCGGTGGATATAAACTGGAGAGAATACACGTCGACCAAAGTGAAATAACCCTGTTGAAAGGCGACACAGACGCAGTCAAAGCGTCTCCGGTGCCCAGCACGGCGAACACTTATACTTTTGCCTGGACGACTTCGGATCCAAAAGTGGTTACCGTCGACAACGGCGCCATAGAGGCCGTGGGTTTCGGCAACGCCATCGTTAAAGCAGAACTGATGGGCAAAACTGCCGAGATTGCCGTGAATGTAGTTGCTACACCACCGGACGACCTTTCTTTCTACACCGGCGCCTCGCAGTTGTTCCACCCGGCATCGGGCTTTATGAACGACCCCAACGGCTTGTTCTACAAAGATGGAGTATGGCATATGTACTTTCAGTATGACCCCAACATTAACGCCACCAACGAAGGCAAGTGCTGGGGTCACGCTGTCAGTACAAATCTCTACAACTGGCGGGAGTGCAAGGTCGCCATCAGACCCGACGAAAACGGGGCCATCTGGTCTGGCGGCTGCGTAATAGACGAGCGCAACGTGGCTGGGTTCGGCAAAGATGCAGTTCTGGCATTCTATACCTCGTACGACGGCAATAAAGTCAAGAATCAGCAGACATCGCTCTACTACAGCACCGACGGAGGCTACACTTTCACGCCGTATTCCAAGAATCCCATAATGGTGCCGGACGATTACGACATCGGATTCCGCGACCCCCAGATTATCTGGTACGAGCCTATGGGGATATATGTTATGACGCTCACCCGCGGCAAGGCGGTGGACTTTTATCAATCCACCAACCTGCTGGACTGGACTCTCTTGAGCCGTTTCGAAGGGGCGCCGGATATGGCCAAGGGGACCTTTGAGTGTCCCAGTCTGTTCCCCATATCTTCGGGAGGACAGACCAAATGGGTGGTGATGGCCTGCAGCCTTATCATCGACTCGATGGATGGCCGCAGCGGCGTTCTGTACTACTTGGGCGACTTTGTGGGCGGAGTTTTTGTTCCGGATGATACCGATACCCATATGGCAGATTTCGGAGCGACGTATGCCGGCTCTACCTGGAACCATGCTGACAGGCGTATAATGACATCCTGGCTGTTCGAATACAAACATTGGCTGCAGCACTACAACGATGCTATGTACCGCACTAAGGAATGGTGCGGCCGTCTAACAACACCTCGCGAAATCACGTTGGGAACTTACAGCGGCAAACAAATTCTAAAGTTTTATCCTCCGAAGGAAGTGCTGGCCGCCGCATCAGCCGAAGAATGCATCAAGGCTGAGTTGTCTTCTTCCAGCCCTTCTTTCAAGTGCGACCCGTTTACACTTACGTTCGATGCATCAAAGGCTACAATTACTACAAAAGGCCTTATGAACGATGCCGTACTGAAAGTTGACGACGCCACAAAGCACGATATCTTGATTCTTCGCGGGGACTATTGCGCCCAAATCTTCATAGACGGCGGCGCCGTGTGCCACACCGGCCTGCTGGACGCCAGGTAGTGATCAACAGCGGTGCGAGAATGCCGCTGGTAGGATGCCTGCCAGCAGTTTTGCAGTTTGCTGTTGCCTTACCCTTGTCGTCCGAAAGGTAGAGGGTTATTTGCCAAGAACCAGGAGGCCTCCGGTCCCCTATGAACAATGCCGCTCTAGCCAACGGGAGAAGAACACGTCGTAAACCTCGTAGGTAGAACCGTCAATAGACAATGTCTTGAGAACCAATTCTTTGTCTTCCAAGGACTCGGCTGCGAGTCTGGACGTGGCGGCACTTCCGATTTTATATTTTGAAATAAATGAGTTGGAAGTTATCTGTGTGACTGTTTCTTCTTTGGCAAGGCCAATCAGGAACCGCCATTGTTGTACAGGGAGAATCTCACGCAGCTGAAGATAATTGAAGCTCTCCTGGTCAAGGATATCGTTGCAAACTTCCCTTGCGAGGTCGATTGTCACGTGCTTGATGCCAGTGTCGAAAATATTGTGGCAAACCCTCTGCGTGTAATATGTATGAATATTGGTCCAGTCGAGGATAAAATCAAGCGCATCCATATCAATTAGGCGGTCTCTTTTTCCGAACATGGAGTTAATGAAATCACCGTATACAACTCTATCCAGCTTGCCCAAGAATAATGATTCGACACTGCCATAAAAAGGCCTTTTTGCATCATTGAACATAGCCGTCATAAGCCTGCGCTTACTACCGCTGAATATAAAATGAATGTTATGTAGGTTCTGGGTATATGTACGTAAGAGGGCCTCTACATTTTCCTCTGGATACTCAGTAATCTGTTGGAATTCATCTATTGCAAAAACCAGA
Source organism: Bacteroidales bacterium (assembly GCA_017445425.1). Lineage (GTDB taxonomy): Bacteria > Bacteroidota > Bacteroidia > Bacteroidales > UBA932 > Equibacterium. The sequence goes on along the minus strand of JAFSUF010000013.1, from coordinate 17,556 downwards.
GGACTTCTGCTACAGCCATCAAGAAAGTCAAAGAGACTCTTCAATGTGGACTCTTTCTGAGCAGAGGAGACAAAGTCAAGATGTACCTGCGGAGCCCCTGTCAGCTGGTCAAACGTCAGGTACGGACGGATGGTTTTTATGAAACCCCAAAACCGTTTTCCGATAGGTGTCTTTTCAGGATACTTGGCCAGAATTGCAGAAGATAGGTTGTCAATGAGATCATTCAGCGACCCGGTTGCGTAGATGTCTGTGTATAGCGTATCAACATCCGGATAGTTATTATCAATTGTCTCAAGGACGTGAGCTACGAGCCCGGATTTCCCGAATCTCCGGGGAGAAATTACGGAGGAATCGCTGCCTCCTATTGCCCGGGTGACAAGTTTGCGGGCCTCTTCTTCCCTGTCGCAAAAAAACTCTTTCCCGGCATAGCCTTTAACTACAAATGGATTCTCAATCATCGTTAGATAACCTTTTCGCAAAAGTAATAAATATTTTATATTAAACAAAATGTGTTAAACAATTTGTTTAATCGATCCCACCTCTTTATAATATTATGTTCAATTGCTGCTAAATGATTAATTTCGCGGAACTATGATTGACACACATTCCCACATATACGACGAGGCCTACAAGGAGGATTTTGAAGAGATGGTTTCCCGTGCGAGGGAGGCCGGCGTCGAGCGGCTGGTTATGCCGGGTATCGACTCCTGCTGCCACGATGCCATGGTGGCCTGCGCCGATGCCCTGCCCGGGTTTGCATATCCCGCCATCGGTCTTCATCCGACTGAAATCAGGGAGAACTGGCGCGAAGAGTTGCAATTTGTCTTTGACCATTTTGACGACCGGCCGTGGGTCGCGATAGGCGAAATCGGCATGGACCTCTACTGGAGCAAGGAGTATCAGAAAGAGCAGATGGAGGTATTCTGTGCCCAGCTCTCTCTTGCCGCAGAGAAGGACCTGCCGGTGATTATCCATGCCAGGGAGGCTACGGAAGAGATTTTCGAGTGCCTGCGGCGGGTGGCAAAACCGCTGCGGGGGTCGTTCCACGCATTTACCGGGAGCTATGAGACCTATAGGCGGATCAAGGCTGCAGGTGACTTTTACGTGGGCATAGGAGGGGTGGTTACTTTCAAGAACGCCCATATCGCCCAGGCGGTGGAGCGCATCCCGCTTGAGGATATCCTGCTGGAGACCGACGCCCCGTATCTGACTCCTGTCCCCTACCGGGGAAAGCGCAACGAGAGCGCCTACATCCGATATGTCGCGGAAAAAATCGCGGCGGTCAAAGGGATTGCGTTTGATGTTGTAGATAAAGTTACGACAGAGAATGCCGCAGATTTATTTCGCTTTTTCAAAAAATAATTCTTAACTTGCAGCACTATATTTGCTAACAACGCAAAATCTATATTATCATTAATTAAAAACCTATGAAAAAAGTTTTCATGTTTTTGGCAGTAGCAGGTCTTCTGACTTTCACTGCTTTCCAATCAGTTCGCGCGCAAGATCAAGAGGCTACAGAGCAGACAGCTGAGGCAGCAGACGCTGAAGAGGCCGTTGCTGCCCCCGCACCTGAGGCACCCGCCAACCCTTTCGAGGCTACCGGTAGCGACAAGCCTCTGCACCAGCAGCTCAAAGCTAAATTTATCGAGGGTGGTGCAGGTTTCATGGCATTGGTATTGATCTGCCTTATCCTTGGTCTGGCTATCGCAATCGAGAGAATCATCACTCTCAACCTTGCCCAGACAAACACCAACAAACTTCTCGACAGCGTTGAGGACGCTATCAAGAAGGGTGATATCGAGAAGGCTAAGGAGGTTTGCCGCAACACCCGCGGCCCTGTTGCAAGCATCTTCTACCAGGGTCTCATCCGTATGGACCAAGGCGTTGAAAATGTAGAGAAAGCCGTTACCTCCTATGGTTCCGTTCAGATGGCTCAGCTGGAGAAGGGTCTCTCCTGGATCTCCCTATTCATCGGTATCGCCCCGATGCTCGGATTCCTCGGTACTGTGATCGGTCTGATCCAGGCATTCGATGCTATCGAGGTTGCAGGTGATATCTCCCCGAACCTGGTGGCAGGCGGTATGAAAGTCGCCCTGATCACCACCGTCGGCGGTCTGGTTGTTGCCATCATCCTTCAGTTGTTCTATAACTACCTTATCTCCAAGATCGACACCATCGTGGCTCAGATGGAGGACGCTTCCATCAGCTTCGTTGACCTGCTGGTTAAATATCAGAAATAATCTTCCGGGTAGAATTATTAACAATTGAAAACAACAAAACAATGAAACTGGCTAAATATTTAAAATGGGTCCTTCTGGGTATCTCTGCGATATTGCTGGTTGTTTTCTTCCTCCTGCCGCACAATAGCGCAAGCGACGCGATGGTGGATACCTATATTTTCTGGGCATACATCCTCGTGGCAATATCGCTGGTACTGGTGCTGGCCTTCCTGCTCATCGACGTAAGCAAGTCCAAGAAGAGCCTGATAGCTTTCCTTGCGATTATTGTCGGTGCAGTGGCTCTGATAGCCATTTGCTGGCTGCTGGCTCCCGGCGGAGAGGTTGCAACAAACGCTGCGTACACCCCGAAGGTATCAAAATTCTCCGATGCTGCGCTTTACGTCACTTACGTGATGGTGGCTGCATCTATCTTGGCAATCGTGGCATCAGCCATCAGCAACGCAATTAAGAATCGTTAATAAGAAAGTAAAATGGCATCAAAAAAGACTCCCGAAATAAATGGAAGCTCAATGGCCGACATCGCTTTCATTGCGTTGATATTCTTCCTGATGGTTACGACTATGGACCAGGAGAAAGGTCTCCCTCGCCGTCTCCCCCCTATGCCTGATGAGAACATGAAGCTGGAGAACGAGAAGGTGAACCGTCGTAACATCGTGATTGTGAAGATCAACGTCAATGACCGCGTATTTGCCGGGGATGAACCTATAGATGTCAGTCAACTTAAAGATAAGATCGTAGAGTTCCTCACCAACCCCAACAACGACCCGAATCTTCCCGAGAAGGTCGTGAAGGATATCCAGGGCTTTGGCCCGTATCCCGTATCAAAGGGTGTGATTTCTCTGCAGAACGACCGTGGCACGACGTACAGCAAGTATATCGCCGTACAGAATGAATTGGTCAAGGCCATAAACGAGATCCGGGATGAGTTCTCTGTCGCCAACTACGGCAAGAAGTACGCCCAGCTCGATGATGACAAACAGAAAATCGTGCGTAAATGTATCCCGCAGCAGATTTCTGAGGCCGAGCCCAAGGATACCAAACTACAGAATTAGGAGGTTATTAGTATGGCAACATTCAAGAAAAGTGGCAAAAAGACCATGCCGGCTATCTCAACCGGTTCGCTGCCCGATATCGTGTTCATGATCCTGCTCTTCTTTATGGTGACCACCACAATGCGCCAGACAGAGCATATGGTTATGGTATCTCTTCCTGCGGCTAGCGAAATCACCAAGTTGGAGCGCAAGGATTTGTCCAGCTACATCTATGTCGGTACCCCATTGAAGAAGTATCAGGGCAAGTACGGCACCGACAGCCGTATCCAGCTCAACGACTCGTTCCGCACCGTGGATGAGATCCGCGATTTCGTTGCATCGGAGCGTGAGAATCTTTCTGAGCAGGACCGTCCGTTCATGACCGTCTCCATCAAAGCTGACAAGGACACCCGCATGGGTATCATCACAGACATCAAACAGGAGCTTCGCCGCTGCAACGCGCTTAAGATTCTTTATGGCGCAAATGCAGTTGAATAGGCTTATGTACATAAATTGAGAGAAGTGGGTGGCAAGTATTTGTTGCCCACTTCTTTTTAAATCACCAATCACATGAAATCCATAAAAAACATATTACTCTCACTTATAACCGTTGTTATTGCCAGCTCATGCTGCGAAAATCAGCCTAAGGCTCAGTATGTATTCCTGTTCATAGGTGACGGAATGGGCTTTGGCGCCGTATCCGTGGCCGAAACATATCTTGCCCAGTCAGAGGGCGAAGATGCTATCGGAATGGGGCAACTCGCCTTCTCATCATTCCCGGTGCTGGGAGCTTCTGCCACCTTCTCTGCAGACCACCAACGCACCGACTCCGCTGCCGGCGGCAGCGCCCTCTCAACCGGAGAAAAGGTAAATAACAGGAGTATCTGCATCGCCCCCGACGGCGACACGCTGCAAAGCATTGCATACAAGATTCACGATGCCGGCTACAAGGTGGGCATAGCAGCCACGGTTTGTATTGACCACGCCACCCCTGCCTCTTTCTTTGGGCGCAGCTCAGATCGCGGCAATTATTATGAAATCGGCAGCCAGCTGGGAGATTCCGGCTTTGAGTTCTTTGGCGGCGGAGACTTCAACCATCCCGACGAGGGCCAGCCCGACTGCTTCTCCAAAGCTGAAGATGCCGGCTACACCATAGCCTACGGCCGGGAAGAGTTCTTACAGAAAAAAGGTGATGCCGATAAGATTGTCTTTTTCCAGAAAAGGGACACTTCAAGGGCGACCAACCAGTTCCCCACCCGCCTGGAGAGGATCGGGCGTAACAATCCCGATGACCTCACCCTTGCAGAACTTGTTGAAGGCGGCATAGAGGTCCTGGACAATAAGAAGGGCTTCTTTATGATGGCTGAGGGTTCCATGATTGACTGGGCCGCCCACAGCAACGACCTCCCCGGCATGATATACGAAACGCTTGATATGAGCGATGCGATAGAGGTCGCGCTTGAGTTCTACCGCAAGCACCCCGAAAACACCCTGATTGTTGTTACAGCCGACCATGAGACCGGTGGCCCTGCCTGCAACAAACCGCAGTTAAACAAGGTGAAGGCCATGTGCGAACCCGCTGAAGGCACAAACGTCGATAACTATATGTCGGGGGAAAACAACCGTTCAGAACTGTCAAAAGAGGCCGGTATCGGCTGGACTACCGGCTCGCATACTGCAGACAGGGTGCCGGTATTTGCCATCGGCGCAGGAAGTGAGAAATTCGCGGGAGAGATAGACAACACCGATATTCCCCGCAAAATTTGCGAAGCTATGGGTATAAACTTCTAATTTTTTCCCATATTTGCAGTATGAAAAAGATATTGACCTGTATTTTGGTGGCTTTCATTGCCTTTACTGCTGTTTCATGCAAGAAAGAACCTGCTCCAAGCAAACTTGTGGGCGATGTTACATACCGCGAGAATCTGATTCCCGGCGTCGAGGTTACCCTCACAGGAGAAGCAGGCGTGTTCAAGTACACGACCATCACCGACGGGTATTTCCTCTTTGAGAACCTCCCTGCCGGCACATACGATGTTTCCTGCAGTTATAAAGGCAAGGCTGTGGAATCTTACCTGAAGAATTACGAGAAAAGTGACACCCCTAAGAGCATTATAATTCTCGCCGGGACGCTTCACACCCGCAATATTATTATCCCCAGCACAGAAGTTCTGGACCTCGATGACTAAGGATAGTATTCTGATATAATATCAATAAGGCTGGCGATTATCGTCAGCCTTATTTGTTATGACTACATCCTCAACTTATCAAAGGTCAAGCGGCCTAAGGAGCGGAAATAACGGAGCACTATACTGCCGTCGTAGCGGCCCACGTCGTTGCCGTCTTCGCTGAAAGAGGAGACATCTATATCCGGGGCCATCCGCCGGAAATCGCGTTTAGCCCGCCAGACCGCCTTGAAATAGCTCCATCTGCCGGTAAACAGATACATCAGGGCCGATGCAAAATCGAGCATCTTGCGGATGGCCATAATACGCTGCCGTTCGCTCGTAGGGAGATTCTTCTGCAGCATCAACAGACTGTTGCGATAGTTCAGATAAAGCTTGCGGGGACTTGCATTGTCCAGCGAAGCTCCGCCAAGGTGATATACCACCGCCTCGGGGACCGCCCATACCTGATGGCCCGCCAGCTTGGCCCGCCAGCAGAAGTCAATCTCTTCCATGTGGGCAAAAAAGGTCTCGTCAAGCCCTCCCAGATAGTGATACAGGTCGCTGCGCACCATCATACATGCTCCGCTGGCCCAAAAACATTGGTCGGGCTCGTCATACTGCCCGCGGTCCTTCTCAATATAAGAGAGTATCCGCCCGCGGCAGAAAGGATATCCATAGCGGTCTATGTAGCCACCTGCGGCTCCGGCATATTCAAAACAGTCACGCCTTGCCATTGAGCGGATTTTGGGCTGGCATATTCCGGCATCGGGGTTGTCCTCCATAAATGTGGTGAGGGCATCCAGCCAGCCGGGCGTAACCTCGACATCGGAATTCAAAAGCACATAGTAGTCTGCTTCAACCAGCTGCAGGGCACGGTTGTAACCACCCGCATAACCGTAGTTATGATCCAGGGCGATAACTTCTACGGTTGGGTAATTGGCCTGAAGCCAGGGCAGGGAATCGTCGGTAGAGCCGTTGTCGGCCACCACTACGAAACAGTTCTCTTTTGGGACATTATCCAGCAAAACCGGGATGAACCGCTCCATAAGGGAGCGGCCATTCCAGTTGAGTATGACTATCGAAACATCCATCTAACACTCTGAGGTTGCGGCCTCGAGCTTTTTCATCATGACAAACATGAAGATTGCAGATATTACGCATACGGCCAGGAACACGGCCCATACAATCCACAACGGCAGGTTGCCCCAGAGATGGCCTCCTACCTGCACCAGGAAGTTGCCGAGCGCGGTTGCGACAAACCACATACCCATCATCATACCCTTGTACTTGGGAGGCGCCACCTTGGAGACGAAGGAGATACCCATCGGACTCAGTAGCAACTCTCCGAAGGTGAGGATAAGATATACGCTGATGAGCCAATATGGAGACACCAGGGTCTCCGGCATGCCAGCCGCACGTGCAGCAGCCTGTGTTTCAGGAGTATTGAGACCGATGGATGCCACTACCATCAGGGCAAAGGCAACGGCTGCCACAAGCATACCGTAAGCAATCTTGCGCGGTGCAGAAGGCTCTTTGCCCTTGTTTGCCAGGGCGCCGAAAATTGCCAGCGACACCGGCGTCAAAGCAACCACATAGAAAGGATTGAAGTGCTGGAAAATGGGGGCGCTGATTTCGATAGAGCCTTCCAGACGGGTGTATTGCCAGTAAAGATATGCACATGCAACGGCAACTACGCCCACGCCGATCAATTTGCCCCTGCCGGTAGCCTCCTTGTCAAAGATGGAGAACAGGGCATACACAATTGCGATTACAGCCACCAGGTTCCATACATTGAATGGCATGGAAGCTATACCCTCGCTGCTGCGCTGGGTAAACTCGTCTGCAAAATAGGTGAGTGTAAGGCCGTTCTGGTGGAATGACATCCAGAAAAAGATGACGACCGCGAACACCAGGAACAGGGCGACCATGCGCTTTTTTGTCTGCTCCGGGGTGAGGGTATCGACCACTTGCGCCTTTTCTCCCTTTGCGTGCCCGCCTTCCACATGTCTGAACCAGCTGCGGAATGCATAATAGATAGCTATGGAGACTATCAAAGAGACGCATGCCACCGCAAAGGAGAAGTGATATGCAGAATTGCCGTCAAAGCCCAGGCCGATTGCCCACTCCCTGATTTTGATGGCGGCTGTAGGTGCAAACAGGGCGCCTACGTTGATTGCCATATAAAAGAGTGAGAAGCCTGAATCCCGTTTAGATGCGTACTGGGGGTCGTTGTACAGGTCGCCCACCATAACCTGGAGGTTGCCCTTGAACAAGCCTGTGCCAAAACCGATCAGCAGCAGCGCCGCCAGCATCCCGATAAGGGCCACAGTGCCGCTTCCGAGAGGTATGGAGAGCAGCAGGTACCCGAGGAACATCACAATTATACCGGATGTCACCATCTTCCCAAAGCCGAACTTATCCGCAAGGATACCTCCGACCAGGGGGAAGAAGTACACAAACATCAAAAACGAGCTGTAAATGAGTCCGGCAGTACTTGCCGACAGGCCGAAGTTGGCCCTGAGGAACAGGGCAAAGACGGCAATCATCGTATAGTAGCCAAAGCGCTCTCCAGTGTTGGCCAGCGCAAGGGCGAACAAACCTTTTGGTTGATTCTTGAACATATCTAAATCTATTTGTTATTACTTCTTGGGCGCGTTCTCAAGCACTTTTACAACAAAGTCCCAGAATTTGCCTACGGAGGCTACGTTAACGCGCTCGTCGGGAGAATGGGGAGAGCACAGGGTCGGGCCTATGGAGACCATATCAAGCCCCTTGTATATAGCCCCTATGATACCGCACTCCAGACCGGCGTGGATTGCCATGACCAGAGGCTCCTTACCGTACATCTGTTTGTAAACCCTCTTCATCTCTGCCAGAATGGGGGACTTCATATCGGGTTGCCAGCCAGAATAGCTCCCGTTGAACTCAACCCTGGCGCCTGCAAGCTCCATCACGCTGCGCATGCTCTCTGCAAGATAGCTCTTAGCGCTGTCGACGCTGCTTCGAAGCAGGCAGTCTATCTCTATTGCCTTGCCGTTGGAGCGTACCATTGCCAGGTTGTTTGAGGTCTCAACCAAACCGGGGACATCGGCACTCATACGGGCCACGCCGTTGGGGCACCCCAGAACAGCCTTGGCCATCCTGAGAGCGACTCCGCCGCGCATAACTCGCAAAGCCGGATGGGGTTCCAGGACCATATCGAAATCGCCGTCCACACTGCCTATCTCGTTCTTTATGGCATCACGGGTATTGTTGATAAGCTCCTTCAGGCTATTGACCTTGCCGGCAGGTACGGCCACAACCGCCACACATTCGCGCGGGATCGCATTGCGCAGGTTTCCGCCAGCTATGGATGCAAGACGACCCTCCAGGTCACGCAAAACCGGCACCAGGGCACGTATCATCGCCTTATTGGCATTGCCCCTCCCCTCGTGGATATCCATGCCGGAATGCCCGCCACGGAGTCCCTTCACGGTAATCATGAAGAACTTGAAACCCTTGGGGGCCTTTTCTGTGGTATAAGGGAAAACGAAGTGCGCGTCAAGGCCTCCGGCACAACCTACATATATCTCACCCTCTGTCTCGGAATCAAGGTTGAGCAGGATTTCCCCTTTGAGCTTATCCGGCTCCAGATTGAAAGCTCCGGTCATTCCGGTCTCTTCATCAATGGTGAAAAGTGCCTCGATTGGCCCGTGCTTGAGGTCTTTTGCCTCAAGGACGGCCATCGCAGTGGCTACTCCCATACCGTCGTCAGCACCAAGGGTGGTGCCACGGGCCTTCACCCACTTTTCTCCGTCAATCTCATATTCATATGCCTCCACAGGGTCCTTCTCCCAATCGTGGGGGGTATCGGCATTGTTCTGCGGCACCATATCGAGGTGGCACTGCAGAATGATACCTTTGCGGTTTTCCATCCCCGGGGTCGCAGGTTTACGGATGATCACGTTGCCCAGCGGATCGCGGTATGTATCAAGGCCGTTGTCGTGGCCAAACTTCTCTATGAATTCCACAGCCTTGTGCTCTTTCTTGCTGGGGCGGGGAACCTGGGTGAGCGCATAAAAGTTTTTCCAGACGCGCTCCGGTTTCAATGATGCTATGCTCATATCTCTTTCTGATTTCTGATTAAAAATTACAGGGGGAACGTGAGGGTCTCACCAAACTGGTACATCGGGATGCGGGTCTGGAGCAACATCTGGCTGCCGTCCATGACGCGCGCCGTCGCAGTGCGCGGCACCCTGTACATGATGCCGTTACCCTTGCCCGACGATGAAGCAGGGGCTATCTTCTCTTCAAGTTGCAAATCAAGCACTATCGGCCGCCCGGAGAGGTCGCTGGGGGGAAGCAGGCCCTCGGTATCGGAGAGGCGGAATGCGACATACATGTTATCCTTGCCGCCTGCCTTGGGAACTACGTCAAAGTTCATTGTCTGGACAGACTCCACGGTGGTACCATAGAACAGGCTCATATACTCCTCTTCCATACGGAGCAGTTCCTGTATTGCAGCCGCCATGGCCTCGCCGCTGTAGGTGGCGTCTGTATCGCCGGTGACAATCGCCATACGCATATTGCGGAGCTTAAAGATGGTTGCGGCTGTCTCTGCAGCCTTTTTCTCTGCCGATTTCTCTACAACCTGGCTTTGCGATACCGCTACCCGCTCGTAGCCGTTGGCGGTCTTGACGGTCTTGTAAAGGGTCGTGGTGGCGGTAGAGAGGTTATCCTCTACGTCTTTTCCGGCGAACTGGTCGTTGCCCGCCAATGAGGGGAAGCGCCAAATCTCTTCCTTGCCGGTGTAGCTGTCAGAGGCCACTACCAGGCCCTGGGAACAGAGGTCCAGGAAACCGTTCCCGGCCCCATTTTTAAGGTTGACAGTAATGCGGACCGACGGATCTGCCTCAAGGTACGGTACAAGGCGGATTTTTTTCAGGTAATAGTTGACCCCGTTGGAGGTACGGGCATCGCTGCCCATATACTTTTTCGCATACTGCGCATAGGGACCGGCGATAAAATCTTCACGTACCGCATCCACACAGAAGGTGATGGAGGTAACTGGAAGCGAATAAACCACAGTCCCGGAAGGGATGTTTTTTGCTGCCGGATATGCCTGTGCAAACATCTCTGCGGGGAGAACCAGCACCAGGGCGGCAATAATCAGCTTTAATGTAGTTTTCATATCGTTTGTTTTTTTATCTCTTTGCTGCAATTGTAGGGCCAGAGGTTTTTCCAACGCTTATGGCTCCACAGCCAGTTTTCTTTGCGCGCAAGGATGTCCCTCTCGAGCAGGGCGGCGTATGTGTCTGTCACCGACCCTGGCACTTCCAGCGAAGCATCGGAACAAATTTGCGAAATTTTAATGACATATTCACCTCTTTTGACTCTGTCGAGGTAAATATATAACACAGGGAGATGCAATTTGCGGGCTATCACCTCTCCGCCGTTTTGCCATTGGGTGGGCAATCCCAGAAATGTATTGGCATGGGCGACGCCGCTGTAAGGATATTGGTCTGCAATAAAGAAATATAGCCGCTTCGCCCTGCGGTGTTCCAGCATATAGCGGAGTATCCTGTGCGAGGCTATCAGGCTGTCCGGGGCATTGAGCCGCTTGCGGCGCATCAGCAGGAACAGCTGTTCCGATAAGGGGCTGTGGAGCCTCTGGTAGGCGGCTGTCATATCTTTTATCCCAAAGGAGGCTTGGCGCATATAGTGAGGCAAATCGCTGGAAAGTTCCCAGTTGCCCGTGTGGGCGAGCAGCGCTACCACAGAAGGTGCACTCTCAAACGTCTCGTTTATCACCTTTTCCGATTCAGGATCGACCTTGTAAAAGCCCTTGCGGCGGATATGACTGCCGGAACGGGTCATCGCCCACACCATCTCGCACACAACGTCAGAGAGGTATTTATAGTAATCGCGCCTTGTTGCATCCCGCTCCCCTTGCGGCATATCAGGAAAGGCCCCCGCAAGGTTAGTGTCAATCACATCGCGGCGATATCTGAAAACAACGCCCAACAGCCAGTCAAGGATATCAGCAAACAGGTAGTGGACCCGGAGCGGAAGCAGCGAGAGCAGGTATAAAGGGGCCACCAGCAGATATGCCAGAACACGGTACATATCAGCTGTTTAAAAAGGGCGCCACGCTGTCTTTTGCAGAGAGTATCATTTCGGTTTCGTCCAGCATCCACTTCACGCCGATAACGGGATCGTTCCAGCGGATAGCCCCCTCCGATGCCGGATCGTAATAGTTGTCACATTTGTACTGGAAGATGGTTTCATCCTCCAGCACCGCAAATCCGTGCGCGAATCCGCGCGGGATATAGATCATCCGGTGGTTATCTCCGGAGAGTTCCACAGAAACATACTTGCCGAATGTGGGTGAACCTTCCCGGATATCTACAGCGACGTCCTGCACGCGCCCTTTCACCACCCTCACCAGTTTGGCCTGCGCCGCACTCCCCTTTTGGAAATGCAACCCGCGCAGCACTCCCCGCCGGGCCGACCAAGACTCGTTGTCCTGCACAAACCTGATATCAGCCACCTCCCGGCAGAATTCATCAGAGCGGAAACTCTCAAAAAAACAGCCCCGTTCGTCGCCAAACACCTTCGGCTCGATAATCACAGGCCCCTCGATATCGGTTTTGAAGTAGTTCATATCCTTGTTTCAATTATCTTTCAAATATACGAATTTCTATGTAAAACCATTTTTATACCTTTACGGTATGAGCAAGATTAAAACAGTGGCCGTTTATCTCGGCTCGCGGACCGGCAAAGGGCCTGAGTTTGTAAAAAATGCATACCGGTTGGGGCAGCTGCTGGCAGAAAACGGGATCAGGATTGTATACGGAGGGGCGTCGGTTGGCACAATGAAGGCGCTGGCCGACGGATGCGCCGCTACGGGCGGGCACATTACAGGGGTATTCCCCACAGGATTCAAGGGGAAGAGAGACAATGCCGCCGCCGGCATCCACGTAGGCCCGGAAGGTGTTACCCTAAGCGAAACCATCTATGTAAACGACATCGCAGAGCGCATCGCCACGATGGAGCGCCTTTCCGACGCGATGATATTCCTCCCCGGCAGTTTTGGCACAATGACCGAGGCCTTCAGCTGGATGGAAGGCTGGCAGCTTGGCTACCATTTCAAACCCGCCTTCGTCCTGAACACCGACGGCTACTACGACGGCCTGTTGACACAGATGCGCACTATGATCGCCGCCGGCTTTATGGACGGCGACGATATGGACCTGCTGCACATTGACTCCAATCCAGACACACTAGTAAATCTCCTCATTTCACTCTAACCAGAGAGACACTCCTCTACAAGAGCACTACGAAAAAACTATAGTATCCTTACGGTGACTTGACGTCCAAGACCTCTGAACAGCTTTACCAATGTGGAAAGTTGAACGTCCGTACGTCCCTTTTCTACCCTGGAAATAAAACTTTTCTTGGTACCAATCCTGTAAGCTAACTGCTCTTGGGTAAGGCCAGCCCTTAACCGCTCCAGTTTGAGTTGTTCTCCTATGACAAAAGCATCGCACTCCATATCAAACTGAGCACGTTCAGGGGAGCCAACTTCGCCAAAATCTTCCTTTATAAGATCCTCGATTGGGGTAATATCCATTTCTTTAGGGTTAATCTTGTTCATTTTTCTTTTCTGTTTTCTGTGCAAAATACTTTCTCATCAAAGCTTCCGCCTTATCCAAAACCTCGCTGGGCGTCTTCTGGGTTTTCTTCTGAAATCCATTGAATAAGACAACAATGTTACCTTCATCAAAACAACAGAAAACCCGGTAAATGTTATTCTCGTATTCTAATCGTATCTCAAATAATCCCTTTCTCCCCTTAATTGCTTGTAAGAACTTGGTCGGCACAACTTCTACTCTCATTATCAAGGTCATAACTTGATACAGTTTCTTCAGCGCCTCTCTATCCAACGTTCTCCTAAAGGTCTTGAAATGATCTTCGAATACAATCAAACGCCGCACATTCTCCTTCTCCATACGCCACAAAGTTAACTAATTAGTAAACTATCCCCAAATTCTTCGGTGATAGAATTTCACCACTGTTCAAAGGTACACCATACCGACATTTTATCCAAATGGATAACTTAAAAGGTAAGACTGAAAAGACTGCATTGGGGCAAAGGACCAACTTGTGGCCATGGGCAGAAGCCTTCGGTGACCATCAACATACCGCTCAGTGCATATATAGTCCGTAATTTGAATGCTTTCAAGGGCTAATTATTGCCCAGAAAGCATTGCTAGCGGAGGCTCAGCACTTTGCGGTCCGGACAAGTCCCGGTATGATGGACAAAAAAAGAAGGGGTATCCCGCTCAGGAATACCCCTTCTATTTTGCGATACTGGTTAACCGCGTTATCGCTTACACATCAGGGGAACGCTGGAGAAGCCTTCCGGACGGTCGTAGAGCTCGCAGTGGCAGTCACCAAGGTGTTTAACCTTGAAGCCGTTGGCCTTGTATTCCTCATAGTTGAAGGCATTGAGCTCGTCGATGGCAATCTGGTGGAACTTGTCAAAATCGGGCCACCACTCCCAGCCGCTGCCAAAGTCGTTGTAGAGGAAAGCGTCGGCGCACTGCTTGCCCAACTCGGGAGTCACATAGAATGCGCCCATGGCCAGTACGTTCACGCCGTTGCCGGTGATGGCGCGGAACGCTGCAGGGACAGACTCAACAACACCTGCGTGTACGCCGGGGCACTTGCTGGCAGCGATGTGGATACCCATACCGGTGCCGCAGAAGATGAGGGCGCGTTCAAACTCCTTCTCGGTAATCATGGCACCCACGCGAAGGCCGATGCGGTGAAACATCAGTTCAGTATCTTCAGGATCTGAATCTGCCTTTACTCCGATATCGGTAACAGTCCAACCTTTCTTCTCAAGATATTCTTTGATAGCTTCTTTGAGGGGATAGCCGGCGAAATCTGCGGCCATCAGGATTTGTTTGTCAGCGACTTTTTTCATATCGTTATTTGATTTATTGTTAAATTATTATTGTTGTTTGTTACAAATATACAAAAACTACCCTGATAACCTTACAGTTCCTTAATCTTGATGTTCTTGAAAAAGACCTGATGGCCGTGGTCCTGAAGCAGGATGTAACCTTCTTCATAATTGCCGAAATCGGGCCAGTCGCGGTACTTGCTGAAGTCCACCAGAGCATCCCACATCTGGTTGTTACGCTCATATTCCACAACCTTCTCACCGTTGAGCCAGTGCTCCACATGGTTGCCGTCCACCACAATCATCGCTTGACGCCAACCATCTGCATCAGCCTCATCCCAAGGGCCGCGCTTAGCCGGAATCAGGTCATAGAGCGATGCCAGGGTGCGATTGCCGTTCACGCCCAGCTTGGCGTCCGGATGGCGCTCGTCATCCAGAATCTGGAACTCACAGCCAATAGAACTGCCCGCGCCGGTGTTCAGGAACGGATCCACAAAATACTTGATGCCGCTGTTGGCGCCCTCAGTGATCTTGAAATCGACCTTCAGAATAAAATTGCGGTATTTGCGGGTAGTAATTATGTCGCCGCCGTTTGCGCTCTCTGCACCATCGCCCGCAAAGACATAAAGCAACCCGTCTTCTGTAATGCCCCAGCCGCCTTCGGGGAACTTGCCCATGTTGACCGGCTTGGAACTCTGCCACCCCTCGGTGGTCTTGCCGTCAAAGAGGAGCTGCCATCCGTCGGCCACCTCCGCCTCGGTGAGAGTATTGGGCTCTGCGGCGGCCTCCATTGCGGCATATTCGCCCCAGTCGGGCTTCTCGCATTCACAAGTCTTGCTTTGAGGGCAGCAGCAGGATGTGGCAATCATAGCCACCGTAGCGAATACAGCTATTATATATTTCTTCATATGATAAAACGTTTTATGGAGATGTTTTGAGGGATTTTTTCATCCTGATGAGGGCGCATAGGGGTCCTATGTAACCGAAGAAGGATGGGAAAAGCACCAAAACAGAACATAAAAAATTACATCTTGTAGTATTCATCCCAGCCTTTGCGGGGCAGACGGTCGGTGAGCAGACTGTTTGCAAACGGATCATTTATGATGGTGTTGCTGACCCTGTCGAAAGTAATCTTACGCTGCGTGCGGATGGCAATGATACCCAGGCAGAAGGTCTGGCACATGGGGCCGAACACCTCAAACGGGCTGCGGGTCTTCTCTTCACCCTTGCAGGCCTTGAGGAAGTTTGCATAGTGGTTCGACGGTGTTTCCGGAACCTCCGGCAGTTTACCCTCCATCTCCTTTGCCACCTCAGGCGGAATGATCTGCAGGGTTGCGCCGTGGGTACCGCCGCGGAATGTCAGATTCTTGCTGTAGATGACCTTGCCGGGGCTCAGGGACAGATCCTGACCGGGGACATTCTGGCCGGAGGCCGGAACATCATCCTGGTTTATATCCCGCTTGCCGTAGCCCTCCGGAATCGGCGGATAGTTGGTCTCGCCGTCGTACCAGGTAAGGTCTACCGGAGGCATGTCACCGCGGGCGGGGAACTTGAATCGCAGGGTGGTCTCCTTGGGGAAGAAGTAGTCGTTATAGTCGGTAATCTTGAGCGGATCCACCTCGTAAGGGAGACCCAGCTGCAGGAATTCATGGCAGGTGTCTATGATGTGGGCACCCCAGTCGCCCAGTGCACCCAGGCCAAAGTCGTACCAGCCGCGCCAGTTGCCGGGATGGTATTTATCGTTATAATCGTGGAACTGCGCAGTGGTGTTCCAGATGTTCCAGTCCATGCCGTCAGGCACCGGCATCGCCTCGGGATAATGGTCGATGTTAGGGTCGTATGGATACCAGCGGCGCCATGCGTTGAAGAAGGCGTCGATGCGGTAAACATCTTTGATGATGCCGGCCTCCACCCATGTCTTGAACTGCCAGTAGTTAGCCTCTGAATGGCCCTGGTTGCCGACCTGGGTAACCAGGTTGGGGTGACGGCGGGCGCAGTCCATCATCAGCTGGCACTCGTAGAACGTGCGGGCCATCGGTTTCTCTACATACACATGCTTGCCCTGGTTGAGCGCGAGCATGGTCACGGGGAAGTGTGAGAAATCGGGGATGGCTATGCAGACAGCATCGAACTGGCCGCCATACTCGTCGAACAATTTGCGGAAATCGGTGAAAACTTTTGCTCCAGGATGCTCTGCAATGGTCATCTGGCTCTCTGCGCTCTCGGGATCTACATCACACAAGGCCACAAATTCACAGAGCCCGGTATTGTCAAACTCCTGAATAATCTGGCGACCGCGATTGGCGATGCCGACAGCTGCCATACGGACTTTTTCCGGCTTGGGAGCAGCGGCAGTTTCTTTTTTCTTTTTGCGGGGATCCATCGCTTCCATTGCGTTAAGGCCGCTGGAGGCCGCAATCACGCCGGCTGCACTTGCAGCGCCGACCTGAATGAATTTGCGTCTTGAAATGTTACTCATACTATTTACTATTTACTGTATTTTAATAATTTCGATTGACCAATCTCTCAAAGGTAAGCATTATTCGTGAGAATAGTGCAACTATTTGACTCCTGAATTATCAGTAGAATCAACCGCCCGGAACCTTGCCACTTTACTGCATACTATCCTATAGCTTCAATGTAAAAGCTCACCGGACGGAAGCCGTCGTTACAACTGATCATCGCGCTGGAGGGGTTCTTCATCCAGCCGTCGTAAAAGTTTCCCTCACCACGGGCGAGCGCCTGGGCAAACGGCCGCATACTCTCCCAGGCGGCAGAGCACATCCCTTCTGGCCTCTGTCCGTCTATCGAAATCCACTCCTGTCCCATAGTCACTTCGCAGGCGTGCTCGATGGGATTCTCATAAATCGCCATCAGATCGGGGTATTCCGACCGTCGGATGGCGGTGATTCTGACTCTTTTCATTTTTATCCTTTTTCCATTGCTGTCCACTAACAGTTGTGGACGTAGTTAAAAGTTAAAAATCAAACAACGTGGGTTCATAGAACCCGTCAAGTTCTTTGTCTATATTGAGGTTAGATTTGTTGAAGAGGTCTTCAAGAGGAGTCGTGTCGGTGAGCGATATTCCCAGTATCTGGAGCGTGTTGTAGACTGACATCTTGAGTTTCATCTTGTGGTGCACAATGGCGACCAGGCAGTATGAGATG
>JAFSUF010000012.1 GCA_017445425.1 Bacteroidales bacterium | reverse complement strand
GATGGTTGCTCAGGTTATGACCTGGCCCCACTTCTTCCCCGAGCCCCTGTTTGCCCGCAACCATCTTGCAGAGGTGACCGCAGAGGATTACGAGCGTATCTTCAAGAACCGCGGTATGGCGGAAAAACTCCCTTACTTCGACAAAGTAGGTGGCTGGGAAGGTCTTGCAAAACTAACACGTGAGGGTCATAGCTCCATCGCCGTTATTTCTTACCGTGCCGACGGCTGGTTTGGCGTCAAAGCAGGCAAGAAGGCGGGCTGCTTCACCACCAACCCTATCCTGGGCGGTGGTATGCTTACAGTCAATGCGGAGATTGCTGAAGACGGATACATCCAGATAGAGCTTCTTGACAACGGCCCCAGGAAGAAAGTTACCCTCAAGGGCGATGACCTGCACATCCCTGCATTTGAACTTCCTGAAGGTCCCTGCAGGCTGCGCGTGAAGATGCGCAACGCAAATCTCTATTCAATGTACATAGACTAAGACCAATCATACTATGAAAAAACATCTTTCCATAGCTCTGGTTTGTGCCTCGCTCTTCTTGATGTGCTCCTGCGCTTCGAATAACGAGCAGGCGCCCGACTTTGACCCGCCCATCATGGGATGGAGCAGCTGGAACTATTTCAAGACCAACATCAGCGAAGAGGTAATCTGTGGTCAGGCTGACGCCTTGATTTCAACAGGCCTTGCCGCTGCCGGCTATGTATATGTCAACATCGATGACGGTTTCACAGACGGGCGAGGCGAAGACGGACGCATCCGCATAGATACCACCAAATTCCCCAACGGAATGAAAGCGGTGGCAGATTATATCCACTCTAAAGGGCTCAAGGCCGGTATGTATTCAGATGCAGGTGACAACACCTGTGCATCGCTCAATGTGAAACCTTACGGCCTGAATGTGGGTCTCTATGGGCACGAGGTTGAAGACTGCAAGATGATGTTTGACGAGTGGGGTTACGACTTCTTCAAGGTTGACAACTGCGGCGGACGCCATCTGGACCTTAACGAGCAGGAGCAGTTCACCAAAATTGCCGAGGCCCTGGCTCAGTGCGAAAACAAGAACATCAATTTCAACGTCTGCCGCTGGGTATTCCCCGGCACATGGGTGATTGACATTGCCGACAGTTGGCGCACGACTCACGATATATGGGTCAACTGGGATGCCGTAAAGACCATCATCAAAGAGAATATGTATCTGGTTGCCTACACCGGCAACGGTCATTACAACGATATGGATATGCTTGAGATAGGGCAGGGGTTCCCGCCCGAGATCGAGCGCACCCACATGGCTTGCTGGAGCATTCAGTCCTCACCTCTGGTGGTTGGCTGCAACCTCTATGAGATGCCGGAGTATTCCATAGAGTTCCTCAAGAACGCCGACCTTATTGCGATGAACCAGGACCGCCTTGGCATCGCTGCCCCTGTTGTGCAGAAGGCCGGCGAGGTGTATGTTTTCGCTAAGGATATGGAAAAATTCTACGGACCTAAACGCGCCGTGGTCGTTTCTAATCTCGGCGATGAGCAGGCCAGCATTAACGTTGATGTCGCCGCTCTGGGATTCAAAGGAGACGTCAAGGTTTACGACTGCTTCAAGCACGAGGACCGTCCCGAACTCTCCGGCAACTTCACTCTCACCATCCCTGCGCACGACAGCGAAGCGTTCTTTGTGACCGGCAAGCGCGCAGAAAAGAGCGAATATCAGGCAGAAGAGGCATTCCTTAATGCATATACGGAGATCAACGAGCAGGATTATGAGGCTTATCGCCGTCCTTATGACATCCCTTCGCCCCATTTCCGCGAGTCCGACTCTGCATTTATGGGCTTCTACGCCACCGACCTTGGCGGCTGGGAGGAGAACTGGCTCGAGTGGCGAAATGTTTATAGCGAAAAAGGCGGGGACTATGTCCTTTCGCTCCGCTTCTGCTGCCCTGACGAGCGCGACATCACCCTGAGCGTCAACGGTGAAGAGGTCTATAAGTTCGATAATATTGTCTGCGGACTAGACATCGAATGGGACCTTGCAAATACAAAAGTAACCTTGAAGAAGGGATGGAACACTATCCGTCTTTCCAATGGTGAGGCCAAGATGCCGGCAATCGACTGCATGACTATCAAAAGATTTGAATAATGAGAAATAGTATCATTTACTTCGCGGCGATATTTACAGCGTTATTGCTGACCGCCTCCTGTGACGACAGCATCAAATACGAGGTAGATCATACGCCCACGATGGGAATGAGTTTCTGGAATGCGTTCCAGCTCAATATCAACGAGGACCTGGTCAAAGACCAGGCCCTCGCCGTTAAGGAGTTGGGTTATGCCGATGCAGGATATAAGTTCATTAATATAGACGATGGCTTCCAGACACCTCGTGACAGTGCCGGTAATTTCCAGTATAACGCTCAGCTGTTCCCGTCGGGGATGCGCTCTGTTGCAGATTATATCCATTCTCTCGGGCTCAAGGCGGGCATTTATACCGATGCCGGTGACAATACTTGCGGCAGTGAAAACAAGTACGCCTATGGTCTTGGGACTGGTCTTTACGGCCACGAGGAGGATGACTGCAAATTGTTTTTCGACGAGTGGGATTACGATTTCATCAAGATTGACTTCTGCGGCGGCCAGCACGCAGGTCTGGACGAGAAAGAGCAATATACAAGGATTTCCAAGGCTATCCGCTCATGCGACAAGAAGGACATCATTTTCAACATCTGCCGCTGGCGCTACCCCGGCACTTGGGCGGAGGATGTGGCCAACTCCTGGCGCACAACCTATGACATCCGTCCCTGGTTCTCCCGCGTGAAATATATCATCGATGAGAATCTCTACTTGCAGGCATACACCCGCAACGGTCATTACAATGACTGCGATATGCTGGAGATCGGCTCCAAATGGCCCGGCAGCGACGCTACCCTGAGCCACGACGAGGAACTTACCCATATGGCATACTGGTGTATTGCATCGTCTCCCCTGATTATGGGCTGCGATATGCGCAAGGTTCCCGAGTCCTCCCGCGAGGTGATGCTCAACGCCGACCTCATCGCTATGAACCAGGACAAGCTTGGCCTTGGCGCTCCCGTCGTTCAGAAAGAGGGGGAGGTCTATGTCGTAGCTAAGGATATGGAGCGTATAATGGGGCCCAAACGTGCCGTAGTGGTTATGAATCTCTCAGAAGAACCCGCCACGATCGATGTCAGTTTGGATGCGCTCGGATTCAAGGGCGATGTTAAACTCTACGATTGTTTCTCCCACAAGGATGTTGACAAGCCGGCATCCGGTATTTATACTGTCTCTCTGCAGCCTCACGCTTCGGCCGCATTTTTCGCCACCGGAAAACGTATCGAGAAGAGCGTTTATCAAGCCGAGGAGTCATATATGAATAAGTTTTCGACAATAGAGGGCGTATCTTCACCTCTGTACAAGGCCAGCAACTCAGCCGGACAGGGGATGTACGTTACAGGGCTGGGTTCAGATCCCGACAACTGGATGCAGTGGGATAACGTTTACAGCCGTCGTGGCGGCAAGTATGTGGCAACTGTAAGGTATGCCGCAGATGGTGCTTGCGGTTTCACGCTCTGCGTGAACGGCGAAGAGGTCAAGAATGTCGATGGCCTTGACACCGGTTCGCAAAACGACAACTGGCAGACCGTGAATGTTGAAATCAGGCTCAAAAAAGGTCTCAATACAATCCGTCTATACAATGCAAACGGAGCTATGCCCAGTATCGATTACCTTCAGTTGAGCAAGAAGTAGTTCGTGAAACGCCTTTCCGTCATACTTCTTATAGTATTCACGATGTGCGGCTGCTCTGCGCCAAGACAGGCGCACGGCAGCCGCGCTCCGTTGATTGGCATCTCTGCGGCAGGCGGGGACGTCAGCAGGGTGGATAAGGCCTACATAGAAGCCGTCTGTGCTGCAGGAGGCGTGCCGGTCATCATCCCTATAATTACCGATTCCCTCGCCCTGGTAACCATATTAGACAAGGTGGACGGAGTGGTGATGACAGGCGGTGAGGATATTGACCCTGGTTTTTATGGAGAGTGCCCTCTTCCAGGAATTGGTACAATCAATGCCAGGCGCGATACTTTTGATCTGATGCTGGCCAGGATGACCGCCCGCAGCCGCAAACCCATTCTTGGTATCTGCCGCGGCATCCAGGTTATCAATGTCGCATTCGGAGGCTCCCTCTGGCAGGATATACCGTCGCAGATTCCCCAGTCCCCGGTTCAGCACAGGAGCAAAAATGACGAGAATCCTTTCCACAATGTTTACATTAAGGAGGGGAGCAGACTTGCGGCGCTTACCCAGACAGGTTCAACACGTATAAATACCTTCCACCACCAGGCTGTTAAAGATGTGGCGGAAGGTTTTATGGTTACCGCAATGGCCCCGGACTCTGTTGTAGAGGCCATTGAGTGTTTTGAAATGGGCTACCGTATCATAGGGATTCAGTTCCATCCGGAGAAGATGTATGCAACCGGAGATTTGCGATTTCAGCCGCTATTTGAGTGGCTTGTCAAAGAATCCCGCAAATAAATTTTGGTGGATTCAAAAATTGATATATATTTGCATCCGCTTAAGGCAAGGGGAGCTTAGCTCAGTTGGTTCAGAGCGTCTGCCTTACAAGCAGAGGGTCGGGGGTTCGACTCCCTCAGCTCCCACAACAAAAAAGAGAAGCAGTACGCTTCTCTTTTTTGTTGTG
>JAFSUF010000097.1 GCA_017445425.1 Bacteroidales bacterium | reverse complement strand
ATAGCGCCGGCATCGGTGTTACCTGTGCGGCCTTTTTGCCTGGCAGGTTGCACGTGTGGTGGCTGCAAGCGCTCTGGATGCCGCTCTCTGCAACCTGAGATAGTTAAGGTGGGTACATCCACAGGGTTTTGCGAGTGATCCGCTCAATCCACAGCCACAGAACGGGAATGAGCACACATATCACGGCAGGAAGTACATCCAGCCCATTTCCCGGTGCTCAACGGTTAAAAGAGCGGAAAGACTAGTTGTGCGGATTAGGTTTGGCGATTAGACAAAAAATGTCAACCTTTACAATCAGGTTCATTGACGGATGGCCCGGTATCGTCCGCCAATGTGAGAAGTTAGATGCAAATGCAAGTCTTTATCCGGGTAAGGGCCATTATTTGCTGAGGATGGAGAAAGCCAGTCTGTATTACCACATTTGCTCCGACGGTCGGTCTGTGTCGGTTCTGTTCAGAAATCAATCAGATTTTAAAGCGGCAATGAACCGGGTAGCGATATGTACGTTGCGCTTCACAGGAAAATATAACGCCGATGTATATAAACAGCGAGCAAGTCTTTCCAGATTACCTGTCAAGGTGATTCCCGTGGAGGATGTAGATTATCTGAAAACGCTGATAGGGTATGTCGTGAAGAATCCGACTAAGGCGAGGTTGGATATGTATTATCTCTACCCCTGGGGAACAGGAAATCTCTATTTCAGACATAAGACATTTGGCAATAAAGATGGTGGAGATGGTAAATATGATAATCGCCAGCCTGGCGGTATCTGCCGTGTCGCAGATCTTGGACTGAATGAAATTCGTAAGCTTTGCCGCACAAGAGTTTCTCTACCGGACTGGTGGCTTATCAATGAGGGTGTTATTCTGCCAGAGAACTATGTGGCTGTTTCTGAGGTAGAGCAACTTCTAAAGACCACAAGGTCGTACCTGTATTTCTTGTCTATGAATAAAGACGATGACATAGATCGAGATCTTGGGGATTGGAATGAATTGCGATTGAATGATTCCGAACTTAGGTCAGCCCGGTGTGAAATAGCGCTCGCTCTATATGGTACGGGTAACATTCGCGACCTGTCTGCTCCTCAGCGCCTTGCTGTCGCAAAACAACTCCGTCGAAAGTATCTTTGCTCCAAACGTCAACTTGCGAGGATAGTAATGCTGCCATACGAAGACCTGGCAACACACATATAACGACACGTTCGTCAATATGAAACAGGCACTTTTTTAAACGTTGGGCGTATCGGTCTTTTTAATGTGGTTATTATCATTTATTTAATGGTGCGCTTGCGCTCAATCCTGCGTAGCGAATGAGGAAAGAGCGCGCAGAGCGCGTGTGGGCTGGCAGAATAGCCAGCACGGAGCGGCGGGTCTGGGCAGCGCCCAGTATCATAAAGGTCGTCTGCACTGAGCGATCTGGTTCAACGTACCCTTTGCAAGCGGAGGCTTCTGCCCGGCAACCTAAGACAGGCGGGTGGCGTTCGCGTCAGTTCAAGAATCTGAACAGGTACCAGAACATCAGGCCGCTGGCCACGAGTTTGAGGAAGGTGCCGGCGATAAAGCCGGCGAAGGAGCCCAGTGCCGGTTTGATGGAATCGGCGAGGGCTTTGCGGTTGATTATGACCTCGGCGGCAAAGGCGCCGAGGAAGGCGCCGATTATCATCCCCCACGGCGGGAAAAAGATGAGTCCCGCAAAGAGTCCCACCAATGAGCCGCGGCCGGCAGCTTTGGAGCCTCCAGTGATACGGGTGAACTGCGCCGGCACCACATAATCCAGAATGGTGACGACAATGGTGATGCCTAACCAGATAAGCAGGAACTCCGGCGACATCTCTCCGTTCCCGAAGAAATAGAGCAGTAGCAGGGCTCCCCAGCTGATTGGAGGGCCTGGGAGAACCGGAAGGATGCACCCCACAAGGCCAGCGACGGCAAGGAGTATGGCGATGATGTTTATTACCATGGCTTGGATTGCGGCTGCGCCGGCAAGGACGGGTTGTTACTTTCCGGCAATGACGGGAGGTTTCACGGCAAACAGCCCCTCGGTGGATTCGTCTTCTACCATACCAGTCTCAATAGGTATGTAGAATACGCGCTCTTTGAGAGCTTCGCTTACCGCGCCGTTGCAGCGGATACGCTGGGCGTCTTTCTCTGTGGTGAGCACGATGGCCTGGGGGCGCTTCCTGGCGAATTTCTCTATCTGGGCGATGTCGCGTGGAGAAAATACGTGATGGTCGCCGAACTCTATATGGTAGTTACGGGGGTAGCGGGCGCTGACGTGGTGGCGCAGCATATCGCTGTTGGCGATACCGGTGAAAAGGATAGCCTCTTTGGAATAAACGTAGCGTTTGTTCCCCTGTTCGAAAACCGGTACCGGATCAAAATAACGGATGTCGGTGAAGAATACCTTCTGATTGGGGTTGATGCGGTTGGCGGCGATAACCTGCTGCTTCTCCCACTCGTTCAGGAATGGAGGGCACTTGGTGATGATCACCGTGTCGGCGCGGCGCAGCTGGCTGGGGAGGTCGCGCAGGCGGCCAAAGGGGAGCAGGCTGTCTTTGAAGACAGGCCTGTTATAATTGATGAGGGTAATCTGACGGGTAGGAATCAGGCGGCGGTATTGCATGGCATCGTCCAGCAATATCACCTCCGGCACGTCACCAAAGGGGAGTGCCATTAGCATGTTGATTGCCCGTACGCGGTCCTTGTCTACCACCACCTTCACATTGGGGAACTTGCGCTTGATCTGCAGCGGCTCGTCGCCTACATCCTCCACATTGCTGTCAATCTCTACAAAGCGGCTGGTTTTAGGCTGCTTGCGGCCGTAACCGCGCGATACCACAGCCACGCGCCAGGCGTTGTCCAGCAGTTCGCGGATAAACATCTCCACGTGAGGCGTCTTGCCGGTGCCGCCAACGGTGATGTTGCCAAAAGAGAGAATGTATACATTATCGAACTTAACGCTTTTCAACCACCCTTTGTCGTATGCCATATTGCGCAGGGCGAGCGCAGCGGCGTATGGAAAAGCGAATATGTTACCAAGGTTTGCCATATATCTATTGCCAGTTGCGGCCTATGAAATCCAACGTTTCGTACAGTGCGTCAATGTCGGTCAAAGTTACTAATTTCATACGGGTTTCCTTGAAATTTTCCAAACCTTTGAAATAGCAGCTCAGGTGCCGCCGCATCTCGTAAACGCCGCGGCGCTCCCCTTTGATCTCTACCGACTTTGCCAGATGGTCCTTTGCAAGGGTGATGCGCTCCGCCACCGACATTGGCGGGAGCTCTTCCCCCGTATCGAGGTAATGCCGCATTTCGCGGAACACCCAGGGGTGGCCAAAGCTTGCGCGCCCCACCATTATCGCATCCACCCCGTAGCGGTCAAAGGCGGCCTTTGCCTCTTGCGGGGTGCGGATGTCGCCGTTACCTATGATGGGGATGTGCATCCTGGGGTTGTCCTTCACCGCCCCGATCAGGGTCCAGTCGGCCTCCCCCTTATACATTTGGGCGCGGGTGCGGCCGTGGATGGTGAGGGCGCTGATGCCCGCATCCTGGAGCCGTTCCGCCAGCTCCACAATAATCTTGGAGTCGTTGTCCCAGCCCAGCCGGGTCTTTACCGTGACGGGGGTGTGCACCGCCTCCACCACCCGGCGGGTGATCTCCACCATCTTGTCGGGCTCGCGCATCATGCCGCTCCCCGCACCGCGACCGGCAATCTTTTTTACCGGGCAGCCGAAGTTGATGTCGATTACATCCGGATTGAAGGCCTCGACCTTTACGGCAGAATCGACCATCGCGTCTGGCAGATGACCGTAAATCTGGATGCCGATGGGGCGTTCGTAATCGTAGATGGTGAGTTTCTGGATGGATTTGGGGACGTCGCGCACAAGGGCGTCGCTGGAGACGAATTCGGTGTAAACCATGGCGGCGCCGAACTTTTTGCAGATATACCGGAACGATGCATCGGTAACATCTTCCATGGGCGCCAGGAACAGCGGCCGCTCGCCAAAATCTATGTCTGCTATCCTCACGGGGTGCGAAAGTAACATATTTTTGCCACTTTGAAAAAAATATCTACCTTTGCAGCCCCCCAGACTAAACTGGGCCGCAACACATTAAATATTAACCATTAAAATCAACAAGACTGTGGACACTTTAAGTTACAAGACCAAGTCGGTCAACAAAGAGAACTCCTCGAAAGAGTGGGTTGTCATTGATGCTACCGATCAGGTCCTGGGACGTCTGGCAAGCAGGGTTGCAATCTTGCTCCGCGGCAAGAACAAACCTAACTTCACGCCCAATGCAGACTGCGGTGACAATGTAATCATCGTCAACGCCGACAAAGTCCGCCTCACCGGCAAGAAGATGACAGACAAGGTGTATGTACGCCACACCGGTTATCCCGGTGGTCAGCGTTTCACCACCCCCAAGGAGCTGTTCTCACGCAAACCGTTGGCCGTTCTCGAGCACGCCGTCCGCGGAATGCTCCCCCGTACCCGTCTTGGCGAGAAGCAGTTCAAGAACCTGTATCTTTATATAGGCAGCGAACATCCTCACCAGGCGCAGAATCCTAAAACCATTACCCTTAACGAAATTTAACCTATTAGCGAAGCATGGAAGTAATTAACGCCCTTGGAAGACGTAAATCAGCTGTTGCTCGCGTTTATGTAAGCACCGGTAAAGGCAACATCACCATCAACGACCGCCCTATGGACGAGTATTTCAAAGAGGATACTCTCCGTTACATCGTCCGTCAGCCGATGGAGGTTACCGATACTCTCGCTTCTTTCGACATCAAGGCTAACCTTGATGGCGGCGGAATCAAAGGTCAGGCAGAGGCTCTCCGCCTTGCAATTGCACGCGCACTTTGCAAAGTGGACACCGAGGCTTACCGTCCGGTACTCAAGTCCAACGGTTTCCTCACCCGCGATGCACGCGAGGTCGAGAGAAAGAAACCTGGACAGCCTGGTGCACGTAGACGTTTCCAGTTCAGCAAACGTTAACATTAACACTGATTTACATTACGCACAGCAGCTATCCTAAAATTACGGGACCAATCTTTTTGCTACCCATAGTTTGTACTGCTGCGGAAAATACGGGAGACCAGTCCATAAGATTGCTACCCTCGTATTGATGAAAAGAGAAAAAACAAAAACAAACAAGAACCAAAATGTCAAGAACAAATTTCCAAGACTTGCTT
>JAFSUF010000096.1 GCA_017445425.1 Bacteroidales bacterium | reverse complement strand
GCCGGTGAGCAGCGCTATCTTCACGATATCGGGATTGATGTATCTCTGCAGGCCGTTGTAATGCTGCACGGCCAGCACTTCGGTGGGGGCCATGATGCAGGCCTGATAGCCGTTGTCAATGGCCTGAAGGGCAGAGAAAAGGGCCACCATGGTCTTGCCGCTGCCCACGTCGCCCTGCAGCAGGCGGTTCATCTGCTTTCCGCTGGTGACATCGGCCCGGATCTCTTTCAAGACACGTTTCTGCGCGCCGGTAAGAGGGAAGGGAAGGTGACTGTAGGTATAGTTGAAGGCATCGCCCAGGCGGGCCAGGACCACGCCGCTGCCCTCGCGCATCTTTATGAATTTCTGTTTGACAAGGGCCAGCTGCAGGTAAAACAGTTCTTCGTATTTGAGCCGGCTGCGGGCCTGTTCCAGCGCGTACATATCTGGCGGGAAATGGATGTCGTGCAAGGCCCGCTCCAGCGGTATCAACTTCTTTTCCTGGAGGAACCACCCGGGGAGTGTCTCCTGTATGGTGCCGGCCACAATCTCTGCCAGGCGCCGCTGCATCATCGTGAAAGATTTGTTGGAGATGCCTCCGCTCTGGAGTTTTTCGGTGCTGGAATATACGCCTGTGATTGTGGGTCCGGAGACGGATGCCGCCTTTGAAACAGGTTCTATCTCGGGATGGACAAAATTGAAGCGGTCGTTAAAGACAGAGGGTTTTCCGAACACGATGTACTCTTCGCCCACCTTGAGTTTCTCCTGCATCCACTTTATTCCCTTGAAAAAGACAAGCTCTATATAACCGGTGCCGTCGCCCAGAATGGCTATCAGCCGGGTGCCCTTGCCGTTTCCGGCCAGCGAGACGCTCTTGATGGCGCCGCGCAGCTGTATGTAGGCGGAGGTGGAGTCTATCTCGCTGATTGCATAGAACTTGCTGCGGTCTACATACCTGAAGGGGAAGGTGTAGAGCAAATCCCTGAACGTGCGTATGCCAAGTTCCTTTTCCAGAAGCTGCGCCCGTTTGGGCCCGACTCCCGGCAAATAGGTTATCTCTTTGTCCAGTATGTACCCGCTCATACAAAAACCAAAGTTAAAAATTTATAGCTATATTTGCCCTGATACAGAATTGAAAAAATGTCAAAAATGCTCACAATAGGAATCACTCAGGGTGATTCCAACGGAATAGGATACGAAGTTATAATCAAAGCCCTGGCCGACCCCAGGATGATGGATATGTTTATCCCGGTGGTCTACGGTTCTTCCAAAATGTTCGGCTTCAACAAAAAGCTTATAGAAGAGGCGGAGCAGCTCAGCACCAATGTGGTGGCTTCTGCTGCAGACGCCAAGGCCAAGAGAGTCAATATTGTAAACTGCGTCCCCGACACTTTCAACATCGAGTTCGGGCAGGCCACCAAAGAGGGTGCCACCGCTGCGTTTGCCTCTCTTAAGGCGGCTGTGGAGGATCTTAAAAACGGCTCTATAGATGCCCTGGTGACCGCTCCTATCAACAAGCATCTTATGGAGGAGTCGGGCTTCGCATTCCCCGGCCATACAGAATATCTGGAGAGTCAGTTCCCCGACAGCAAAGGGCTGATGTTTATGTGCAGCGAGCGCCTGAAGGTGGGTGTTGCCACCAACCATACTCCGCTGGCAAAGGTGTCGGAAGTGCTCAATCCCGATTTGATAGTCTCCAAGCTCAAGGTTATGAACGCTTCGCTCAAGAGCGACTTCTGCAGGGAAAAACCTAAAATCGCCGTGCTTGGGCTCAACCCGCATGCCGGCGACGGCGGTACCCTTGGCCGCGAGGAGATAGAGATCATTGCCCCTGCCGTGGAGGCTGCCAACCGCGAAGGCATCCTGGCTTTCGGACCGTTCTCTCCCGACGGATTCTTCGGTACCAACCAGTATGAAAAGTTTGATGCCGTCCTGGCAATGTATCACGATCAGGGCCTGATTCCCTTCAAGACACTTGCTTTTGACGAGGGTGTCAACTTCACTGCCGGCCTGCCGGTGGTGCGCACATCGCCGGACCACGGTACCGGATATGATATAGCAGGCAAGAATCTGGCAAGTCCCCGCTCGATGCTGTATGCGCTGTTTATGGCGGTGGATGTGTGCAAGCACCGCGCTACTTATCAGGAGATTACCGCAAATCCTCTTAAAATAAACGTATTCGAGACCAAGAACGCTCCCGACAGGACATATCTCCCCGAGTAATGCAGCGTCCCACCATATATCTCTACACCGACGGTGCCTGCTCCGGCAATCCCGGGCCGGGTGGCTATGGAGTGGTGCTTCGGTGCGGCGACTATGAAAAGGAGATGTCAGAAGGCTTCGAGCAGACCACCAACAACAGGATGGAACTGCTGGCGGTGATTGTGGGTCTGGAGGCCATCAAGTGGGATAATGCCGATGTCCAGGTATACAGCGACTCTTCTTATGTGGTGAATGCCATCACCAAAGGGTGGCTTTGGGACTGGGTCAGGAAGGACTTCGCAAAGAAGGCCAATCCGGATCTTTGGAAGCGCTTTTTGCAGATATATAACAAACATCACGTAACATTCAACTGGATAAAGGGACACGCCGGCCATCCCGAAAACGAGCGTTGTGACGCCCTGGCGGTGGCTGCGTACCAGCAATTCATAAAATAGCGATATGAAAAAGACAATCAATAAGATAGCGCTGCTCACCTCGGGCGGGGACGCCCCTGGTATGAACGCTGCAATCCGCGCGGTGGTCCGCACGGCTATATTCTACCAACTGGACGTTGTGGGCATTATGCGTGGCTATCAGGGCCTCATAGAGGGCGATTTTGTGCCTATGGAGTCCAAATCGGTTTCCAAGATCATCAATCTGGGCGGTACGATACTCCATACTTCCCGGTGCCCTGAATTCAAGGACATCGAGGTGCGCCG
>JAFSUF010000095.1 GCA_017445425.1 Bacteroidales bacterium | reverse complement strand
CCCGCAACAATATGAGGCTGGTGGAAATCTACATGCTCCTGTCCATTATCATCGCTCTGCTGGGGCTTGTGGCCATGAGTACCTATTACGCCGATGAAAAGAGCCGCGACATTGCAGTGCGGAAGGTCTTTGGCGGAACGGTTGACTCCGAAGCCCGGAGAACCATCCGGGACTATATGGTGCTCGTTGGAATTGCTAGCGTCATCGGCATCCCGATCGCCGTCTATGCGGCCCAGGAATACCTGAAAGACTTTATTTACCGGCTGGAAGGCTATTGGTGGATCTTTGTGGTAGCCGTGCTCCTTTCCGGAGCCATTGCCTTTGTCTCCGTTATCTGGCAGGTGCTCAAGGCTGCGAAGACCAATCCGGCAATAGAGCTGAAGAAAGAATAATGGATGCTTACAGCATCGCTGCTTTCTGGCCGGCACGGAAGGCGGCGAGGTTGGCCTCTACGATGGCTTCCCCCTTGCGGGCAAAGAGCTCCCGTATGCCGGCTTCAAGTTTGTCGGACTCGATGCCCAGGATGCCGCTGCATGCGCCCAGCAGGGCGATGTTGCTGCCGCGCGGGTTGCCGGCTGCCTTTGCGGTAGCGTCCACATCCAGCAGAATCACATTCTTGCGCGATTTGAGTTCGCCCAGCACCGCTTCCTGGTCGGGATAATTAGGGATATTTACGAACGGGGTGGTGTTGGTCACAATCCAGCCGTCGGCTGCGAGGAACGGAAGGTAGCGCAGAGCTTCCATCGGTTCCAGGGAGATTATTATATCGGCGCAGCCTCGTGCAATCAAATCGGACGCGATGGGCTCTGAACTCAGGCGCAGGTTGGACTGGACGTCACCGCCACGCTGGCTCATGCCGTGCACCTCGGCCTGTTTGATGTATAGATTCTCTTTGATTGCGGCGTGACCTATTACGGCGGCAATCGAGAGGATGCCCTGTCCGCCAACTCCTGCTAAAATTATATCTTTTTTCATGGCGCGTTACTTTTTGGATTCTGCCGCACGGCGTGCTGCGGCGTGACGTTTTGCCGTCTGCATGCACTCGCGGCGGGAAATAATCACTGAAGGGCCCTGATATGCAATCTCTTCGTCAAT
The DNA here is from genome assembly GCA_017445425.1 of Bacteroidales bacterium. Classification (GTDB taxonomy): domain Bacteria; phylum Bacteroidota; class Bacteroidia; order Bacteroidales; family UBA932; genus Equibacterium. Next base: position 3,608 of record JAFSUF010000095.1, on the reverse strand, counting down.
CATCTGGCGGATAAGTTCCATGTTCTTGGGAAGGGGAACCACCACGCGGACGTGTGCAGGGTCAATGCCCACCGCAACGCATATCTGGTCTATCTTGCCGGTGCCGGCAGCCTCCTGTCCGCCGGTCATGCCGGTGGCTTCATTGTCGGAAATAATAATCACGACGTTGGAGTTGCAGTTGGCAACATCCAGCAGGCCGGTGATGCCGGAGTGGGCAAAGGTGGAGTCGCCAATCACGCCGATAGCGGGATAGTAACCCGCATCTGCAGCGCCCTTGGCTAGGGTGATGGCGCTGCCCATGTCAACGCAAGAGCAGATTGATTTGAAGGGGGGCAGGTAGCCGAGGGTGTAGCAGCCTACATCGCTGAATACGCGGTGGTTGTCCCAGCGCTCCATAGCCTCGTTTAGGGCGGCAAACAGGTCGCGGTGGCCGCACCCCTGGCAGAAGGCCGGCGGACGGGGCACGACGTTCTGTGAAGGGGCGTTGACCTCGCGGGGCGCCAGTTTCAATGCTGCGCGGACGCTGTCGGGGTTGAGCTCTCCGACTCGCGGCAGATCGCCTGTCAGGCGGCCGACTATCTCGCAGCCGGAATCCAGGATTCCTGCAACCTGCTCCTCTATGAACGGCTGGCCCTCTTCCATCACCATAATCTTCTTGCACTCGGTGGCGAGGGCGCGGATTCTCTCTTTGGGAAGAGGATACTGGGTTATCTTGAGTATCGGCCATGGACATTCTCCGCCCACGTTTTCACGCAAGTAGTTGTATGCGATTCCGCTTGCTATGATGCCCATGCTGCGGTCGGGGCCGTCGTAATATACATTGTGATCTGTCTCCTCTGAGAGCTGCTCCAGCTTTGCGTATTTGTCCAGCAGGATGGGGTATGCCTGGCGGGCATTCACCGGCAGCAAAATCCATGTGTTGGAGGGCTCGGGGTAGGAGAGCGGCTTGCGGGGCTGGATGGTATCGTCGTATTCCACAACTGCGCGGGAGTGCGCCATGCGTGTGGTTACGCGCATCAGCACCGGGATGCGGTATTTCTCGCTAAGCTCAAAGCCGTAGGCCATCATGTCGTAAGCCTCCTGCTGATTGGAGGGCTCGAGCAGCGGTGTAAAGGCAAACTTGGCGTAGAAGCGGGTATCCTGCTCGCCCTGGGAGGAGTGCATGCTGGGGTCGTCAGCAACCACCACTATCACTCCGCCGTTGGGGCCGGCCATGGCTCCGTTTACAAAGCCGTCGGCAGCTACGTTCATCCCCACGTGCTTCATGCATACTATGGCACGACGGCCCACATAAGATACGCCGAGTGCCGTCTCCATTGCGGTTTTCTCATTTGCGCACCACTTGCAAAAGACGTTGTTGGCCTTGGCCTCAGGGCTGTTCTGTATATATTCTGTGATTTCTGTCGAGGGGGTACCGGGGTATGCATAGGCGCCGACAATCCCGGCATTGATCGCTCCAAGTGCGATGGCTTCATCGCCGAGCAGCAGCTGTTTCTTCTTCATTAGAGGTCTTATATTACGTCGCGAAGATACACTTTTTCAATATTTTTATTACATTTGTTTAATCAGGTACAAGCTTTCATACAAAAACTAATATTATGAAAAAGTATTTAGCAGAAATGGTGGGCACAATGGTGCTCGTACTCCTCGGCTGCGGCGCAGCTGTCAGTCTTAATTGCGGCGCTGACACCGCATCGGTTGTAGGTACTGCTATGGCATTTGGTCTGGCAGTAGTGGCTATGGCTTACACTATCGGCGGCATCAGCGGCTGCCACATCAACCCCGCCATTACCCTGGGTTGCTGGGTTTCCGGCCGTATGGGCGCAAAGGACGCGCTTATGTACATGCTGTTCCAGGTAATCGGTGCCTTCATCGGTAGCGCAATCCTCTATGCACTGGTTGCTACCAGCCCTGAGGCTGCACTCGGCACCACTACAGGCGCCAATGCATGTCAGGCAGGTGTGAGCGTTACCACCGGCCTCATCGCCGAGATAGTTCTCACCTGCATCTTTGTTCTGGTTGTGCTCGGCACTACCGATTCTGAGAAGGGCGCCGGCAATTTCGCAGGCCTTGCAATCGGTCTTGCACTTGTTCTCATCCATCTGGTAGGGATCCACTACACCGGAACTTCCGTCAACCCTGCACGCTCTATCGCTCCTGCAGTATTCCAGGGTGGTGATGCTCTCAACCAGCTTTGGATCTTCATCGTAGGTCCGTTCGTCGGAGCCCTCTGCGCTGCCGGCATCTGGTGCGGCCTCGTAAAACCTTGCTGCAAGAAGTAGTTTCTCTTTCTAGAAGAAGTAGCGAGGGCAGCCGGGTGGTTGCCCTCGTTTTATATTGTTAAAGTGTATCTATCTTATGCAGAACCTTGTCTGGTAATACATTAAGGCCATAGAACAGATGGGATTCATCATATCCCAGAAACCGTACATACTTCAGTATTAAAGCATAGTAATCCTTAGCCGGTGTGGTGCTTTTTGCGCCTGTACTGTCAAAGCAAATGGCCTCATGGTGCGCTATCCGGTTACGAAAAGACTTGATTGATTGAAGTTCATTGAATATTGCCCGTTGCCCAAGCCCTTTGGACTTTAATGGGAATATCTGTAAAAGAGACCTTCCACCACGTTGGTATGGAACTTTAGTGAAGAGATAAGTCCAAAAACCTAACGAGACCGATGATACTACCCGGTCGTTTGTGTATCTTCTTGAAGCAAGCAAAGTTGTGATAGTCTGTCGGACAAGATTGCTTTGCGGGTAAGACTCAAGAAGGCCGCCTTTACCTAACTGGTTACAAATCCAGTCTGAATCAGAATAATATAACCTGAAATGCTCATTAATGGCATTTCGTAAGACAACTTCAAATACGTTGAGTAGCCCATAAAATTTTTGGCATAACTGAATGTTGCTACGGTATAATGTCAATGCTGCAGTAGTGTCACCCCCACATACCATTACATATTTGCTCAGCCTTGCAGAAGAAAAGGCTACTTCGTAATCCTGATACTTCATATCTCCTCCCTCTACGAATATATTTGCAAATATAGAGAATATGTATAACTTTGCAAATGGAATCCCCGTGTGTCCCTGAGTAATCAAACACGCGGGTTTAGTCTTTTTATATGGTGCCTTAATAGAGATGGAGATGCCATCAATGGCGATAGAACCAATTATAAGGGGCATATTCGAGGGGATTCCAGTCAAGATTAATCGCCAACGAGAATTCCTTATGCCCACAACAGCCCGGCAAATGCTTCGCGACAGCAATGCTTCTGGCAATCGCGGGATGCTTCAGGGCTTCGCTTTGCTGCACCCTGTCAGCATAAACTGAATCCCGCGCCCCCAGATCCCCTTCTTTGTTCGGCCTTATATCAAAGCCTCACAAAGTGGGGCGAGATATTGCCCGAAGCATTCTGTCTGCTACGCGATTATTTGCTGGCCAGACGAGCGAGTGCCTAGCTATACGGGGTCACCGGGAAAACCCTGTGTTTCAAGCATAGATTTTCTGTAATCTAAAGAGGAAGAAGTTAATATCTGATACTCCTCTCAGGGAGGATCTGAATGCTTTGACTTTAGCGTTGAATGATTCGGCATTGGCATTGGTTGAGAGT
>JAFSUF010000094.1 GCA_017445425.1 Bacteroidales bacterium | reverse complement strand
TGACCGCACGGTGGGCGATGCCCTCAAGTTGATGGCCCAGAATCATATCGGCGGCATCCCGGTTGTGGATGAAGCTGGTTATCTGGTGGGTATCGTGACAAACCGCGACCTCCGCTTCCAGCACGACCTCAGCCGTCCGGTTAGCGAAGTCATGACCCGTGAGAATCTTGTCACCTGCGGCCCTGATACAGACATTCCCGCAGCGACCGAGATAATTATGCGTTCCAAGGTGGAGAAGCTCCCCGTTGTGGATAAGGAAGGCAAGCTCATAGGCCTTATCACATACAAGGATATCACCAAGATCAAGAACAATCCTGAGGCCAGCAAAGACAGCAAAGGCCGCCTGCTGGTGGCTGCTGCGGTGGGCATCAACTCCCACAGCATAGACAATGTGGAGCAGCTGGTGGCTGTGGACACCGACGCCATTGTGCTCGATACCGCCCACGGTCATTCGGTATTTGTGCTTGAGACCATCAAGAAGATTCGCAAGGCGTTCCCTCACGTGCAGATAGTTGCCGGCAACATCGCCACCGCCGAGGCTGCAATCGCGCTCAAGGAGTGCGGTGTTGATGCAGTCAAGGTGGGTATCGGCCCCGGTTCAATCTGTACTACCCGTATAATCGCCGGTATCGGCGTGCCCCAGCTCACCGCCGTGCTCAATGTTGCAGGCGCACTCAAGGGGAGTGGCATCCCCGTTATCGCTGACGGCGGCATCCGCTATTCCGGCGATATCACAAAGGCCCTCGCGGCAGGTGCAAGCTCCATTATGGCCGGCTCGCTGTTCGCCGGCGTTGAAGAGGCTCCCGGCGAGGCCATCATCCTCAACGGCCGCAAGTTCAAGTCGTATCGCGGAATGGGCTCGCTGGAGGCCATGCAGAAAGGCTCCAAGGACCGCTACTTCCAGGATATGGAAGAGGATATCAAGAAGCTCGTGCCGGAAGGTATCGTGGCCCAGGTCCCTTACAAGGGGACCCTTGCAGAGGTGGTTTATCAGCTGGTCGGTGGTCTGAAAGCCGGTATGGGTTATTGCGGCGCCCGCAACCTGGAGGCGCTGCACGAGGCCAAGTTTGTGAAGATTACCGCCTCCGGTATGGCAGAGAGCCATCCTCACGATGTGACCATCACCCGCGAAGCTCCCAACTACTCCAGATAATCTCCGGTGAGACGTTTATTGCTCATACTGCTTGCAGTGCTGGCTGTTGCAGGTTGCAAAATTGAAGAAGGCGACCGCATTGCCATGGTGGGCGACCATATCCTCTACAAGCAGGATATCGAGCGCCTGCTTCCGCAGGGCATCTCTGCTGAAGACAGTTCTGCCATGGTGGAGCAATATGTCAAAACGTGGGCCCTGGCCCATCTGAAGCTGATGAAGGCAGAGGAGGTGCTCTCTGCAGATGAGAAGGATATCACCGCTGAGGTGGAGGATTACCGCAGCAACCTGCTCAACTATCGTTTTGAGCACAACTACATCGGGGCACGGCTCGATACCACAGTTACTGACGAGGAGATGAGGGCCTATTACGACAGCCACAGCGGCAATTACAAGTATCCCTACATCATTGCTAAGGCGCGCATGATTACACTCTCGCAGAACTCTCCCCATTACAAGGAGATAAAGAAGGCATACGATGTCACCGACGGGGAAAAGGTGGAGGAACTGCGCGAAGTGTGCCGCTCTTATGCAGAGCGTTATGATGAGTTTGGCGGCGCCTGGATGGCTATGCCCACCATTGCCAAGTCGGTGCCGGGGCTGGATGCAGAGAGCTGCGAGACCATCTTCCGCGGCGCCAACAAGTATATCAAGGTGGGTGACGGCAAAGATTATTTCATATTCCTCACAGAAAAGATTCCCGTGGGGAGCCTCGCTCCGTATGATTATTGCAAGCAAACGATAAAAGATGCGATTCTTATCAACCGCAAGCAGGATCTCCTGACACAACTGGAACAGGAACTGCTGCAGGAGGGTATCGAGTCCAATAAACTAACTATCTATAATGTTGATGAATAACAGGTCCCTATCGATATTGGCCTGCTCCGTAATGCTCACTGCCGCATCTTTGGTGATGCACGCCCAGGTTTACGAGAACGGCCTCATAGACAAATCGGTGGCTGTCGTGGGAAACGACATGATTCTCCTTTCGGATATAGAGGACGAGGTCCGGATGATGCAGGCGAGCGGCTACCCCGTGGATGCCAACTCCCGCTGCCAGATTCTTGAAAACCTGGTCAATTCAAAGTTGTTCCTCACCCAGGCCCGTCTGGACTCACTTACCGTTACGGACGAGCAGGTAAAGGAGCAGGTGAACTCCCGCCTGAACCAGGTTATGAACAGCCTGGGCGGGGAGAAGGAGACCGAGGAGTATTTCAAGAAGCCTATCTACAAGATAAAAGCAGATTGGACAGAGACCTTACGTGAGCAGTTGCTCATCCAGCAGATGCAGCAGAAGGTTTACAGCGATATCCCTAAATTGACTCCCGGGGATGTAAAAACCCTTTGCGAAGAGACTCCTGCGGAGGACCTGCCAATGATTCCCACCAAATACAGGCTCCGCCAGATAGTGTTGTATCCCAACAAGGAGGCAGCGGCAATGGTGGTGAAAGAGAAGTTGCTGGATTTGCGGGAGAGGGTCATCGCCGGGGAGAAGTTTGCCTCACTGGCCCGTCTTTATTCCCAGGATCCCGGCAGTGCCACCCGCGGAGGAGAACTCGGCATGCGTTCCAAGACCATTTACTGGCCGCAGTTTTCCGACGCTGCAATGTCGCTCAAGGTGGGTCAGGTGTCGCAGATAGTTGAGACCCCGGACGGCTATCACATCATCCAGATGATAGAGAAATCGGGGGATATGTTCAATGCCCGGCACATCCTGATCAAGCCAACCTATACATCTTCTGACCGTAACGCTGCATTTGCGCGCCTGGACAGTATCCGCTCTGCCATACAGGAGGGCAAGACAACCTTTGAGATGGCGGCATGGAGCAATTCTGAGGATTTCAAGACCCGCACCAACGGGGGCATGATGGTGGATGAATACAGCGGCAGCTCCCACTTTGAGAAAGACCGCCTGAACCCTGCCGACTATGCCGTGATTAAAGAGATGGAGGTGGGTGAGATTTCCGAGCCGTTTGAGTCGCTTGACAACGAGGGCAACGGCCATACAATTTACAAGATAGTACGTCTGGATGAGCTGACCCAGGCACACGTTGCATCTTTTGATACCGACTACGACGCCCTTGTGGACATGGCTAACGAGAAGAACGCCCGCAAGTCCATAGATGATTTTGTCAAGGAGAAGAAAAAAACAACCCATATCAAGATAGATCCGCTGTTTGGCGGTTGTAAGTTTGTGGATGAGAATTAGCCCGGCTAAATACATCTTTATTATCCTGGCTCTGTTCCTCTTGCTGGCCTACAGCCCTGAGGCTGCCACCAAGCGCCGGAGCAGGAACAAGGACAAGGACAGCCTGCTTACCCTGCTCAATGCGGAGTATGCACGTGTATTTGAGCGCCCGGGCAAAAGGGAATTCCGCGAGGTGAAAGGGCCCGCCACCTTCTTTCACAACGGAGCCTATATGTTTTGCGATTCTGCAATCTGGAACGTGAACCTGAACCAGGTCGAGGCATATCACAACGTCAAACTTGTGCAGGACAAGACTGTGGTTACCAGCGATAATGTCATTTATTATGCAGATGATAACGTCGCCCGCTTCCGTGGGGAGGTGGTGGAGGTTCACGACAAGGAGAAGAACACCCTCCGTACCAGGTACCTCGACTATAATACCGCAGACAGTGTGGCCAAATTCTCTTTCGGCGGGGCGATGAAGACATCCAAAGGGGAGGTGATCGAGAGCGACCGTGGCACCTACGATGCAAAGACCGGTATCTGCCGTTTTGAGGACAACGTGGAGATGTTCACCGACAGTTTGTTTATCAAGACAACGACCCTCGATTACGACACCAACCAGAAGAAGGCCTACTTTGGGAAGAAGACCCAGATGTGGAAGGACGAGATGTATATGCGTGGGGAATACGGCTGGTATCAGCAGGACTCCGGCGTGGTATATTTCGATACCGACGTCTACATGAACAACCACGACTATGAGGGATGGTGCGATACGATGTATTATTACCAGCACAACCGTCGCGGTCTGATGCGCCGTAATGTGCAGTTGCTGGATTCTCTCAACAATACCTACTTTGTATCGGATGCCGGCAATGTATGGTTTGATACTGTAAACAACATATACGCCACTCTTTTCCTGGACCCCGCTGCGGTGTATGTAGGGGAGGATTCAGACAATAAGATAGATACCCTTTTTTGCCGGGCCGACACTCTGATGTTCTATACCAGGAGGATGTGCGATATCCCTGAGGAGTTGATCCAGGACAGCCAGCAGGCGCTGCAGCAGGTTAATTTTGATGCAATAGGCGAGGCCGAGAAAAAGGCCTTGGAGAAAAAGGAGCAGGAACGCAAGGAGGCCATCGAAAAATTGCCGGAATATATAGCGTACAAAAAACGTAAAGAACTGGCAGAAAAGCGGCTCAGGGACAGTCTGGAAGCAGTCCGGATTCAGGCAGAGAAGGACAGCCTCGCCCGTTTGGAACCGCTTCAGGCGGCCGATTCCCTGGCTATGGGTGACGGGTTGCAGCCCGGAGAAGTAACACATCCTGCACCGGATCCCGGAGAAGTTATTGCACAGGTAGCCCCGCCTGCTGAAGAGCAACGGGCAGATCCCTGGGTGGCCGGCGGCCTTCCACAACCGGAAAGAGCCCTCATGCCCATCGATACCATGGCAGTGGCAGATTCCCTGGCTGTGCCCGATTCGCTGGCGGCAATGGGACCTCAGGATACCACCAAGTTGAGGTTTGTCAAAGGCTATCGTCATGCACTTATATATCGCACCGACCTTCAGGCGCGTTGCGACTCTCTCTATTTCTCGCAGCTGGATACCTTGCTAAGGATGTACGAAGACCCCGTTATCTGGAACGACAACCGTCACCAGCTCAGTGGAGAGCAGGTAATAGCGCAGATGCGCGACAATGCTTTTGACAGGGCTAACATACATGGTAACGCAATGATCATCAGTCAGGAGGATACTGTTCATTTTGACCAGATAAAGGCCACTGAGATGCTTGGCTACTTCAATAAGGATAACACTCTGCGCCGTTACGATGCGTTGGGCGGGGTGAACGCCATGTTCTATATGCAGGAGGACAGTGTTATCACAATCCTGAATTCCAAGCAGGCCCAGTTCATGATGGTCACCATGAAGGACGGGGTGGCGGAGAAGCTCAAATACTACGAGCAGATCAACAGCGACGCCTATCCGGTGTATAATCTGCCTGTGGACAAGCAGCGCCTGAAAGGGTTCAAGTGGCGCCAGGAGGAGCAGCCCAAGAGTCGTTTTGATGTTACGAAACGCTCCCTTAGGAGCTCCAGACGGGCATCATATGCGACTATCAAGTTGCCTGTGTTCAAGCGTACAGACCTCTATTACAAGGATTACATGAAGGATATCTTCAAGCAGATTGCGGAACGTGCAGAGCAGAACCGCCTGGAGCAGGCGCGCCGTGACTCTATTGAGGCCGCCCGTCAGGAGGAGATGAGCCGCATGGCTGCCGATTCTACCATGGGGATATCCAGTGCCTTCAATCCAGAGGGCGAAATTATCATAGATTCCCTTGCGACCCTGAAGCCAGGGCCGCTGTCAAAGGATGATTCCTCTGCTGTGGTTGCGCCAGTAATTGATGCGCACAATGCAACACTTGATTCGCTTGCCATGGAGCGGGATGCAGCCAAGGCACGGCTCGATTCTCTTGCCGCCGCACTTTCCGTTAGTGGCGCCGAAGGCAGTCAGCTTGGCATAGAGGGTTTAGAGAACCACTCCGACGACGGATTCGTTGAGGTGCAACTGCCCAAGGATGGCAAGAAGCTCACATGCAAGGAGAAGCGGGCTCTGCGCAAGGCTGCCCGCGAGCTCCGGCGCCAGCAGCGCAAGCTGGAGCGTGAGGCAAAGAAGGCAGAACGGGAAGCGCTGAGGGCAAAACGGGCTGCAGAACGTGAAGCCAGACGGGCAGCAATTGATGCAGAGAAAGCAGCCCGCAAAGCGGCCAGGGAGGCAAAACGCGCCGCGGCTGCCGCAGAAAAAGAGGCTCGCAAGGCTGCCGGCGGTGAAGCCGCCCGGTAGTGTCTGTGGCACGATTCTTTCATCTACAATCGGCTAAAACTTGTTCATTATGGAAAATAAAGGAAACTTTATGGCCGGTCTGGCAATTATGGTCGGCCTTATCGTAGTCGGAATAAGCATTCCCAGGGCTATCCAAGTGCTGAGTTCTGCTCAGCGAAACGTGAGCGTACGCGGCTTGTGTGAGCGGGAGGTGGCAGCGGACAAGGTTATCTGGCCACTCACATACAACATTGCCGGCGATGATCTCTCTGAACTTTATCGTCAGTTGGAGGCAAACAACGATGCAATCAAGTCGTTCCTCAAAAGTGGTGGTATTGACGATTCTGAGATAACTACCTCTACCCCCAACATCTCTGATGTATTCACTCAGGAGTATGGGGGCAACAACCGTCGCTACCGCTATGTGATAAAGTCCACTACTACCGTAAGCACCGGCAAGGTAGATAATGTGCTCGCGCTGATGGACAAGCAGGGTGAACTTATCCGCAAGGGCATCACCCTCTCCAGCGAATGGGACAGTCATCCCACCTTCAGTTTTGAGTCACTTAACTCAATCAAACCCGAGATGATTGAGGAGGCGACCAAGAACGCCCGCGAATCAGCACAGAAGTTTGCCGACGACTCCGGCAGCAAGCTGGGCAAGATCCGCAACGCGTCACAGGGCTACTTCACAATCGAGGACCGCGACAGCAACACCCCTCAAATCAAGAAAGTGCGCGTGGTTACTAATGTGGATTACTCTCTGTCAAACTGACATTACATGTCACGTATTAAAGAGCCGTGCCCTTCCGGGTGCGGCTTTTTTGTTGATAATTGTTATAAAAATATCGCCTTCAGATTTAGAAATGTCGCTAAAAAAGCGTAATTTGCACCGATTTTCTAATTAATTTTTACGATATGCAAAACAAGCTGCAAGAACTCACCGATAAGCTTTATAATGAGGGGCTTGCAAAGGGCAGGCAGGATGCCGACAATTTGCTCAGTCAGGCTCGTGAACAGGCAGGGAAGATAGTAGCCGAAGCAAATGAGCAGGCTGAAAGGATACTCGCTGATGCCCGGAAGGCTGCCGACGATCTCCGTACCCGCACGGAAGGTGACATAAAGATGGCTTCTACCCAGACTCTGGCTGCGCTCCGCCAGCAGATAGAACAGATGGTCAGCGCAAAGGCCGTCAGCGCAAAGGTGGATGACGCCCTTGCCGACAAGGAGTTCGTGAGTAAGCTTATCGCTACTGTGGCCGGTGCGTTCAAAGCCGACGGTGCCGCAGCATCGCTGGATGTGATTCTCCCGGAGCAGATGAAGTCCCAGCTGGATGATTTCCTCGCAAAGAATATCGACAAGGCCCTTGCCGGTTCGCTTAGCTTCAGCTTCAGCGACGATTTTGCAGAGGGCTTCCGCATTGCTCCCAAGGACGGGGGTTATTACCTCAATTTTACTGACGAGAGTTTTAAAGCCCTGCTGGGTGAGTATCTGCGTCCCGCAACCACCAAGATACTCTTTGGATAGCATAAGATGGATAACTATCCGTACATAATCGCGAGCCTCCCGGACCTGGCACTCGACTTCGAAAAGCACGATTTTGATTATCCTTTTATCAGGGAGAACATCTTCTTTTCCCTGAGTCAGGAGGATCGCAGGCTAGTTGAGTGGCTGGAGCAAGGTTTTGTGGATGAAAATCTCAATGAGGATTTCTACCGCCAGTGCCGCCGCTGCGGAAACCGTTTCATCCGTGAGTTTTTTGCGTTTGACTGGCTCCTCCGCACAGAGAAGGTGGCATTTCTTCAGCGGCGCGAGAGCGGAGAGGATTTTGAAGAGAAGGAAGCGCTGCACAAGGCTTTTGTGAACCCGGACATCCTCAAGCGGGAGCAGGCTATAGGCAGTGTGGTCTGGAACAAGATAGAGGAACTGGTTGTGATGGATGTTTTCAATATCAACGTGATCCTGGCATTTCTGGCAAAGGCGCATATTATTACCCGCTGGAACCGCCTGGACCGCGTCACCGGCCGCAAATTATTTGACGACTTTGTCAAGGGAATTGATGAAACATACAATAGGAACAAGATAGATTTTAATATATGAAAACTACCGGCGTTGTTACAGGTATCATCTCCAATCTTGTGACCATCAAGTTTGACGGTCACGTGGCTGAGAACGAGATCTGTTACGTAGATTTGAATGGCGTAAAGCTGATGGCCGAGGTGATCAAGGTGAACGGCAAGAACGCCTTTGCACAGGTTTACGAGAGTACCCGCGGCCTGCGTCAGGGCGACAAGGTGGAGTTTGACGGCCACATGCTGGAGGCCGTGCTTGGCCCGGGCCTGCTTTCAAGCAGTTACGACGGCCTGCAGAACAACCTTGCCACCATGGAGGATGTGTTCCTCAAGCGCGGCGAGTACACCGCTCCCCTGGACCACGACAAGCTGTGGGACTTCACTCCCATCGCCTCTCCCGGAGACAAGGTAGAGGCGGCATCTTGGCTGGGCGAGGTAAAAGAGGGATGGCTGCCCCATAAAATCATGGTGCCGTTCGCTTTCAAGGGGACCTACACCGTAAAGAGCGTAGCGCCCGCCGGCCAGTATAAGATTGATGACACCATCGCCACTATCACCGATGCCAAAGGCAATGACGTTAAGGTGACAATGGTTCAGAAGTGGCCGGTAAAGGTAGCGGTTGGCGGTTATAAAGAGAAGCCGCGTCCCTACAGGATCATGGAGACCCATGTGCGCACCATCGATACCTTCAATCCTATTGCAGAGGGTGGCACCGGCTTTATCCCCGGCCCGTTCGGTTGCGGCAAGACGGTGCTTCAGCACGCCATAGCCCGCCAGGGAGATGCCGAGGTAATCGTGATGGCTGCCTGCGGCGAGCGCGCCAATGAGGTGGTGGAGATATTCAAGGAGTTCCCCGAGCTGGTGGATCCAAATACCGGACGCAAGCTCATGGAGCGCACGACCATCATCTGCAACACCTCCAACATGCCGGTGGCTGCCCGCGAGGCATCCGTATATACCGCGATGACCATCTGCGAGTATTACCGTGCGATGGGCCTCAAGGTGCTGCTGCTTGCCGACTCTACCTCCCGCTGGGCACAGGCGCTGCGTGAGATGAGTAACCGTATGGAGGAACTTCCGGGCGCCGACGCGTTCCCTGTGGACCTCTCATCCATCATATCCAACTTCTACTCCCGTGCCGGCATTGTGAAGCTGAACAACGGTGCGACGGGTTCAGTAACCTTTATAGGTACCGTATCGCCTGCCGGCGGTAACCTCAAGGAGCCGGTTACAGAATCGACCAAGAAGGCGGCCCGTTGCTTCTATGCGCTGGAGCAGGCCCGTGCCGACAGCAAGCGCTATCCTGCAGTGAATCCGCTGGATTCCTACTCTAAGTATCTGGAGTATCCGGAGATTATAGATTATCTGGACAAGAAGGTGCGTCCCGGCTGGGTGGCCGATGTGATGCGCGCCAAGGTCATTGTCCGCCGCGGCAAGGAGATGGCGGAGCAGATCAACATCCTTGGCGATGACGGAGTCCCTTTGAGCTATCACGAGACCTTCTGGAAATCGGAGCTCATAGACTTTGTGATACTGCAGCAGGATGCATTTGACCCCGTTGACAGCCAGTGTCTTATGGAGCGCCAGGATTATATCCTCACAGAAGTGCTCAAGGTGTGCGACCGCAAGTTTGACTTTGAAACATTTGAGGAGTATGGCAAATTCTTCAAGGAGCTCATCAATGTGTTCCGCCAGATGAACTATACCCCCTGGAAGAGCGAGCAGTTCTACGAATATTCAGAAAAATTAAACAATATCCTCTCCAATGGCAACAACTAACGCATTTGCAAGGACATATATACAGCTGGATTCCATTACCAAGGCCACTGTTTCGCTCCACGCGGAGGGCATCAGCAACGACGAGCTGGCCAGCGTGGCGGGACGCCTTGCGCAGGTGGTGAAAATCAAGGGTGACACCGTGACCCTGCAGGTTTTTGCCGGCACTGAGGGCATCCCCACCAATGCCGAGGTCAAGTTTTTCGGAGAGGCTCCCTCCCTTGAGGTGAGTGAAGAGCTGTCGGGCCGCTTCTTTGATGCCTACGGCAATCCGATTGACGGAGGCCCGCGGGTGCAGGGTGAGAAGCGCTTCATAGGCGGCCCCTCCGTAAACCCCTACAAGCGTCAGCAGCCTTCTCAGCTGATCCCCACAGGTATCGCCGGTATTGACCTGAACAATACGCTGGTCACCGGCCAGAAGATTCCCTTCTTTGCCGATCCCGACCAGCCCTACAACCAGGTTATGGCGCAGGTTGCGCTCCGTGCCGACGTGGACAAGATTATCCTGGGCGGCATGGGTCTTTCTAACGACGATTACCTCTATTTCAAGCAGGCATTCGAGGCGGCCGGCGCCCTTAACAAGATTATCAGCTTTGTGAACACCACGGAACAGCCCCCGGTAGAGCGGTTGCTGATTCCCGACATGGTGCTCACCGCTGCAGAATACTTTGCAGTTGACAAGCATGAGAAGGTGCTGGTGCTGCTCACCGACATGACGCTGTATGCCGACGCCCTCTGCATCGTTTCAAACCGAATGGACCAGATCCCTTCCAAGGATTCGATGCCCGGCTCGCTCTATTCCGACCTTGCCAAGATTTACGAGAAGGCGGTGCAGCTCCCCGACGGCGGCTCCATCACCATTGTCGCAGTGACCACCCTGAACGACGGCGACATCACCCACGCTATCCCCGATAACACCGGTTATATCACCGAGGGTCAGTTGTTCCTCCGTATGGATACCGACACCGGAAAGGTCATCATAGACCCGTTCCGCAGCCTCTCCCGTCTGAAACAGCTGGTACAGGGCAAGAAGACCCGCGAGGACCACAGTGCGGTGATGAATACCTCCGTGCGGCTATATGCAGATGCCGCCAACGCCAAGACCAAGCTTGAGAACGGTTTTGATTTGAGCGATTACGACAAGCGCTGCCTGGAATACGCTAAAGAGTATTCCGTGAAGCTGCTGGCAATTGACGTGAACCTCACAATTGACGAGATGCTCGACACCGCGTGGGGTCTGTTCAGGAAATATTTCTCCAAGACCGAAACCGGTATCAAGGAGTCTCTGACAGCAAAATACTGGAAAGATTAACGCCAGATGGCCATAAAGTATCAATATAACAAGACGTCGCTAACGGAACTCGGTCGCCAGCTGAAGGTCCGCACCCGCGCCCTGCCTACCCTTAAAAACAAGGAGAGTGCGCTCAGGGCAGAGGTTAAGCATGCAAAGGAGCGTGCGGAGGAGTTGTCCGGAGAGTATCAGAAGGCGCTGGAGAGCTACGACTATATGGCCTCCCTCTGGAACGAGTTTGAACCGGGCCTGATAATCATTGAAGGTGTAGAACTCGACGTGGTGAAGGTAGCCGGAGTCAAAACCCCCCACCTGAAGGCCATCAACTACAGCGTGAAGCCGTTTGACGCTTTTGTAAAGCCAATGTGGTATACAGAGGGAGTGGAGATACTCAAGAATCTGGCACAGATAGGCATCGAGAGCCAGATCCTGATTGAGAAGGCCCGCATCCTGGATTACCAGCGCAAGAAGACCACCCAGAAGGTGAACCTGTACGAGAAGGTGCAGATTCCGGGATTTCAGGAGGCCATGCGTAAGATAAAACGATTTATGGAGGATGAGGAGAATATCTCCAAGGCATCCCAGAAGATAGTAAAAACCCGTCACGCGGCGGAGGAAGAGGAGGAGCAGGTATGATAGAGAAAATGACAAAATACTCCTTTATCCTGCTTTCTGCCGATAAGGAGAAGTTCCTGGAAGATCTTACTGGGCTGGGTGTAGTGGACATTACCCGTTCCAGCAAACCTGTCGATGCCGCTTCTGCTTCTATATTGGCAGAGGCTGCCGGCATAAAAAAGCAAATGGCGGCCCTGGAGGCAGAGACCAGCGACGAATTGGTAAAGCTTCATGAGGAATTGCAGGCTGAGCGGAAAAAATACGCCGCCGCGCTCCCCTGGGGCGACTTTTCAAAAGATGCCATAGAGGATTTGCGTAGCCGCGGCCTGGATATCCACTTCCATCAGATATCCACCAAACGTTTCAACCCGGAATGGGAGAACCAGGTCCCGCTGCAGGTCGTCAGCCAGGATAAGGCAAACACATACTTTACTACTATCCTTGCCGATGGGGCAAAGTTAGACCCACAACTTCTCGGCTGTGAAGTCTCCGCCCCCGAAGCCTGTGCCGCGGACATCAAGTCGCGCATAGACAGCCTGGAAGCTGCCGCCGCCGGGTGCCTTTCCCAGATACGGGAGGCAAAGGTGAGCGATATGCCGATGCTCCAGAAGGAATATGAGGCAGTCATGGGGCGTTTGGACCACTATCTTGCGGGTGTCGCTGCCAGCAGCGCTGCAGATAACGTCCTCTCTGTCTTTGTCGGTTTTGCCCCGGAAACAGAGGATGCAAGATTAGAGAAAGAGTTTGAGAAGCTGGATGCATTCTGCATGAAAGAGGTAGCCCGTGAAGAGGATAACCCTCCCATCAAACTCAAGAACAACAAGTTTGTCCGCGAATTCGAGCGGATTACGGCGATGTATGGCATGCCGGTTTACAGCGAGGCCGATCCGACCCCTGTAATCTCGATATTCTTCCTGCTCTTTTTTGCAATGTGTATGGGTGACGCCGGGTACGGCCTGGTATTGATCTTCGCCGGCATTGCGATTGGCAAGGGGTGGCTCAAGATTGGCATGTTCGACGGCCTGGGCACCCTCATCACAATCCTGGGTGTTGCAACCACAGTTGTCGGCCTTGTGTTGGGTACTGCGTTCGGTATTGACCTGCGCACTGCTGCATGGGTTCCGGATTGGTTGCACGGTTGTATGCTCCCGGCCAAGTTCCCCGGCACCACATACGATTATGGAATGGTATTATCCATCATTATCGGTATCTTCCATCTATGCCTGGCAATGACTGTGAAAGCGGTGATGTTCTCCAAGCGCTTTGGCTTCAAGGAGACTTTGAGCGCATGGGGGTGGCTGTTGCTGATTGTGGGCGGCATTGTGATAGCGCTTTGCACCCTTGGCGGAGTTTTTTCGCCCGAGGCCACCCGCATTGCAATAATCGCGGTCGGAGGACTCTCTTTCCTGGGTATTTTCCTGTTTAACAAGCCGGGGCGCAATCCTCTGCTCAATATCGGTGCCGGTCTGTGGGATACGTACCAGACTGCCACCGGCCTGCTGGGCGACGTGCTCAGCTACATCCGCCTATATGCCCTTGGCCTTGCCGGCGGTATGCTGGGCGGCGCTTTCAACACCCTGGGTAACATGGTGCTGGGCGATAGCGTTGCAACATGGATCCCCTATGTGCTGATATTGCTCGTGGGGCACACCCTGAACCTGCTGATGTGCTGCCTGGGTGCCTTTGTCCACCCGTTGCGTCTCAATTTCCTGGAGTATTTCAAGAATAGCGGCTACGAAGGGATGGGTGCTAAATACAATCCTTTGAAAAATAATAACAAATAAAAATAAATAACTATGATCAACGAAATTCTCGGTTATCTCGGATTTGGCCTGATGTTGGGTCTGGCCGGTATCGGCAGTGCAATCGGCACCACTATTGCCGGCAACGCAGCAGAGGGCGCACTAAAGAAGAATCCTGAAAAGTCCTCTACTTACATGATTCTCTCGGCACTGCCTGCTACCCAGGGTATCTACGGTTTCGTAGGTTTCCTGATGTGGATGGGCAAGGACTTTGCGGCACAGGGCCCGCTGCTCTTCGGCGTGGGTCTTGCAATGGGTGCAGTCTGCCTGCTCTCGGCAATCCGTCAGGGCCAGGTTTGCGCCAACGGTATCATCGGCGTCAGCCAGGGTCACGAAGTGATGACCAATACCCTTATCTACGCCGCACTCCCAGAGTTCTACGCAATCCTCTCGCTGGTAGCAGCCCTGATGATTTAATCCTGCCGTCAGCAGGTGTCCCCAAAGCGTAACCCTTATAGGCAGCTGCGACCGGCTGCCTGATACGTGTGTTATGAAAAAATTGTTCTTTGTCATCTCTTTGTCTGCCGCTTTTTTGCTCTCTTCCTGCGGGATAATCCGTCTGGCACCCGTAGAGAGGTGGAAGGCCGGTCCGGCTATCCGTCCGGGTGAATATCAGCCGGAAGGCATAGTGGAAGAGCACCAGTATCGCTGCAGCGTACCTGGCCCGACCTACCGTCGTATGATAGTTTACATGCCGGCCGATTATTATACCAGCGGCAAGAACTATCCTGTGCTTTATCTTCTGCATGGAGCGCGTGGCTATGAAACTGCATGGATAAGGTTCGGAGAGGTGTATCACACAGCAGACTCTTTGTGGAAGAACAATCTGGCTAAGGAGTGTATCATTGTGATGCCCAACATGAACCAGTATAACAGCGACAGGGACTATGACGGGGGGCGCTTCAAAGATGCGTATGAGAGTATCCTTGAAGTTGACGGGGTGGTTGAGTCTGCCTTTGTCCACGATGTTGTGAATGTAGTGGACAGCCTTTACCGTACTGTGCCGGACAAGGAGCACCGTGCGGTGGCAGGCCTTTCTGTGGGGGGATATCAGAGTATCTTCATGGGGGCGAACCATCCCGATGTGTTCGGATACATAGGTGCCTTTTCTCCATATATGTGGTGTAGCGGGCGGCCGAACCATTATCGCAGTCAATTCTATCACGGCCTTCACGGCAAGCTTGAAATAGAGTTCCAGGACCCTCCCTACGGCTACTATCTGTATGCCGGAAAGAAAGATATGATGCGTCCGCCGACCGCAAGCTATCACCGCTACCTCCAACGCAAAGGTTATTCCCATACCTACCAGCTGTTCAGTGGTGGGCACGACTGGGTAAACGGGGGTTGGATTGATGAATTGAAAGATATGATGCAAAAGATATTCCTATGAAAATTCTGTTTGTAATAAATAATTTCTATTCCAAGGGTAACGGTATGGCGGCATCTGCCCGCCGTACGGCAAAATGTCTGCAGGCTGCCGGGCACGAAGTACGTGTCCTCTCAGGGCCCAATCTCGAGGAGCCCCAGCCCCAGCCCGACTTTCCGCTTGAGGAATACAAGTTCCCTTTCTTTCAGCCGATCATTGAGTCGTTAGGCTTTCATTATGCCTCCAGCGACAAGGATATGATGACAAAAGCTGCCAGGTGGGCCGAAGTCATCCATCTTGTGGAACCGCTGGTGCTTCAGGACAAGATGATTAAAATTGCCGAGTCTCTGGGCAAGCCCCTTACCGCGACATATCATATACATCCGGAAAACATTACCTGCCACATGGGGCCGTTGTACTTTGACAAGGTCCTTAACGGGAAGATCCTGCGCTCCTGGGTGGACCTTACCTTCAACCATTGTGCGGCAGTCCAATGCCCCACGCAGAATGTTTATGACCGGCTGAGCAGGTATAATCCAAAGTGCAGGCTGGACCTTTTTTCTAACGGCGTGATACCTGACACATGTATCAGACCCACGAATCCTCCGGCAGATTATCTGGACCCCGAAAGGAGGCTGAAGGTGTTATATGTGGGACGTCTGTCAAAAGAAAAAGACCAGTTTACCCTTATAGAGGCTATGCGTCACAGCCGTTATGCCCGCCGAATCCAGCTTCATTTCGCGGGGCAGGGAGATGCCGAAAAGAGCATCAAAAGAAAAGCCTTCAAGCTATATAAAGACGGGGTTGTGGCCTATGAGCCAATCTTTTCGTTTGAAGACCGTGACGGGCTCAGGAAGCTTGCCGCAGAAGCAGACCTTTGTGTCCATTGTGCAACGATAGAGGTGGAGGGGTTGTCTATAATGGAGGCGATGCAGCAGGGTGCGGTTCCCGTTATTGCACGGGGTCGCATCACAGGTACGTCGCAGTTTGCTCTGGACGACCGCAGTGTTTTCCCGGAAAGAGATGCAAAAGCACTGGCAGAGAAAATAGACTATTGGCTTTCAGAGCCGCAGCAAAGATGGGAAACAGGCAAGTTATATGCCCGACAGATGGAGCAGTATGACATCGCCAGGTCTGTAGAAAAGATTCTGGCAATGTTCCAGTACGCAATCAGCGTTCAGGGTGGTATCTAAGGATGCTCTCCTGCCACTTTGCGGTGTCTATGTGGGTGTAGATCTCTGTGGTGAGGATTGATTCGTGGCCGAGCATCTGCTGGACCACGCGAAGGTCTGCACCGTTTTCCACCAGGTGGGTGGCAAACGAGTGGCGGAAGGTGTGGGGTGAGATTGTCTTGCCGATGCCTGCCGCTTCGGCCTGGTCGGTGACAATCTTGAACACCATCTGGCGGGTGAGGGGCTTGCCCCGGCGGTTGAGGAACAGATAATCCTCACTGCCGCGCGCTATGGGCAGGGTGCGCCGCTGCCCAAGATACAGGGTGACTGCATTTACGGCGTAATCCCCCACGGGAATCAGCCTCTGCTTGCTCCCTTTGCCCTTGACGCGGATGAACCTCTCATCAAAGAACAGATCGGAAATTTTCAGGGTGATGAGTTCGCTTACGCGCAGCCCGCAGCTATAGAGCATCTCCAGCATAGCTTTGTTGCGGTGCCCCTCCGGCTTTGAGAGGTCAACAGAGTTGATTATGGCCTCCACCTCCCCTATGGAAAGCACTACCGGCAGGTATTTCTGCATCTTGGGGGCGTCGAGGGCGTCGCAGGGGGAGCGTTGGATGCGGTTTTCCCGCTCCAAGAAGTCGTAAAAAGATTTTATGGAGCTGATGACGCGCGCCTGCGAGCGCTTTGAAATGTCGTTTTCAGCAAGTGTGGCGATATATCTGCAGAGAATGTCTCCGGTTGCATCTTCCGGGCGCTGGCAGCCATTGCTTCCAAGGAATGCACACAGCGCAGCCACATCCCGCGAATAGCTCTCAATGGTGTTTGGGGACATACTGCGCTCGAACCGCAGATAACTGCGGTAGTCGGCAATCGCACCGGAGAAATCATCGCCCGCCATCCTTCACCTTCTTTTGGTGTTCTTTGCAGAAGGGGGCCAGGCCGCACTGGTCGCAGAGCGGCTTTTGCGCCTTGCACACGTAGCGCCCGTGCAAAATAAGCCAGTGGTGTGCCAGGGGGCGCTTTTCCGGCGGGATGTTGGCAGTCAGGTCTTTCTCCACCGCCAGCGGGGTGGTTCCTTGCGACAGGCCCAGCCTGTGCGAGACGCGGAATACGTGGGTATCCACCGCAATCACCGGCCTGTCCCAAAGGACGCTGGTCACCACATTGGCGGTCTTGCGCCCCACGCCGGGGAGTCTCTGCAGCAGCTCCACATCGTCCGGGATCTCGCCGCCAAAGTCAGAAATCAACATTCGGGCGGCATCTATCAGGTGTTGCGTCTTGCTGTTAGGGTACGATACAGATTTTATGTACGGGAAAACGTCGTCAAAGCTGGAGGCGGCCATATCGGCAGGGGTAGGGAAGGCCTCGAACAAGGCCGGGGTTACCATGTTGACCCGTTTGTCGGTACACTGGGCGGAGAGCATTACCGCTACCAGCAGCTGCCATGGAGAGGCAAAATGCAACTCCGGTTTGGCAACGGGCATAGCTGTCTCAAACCATCCGATTATGTCGGCATATCTTTTTTTCATCGGGAAGCGTCAGAAGTCGAGGTCTATTATCTCCTGCTCGTTCATGAGTTCGTTGCAGGCGTTGTCCTTGCAGACAAAGGTCCGCCCGGGATATTTGCTCAGCAGGGCAGTGTTGTGGGTGACGGTTACAATAGCCGTCCCCTCTTCCCGGTTAATCTTGCAAAGCAGGTCCATTATGCCGGCCGCGGTTTCGTTGTCCAGGTTGCCGGTCGGCTCGTCGGCCAGGATCACCGCCGGGGTGTTGAGCAGGCTGCGGGCAATCGCCACGCGCTGCTGTTCGCCTCCCGAAAGCTGGTGGGGCATCTTGTGCGCCTTGCTGGTGAGGCCGACCATCTGCAGTACCTCGCTGATCCGGTCTTCTATGGCGCGCTTCTCTTTCCAGTCGGTGCTGCGAAGCACAAACTCCAGATTCTCGTGTACGGTGCGGTCCATGAGCAGCTGAAAGTTCTGGAACACCACCCCCAGGGTGCGCCTTAGGTACGGAATTTGCTTGCGCTTTATGCCGATCAGGTTGAATTCTCCCACCCGGGCAGTGCCGTTGTGAACGGCATTCTCGGCGGTAAAGGAGCGCAGGATCGAGGTTTTGCCGCTCCCTACCTTTCCGGTGAGATAAACAAAATCGCCCTTGTTGAGGGTAAAGTTCAAGTCCTCTATGACAAGGCTGTCGCCGTTGTTGATATCGACGTGAGAGAATTCTATCAGTGGTCTGTTTGCATCCATAAAGCAAATTTAGAAAAAATAGCTTAATTTTGACCTTACAATGGATAGCTGTAACAAAATGCGAAACAAGATAAAATACGCTGCAATCGTGCTGCTTCTGCTGCCGGTTGCTATCAGCCTCCGGGCACAGGTGCAGGTCGGCGACTCTTTCGCTGTCAGGCTGGAGCAGGCGAAAGAGCTTTACAACAGCGGGATGTATGTCTCTGCGGAGCGGGAGCTGGAGGCCCTGGCAGATGATTTGCCCGACAAACATTCCCTGCTCTATTCAGAGGTGATGGCCAATAAGATAATGTGCGCCATCGCCCTGGGGCGCAAGGATGTGGACGGCCTTGTGAAGAATCTGGAGGTAGATTTTCCCAACGACCCGCAGCTGGCGGTGCTCAAGATGAATCTTGCAGACGCCAAGTTTGACAGCCAGGATTATACGGAAGCGTTGGTAATGTACGAGGGGATACAGCCCCGCAACCTGTATCGTAGCGCCCATACACCTTTCTATTTCAAGAAATCATACTGCAGCATATATGCCGGCAAATACGATGTCGCCCTGGAGGGGTTCCAGAAGGTAATCGGAAAGCCGCAGTCACAATATACATATCCTGCAATCTACTATTCCGGTTATGTAAACTATCTGGAGAAGCGTTTCGACGACGCCTACTCTTACTTTGAGGCTGCCCGAAAGGATTCCCGTTTTGAACTGCTGGCAGAATACTACATGGTGGAGTGCAAGTTCATGATGAAGGACTACGACTACACCATAGAGAACGGCCCCAAACTCTATTCCAGGGTCAACCAGCAGCAGAAAGCCGATTTGAGCAGGATGGTGGCTGAGTCATATTTTGGCAAGGGAGACAATCAGGAGGCGATGAGGCACTTGCGTCAGTACCTCGATTCCGGTGCCAACGTCACCCGCAAGGACCGTTATTTCTACGGCGTGCTTGCATACTCCCTTGGCGATACAGACAAGGCAATCGAGCAACTCTCGCAGGTTACGGGGAACGAAGATGTGATTGGCCAGAGTTCATACTATTATCTTGGCAACTGTTTCCTGAAGCGCCGCAACAAGATGGCTGCCCTTGAGGCCTTCAAAGCCGCAGCCGCGATGGACTATGACGGGCTTGTTACGGAAGATGCCCTGTTCAACCTGGCCAAGCTCAGTTATGACGTTAATAAAGACATATCGGTATTTGGCCGTTATGTGGACCGCTATCCCAACAGCGGGAAAGATGACATAATCAACTCTTATGTTGCCACCTCGTCATTGGAAGGAAAAGATTATGTCTCCGCCATTGAGGCGCTCCATAAGATTGCCTCTCCCGGTACGCAGGACATGGTCAACCTGCAAAAGGCCCTGCTGCTCCGCTCCGTGGAGCTTATAAACAGCGGCAGCTATCGTTCTGCGGCACCCCTGCTGGAGGAGGCCGAGGGACTGGATGCCAACCAGATGACCTCGGATGTTTCAAGGTTCTATCTGGCAGACTGTTACTATCATCTGGGCAACTATCGCGGGGCCCTGTCCAAGCAGAACTCCCTGCTTATGACTCCCGAGTTTATGGACACCGACCTTGGCGGTACCCTCTGCTACAATCTTGGTTATACACATTTCAAGCTTGGTGACTTTGAAATGGCCGCCAAATACTTTGAGCAATATCTCGATTTAGCCGACGGCAGCGACAGGGAGATGTTCAAGGATGCCGGGGTCCGGCTGGCAGACTCTTATTTTATGCAGAACAACTATTCTGCTGCAGCCAAGGAGTACGAGCGTGTGGCGACCCAGTTCCGCGACGGGGACCTCTATCCCTGGTATCAGTCCGCACTGGCTTACGGCCTTGCCGGCAGCGAAGCCAAGAAGCAGAGCATACTGGAGTCGGCAGTTAGGCAGAACAGCAACTCTCCGCTCTATATGAATACCCTGTACGAACTCGGCCGCTCTTATGTCCAGGCCGGCAAAAACGAGAAGGCCAAGGGTGTATTCAATGAGATTATCTCATCCCGCGACAGTCTCTATTATGGCCGCTCCCTGTTGGAGATGGCTATGATAAATGTCAATTCCGGCCATTACCAGCAGGCTATATCATATTACGACAAAGTCGTCCGCCAGCTGCCGGGTACTTCCGATGCCAAGAGTGCGCTGGCCGGAATGGAGAGCGTATATCAACTGCAGAACCGTCCCTCTGAATACCTGGCCTATCTGGACAAGGTCGGGATGTCCGACATCAAGACAGAAGGGGAGAAGGAGGATATGATATACAATGCTGCAGAGCAGATTTACCTTTCCGGGAAACACTCCGAGGCGCTGCGCGCACTGCGCTCATACATCGATAACTATCCAAATGGTCACCACACCGGCATGGCCTACTTCTATATGGCAGAGGCCTACCGCAAACTTGGGCGCAAGGAGTTTGCGGCAGATTCTTATGAGAAGGCAATCTCCTATGACCTGGGTGAATACTCCCAGACGGCGAATCTTCAGTATGCCGACCTCACCTACTGCCTGGGACAGTATGAAAAGGCCTCGGCGGCATATCAGGCACTGCTGCCCATTGCCTCCGATGATGATACCAGAACCAAGTCCCGCCTGGGTGTGATGCTGTCGGAATATGGCAGCCGCCATTATATGAAGGCTATCGACGAGGCAAAACAACTGCGCAATGCTACGACCGACGAGGCGGCTTTGCGCCAGGCAGATTTCATCTCTGCAAAATCTTATATCGTCCTGGGTAACCGGGAGGCGGCCAAGCCTATCCTGACCCGCCTCTGTGATGATGTCAGCGACGCGATTGGCGCAGAGAGCGCATACATCCTGATTGAGGATACATACAATTCGGGCGACTATACCGCACTGGAGAATATGGTCTACGATTTTTCCGACAAGAATTCCAACCAGGTTTACTGGCTGGCCAAGAGTTTCATAGCGCTGGGCGATTCATTTGCCGACCGCGCTGAGTGGGAGCAGGCCAAGGCCACCTGGCAGAGCATTGCCGACAACTATAAGTCCACCGGCAAGCAGGACGATGTCCTGGAGCAGGTCAAGATGAGACTTATGAAGGTTCAATCTAAGAATTCCGCAAAATGATGAAAAGGATACTTACACTGCTGGCCACCACTTTGCTCTGCTGCAACGTGTTTGCCCAGATAGACCCGACCGTTGAGGTGAGCCGGCATTACAAAGTCAACGTGGCCGACATAGAGAGGCCTCAGACCACAGACAATCACGTGGCTGACTCCCTGCAGAAGTTTGACGTAGGTTTTGACTACTCCATCTTTGACCGGCCATATACGGACCTGTATGAATTTACCCCGTATCAGACAGACAGCATCAGCAAGGTGGTGCGTCGCCGCCCGCCGGTTTTGATGGCCCAGTTGGGGGCTCAGTACCCGTGGGCGCCTGAGGTAATGCTCCGCACACAGCTGGTCACCAGGCCCCGTCTCAATATCGGCCTTGACGGAGATCTCAAGGGGGCATTTACCACACTGGATTATATGGGGCAGGAGAACTTGCTTGGAGTGATGCACCTTAATGGCGCTGTCTCCGGCAATTTGAAGCACTCCTGGAACACCGGAGAACTCACCGCAGTGCTGAACTACAAGTTGGATGAGTATGCCGATGCGATAGGTGAGGATGCCCTTGCCCATATTATCAATTCGTTTGAGCTCGGCTTCAATATCGCTTCTGCCAATCCGGCCGACGGGAGCGTGTTCTACAACATTAGTTTCAACTATGAAGAAGCAGACAAGCGGCTCACCGGCCTGACACCAGTGGACACATCTTACAACAACTCGCGGCTTTCCCTTAAAGGTACCCTGGGCGCATCTTTCGACAGGCACCGTGTATATGTGGATTTGAAATACCAGAATGCGATCTCCGGCCTTGATGAACAGAAGGTAAATGTGGGTCTGTTGGAGTTCATGCCGATGTACGAGTATGCCCGTGGCCCGCTGAAACTCCGTGCCGGGGCGCGTTTTGGCAACAAGTATATAGGTACTGATGCTTCTACCACCATCCATCCGGAGTTGGATATCAAATTTGAATTGATCAAAAACACCATCTGGCTGAGAGGTTTGTTGTCTGGTGGCAATGAACTGAACTCCCTGGTGGATTACATCCACGATGCCCCCTGGCTTTGCAATGGCCTGGATGGGCAGGCGGCGGTGGCTTCTGACGCCATCTGCGTACACAACATAGAGACCAAGATCTCCCTTGAGAGCATTGTGGCCGGCCGTTTTGCCCTCTCTCCCTATCTTGCCTACAGTAAGTACAGCAACAAGATACAGCTACGTACAAGCTTTACGGATAGCGGACTCCCGTACCTGCTCCCCGAGTATACTAACTATGCGGTTACCCAATGGGGTGTCGAGACATCCTGGAAATCCAAGAATCTGACAATTAACGGCCATCTGCTTCATAACAATCCGTTCACGGAGACCGGGGATTCGGTGTATATGGTGGCTGACTGGCAGGTAGGTGGATCCCTGGAGTTCAACATCAAGCGTCGCCTGTTCCTTAACGCCTCTTATACCTACGAGAGCGAGAGGGAGAGCTGGGGTGGTGTGATGCCGGAATATTCCGACCTTAATGTGGTACTCACGGGGGTTATCAACCGCAATCTCTCCATTTATCTTAAGGGCGGGAACCTTCTTGACAACCCCAATTTCCGCTACTTTGCAATCCCTGAACTTCCCCGGAATATAGGGGGTGGCATACGCATCAATTTTTAGGTTGTTTCGTGGTTTTTTCGTATCTTCGCAAAGATATTTTTGAAGATATGACAGAACAAGAAGAAGTATTGAAAAACCAGGAAGCCGAGAGCTATTCTGCCGATAGTATCCAGGTCCTGGAGGGTTTGGAGGCTGTCCGCAAGCGTCCCTCCATGTATATTGGCGACGTCTCCGCACGCGGATTCCATCATCTGGTATATGAAGTAGTTGATAACTCTATAGACGAGGCCCTTGCAGGCTTCTGCACCGATGTTGAAGTAACCATATTGGAAGGGAACTCCATAAGGGTCAGCGACAACGGCCGCGGTATCCCCGTGGGTATGCATGAGAAGGAACATCGTTCTGCACTGGAGGTAGTGCTCACCGTGCTCCATGCCGGTGGAAAATTCAGCAAGAACAGCTATAAGGTTTCCGGTGGTCTCCACGGCGTGGGTGTGAGCTGCGTGAACGCGCTCTCCGACCATCTCACCGCAGAGGTCCATCGCGAAGGCAAGGCGTTCAAACAGGAGTATTCTAAGGGCAAGCCCCTGTATGACGTAAAGGAGATTGGCCCTGCGTCAGATACTGGTACCATCATTACATTCCACCCCGACCCCGAGATATTCAGCGTAAGCGTTTATGACTATAATACCATCGCCGACCGTCTCCGGGAGCTGGCATACCTTAATAAAGGGGTAAGGCTCATCCTCAGGGACGAGCGCAAACGCTATGACGAGGAGGGTAATCCCATGGAGCCCCGCACAGATGTGTTCCACTCTGAGAGCGGTCTGGTGGAGTTTATCAATTATCTTGACAGCAACCGGGAGAAGCTTTGCGAGAGCGCAATCCATCTGGAAACCGATAAGGTGATTCCCATTGAGATTGCGATGCAGTACAACACCGGTTTCACGGAGAACATACACTCTTACGTAAATAATATCAATACCATAGAGGGCGGTACCCATCTGAGCGGTTTCCGCCGTGGACTCACCACCACCCTCAAGAATTACGCCGACAAAAACGGCTTCCTTGACAAGCTCAAGTTTGACCTCGACCCCAGTGACTTCCGCGAAGGACTCACGGCGGTTATCTCCGTGAAAGTCGCAGAGCCTCAGTTCGAGGGCCAGACAAAGACCAAGCTGGGTAACAGCGAGGTTATGGGTCTGGTTTCCACCGCCACATCCCAGGCGCTGGAGGCATATCTTGAAGAGCACCCGAAGGATGCCCGCCAGATTGTGGACAAGGTTATCCTGGCCGCCACCGCACGCCACGCCGCCCGCAAGGCGCGTGAACTTGTGCAGCGGAAAACTGTCATGTCCGGCTCCGGACTCCCCGGCAAACTTGCCGACTGCTCCAACCGCGACCCCGAAAAGTGTGAAATTTTCCTGGTTGAGGGTGACTCTGCGGGTGGTACTGCAAAGGTTGGCCGCGACCGTATGTTCCAGGCAATCCTGCCGCTCCGCGGTAAGATCCTGAATGTGGAGAAAGCCATGGAGCACCGTGCCTTCGAGAGTGAAGAGATCCGCAATATCTACACCGCACTGGGTGTGAGCGTAGGTACTCCGGAGGATCCCAAGGCACTCAACATCAGCAAACTGCGTTATCATAAGATTGTGCTTATGACCGATGCCGATGTCGATGGCCGCCATATCAATACCCTCATATTGACATTCTTCTTCCGCTATATGCCCGATTTGATATACAACGGTTATGTATATCTGGCTACCCCGCCGCTCTATCAGGTCAAGAAGGGTAAGGAGATGGTATATTGCTGGAGCGACGAGGAGCGAAGTGCGGCTGTGGAGCGGATGTCAGGCGGCAGGGGAGAGAGCGGAGTCAAGGTGCAGCGTTACAAAGGTCTGGGCGAGATGAGCGCCGAGCAGCTCTGGGAAACCACCATGGATCCCACCACCCGCAAGATGAAGAAGGTCCATGTTGAAAATGCCGCCGAGGCCGACCGCATCTTCTCCATGCTGATGGGCGACGATGTACCGCCGCGCAGGGAATTCATAGAGCAGAACGCAAAATACGCGAATATCGACGCGTAAAGGGGCTGCTTTCAGTTAGATGTTGTCGGTTCCGAGTGTCTGGAACCCCTCGCCCAGGATTTCTGCCGAATCAATCACGTTGATAAAGGCGTAAGGGTCTGTCTTTGCGATAAGTTCGCGGAGGCGGATCATCTCCCTGCGCCCGAGCACAACATAGATTATGTCGCGTCCTTCACCTGAGTAGAGTCCTTTGCCGGGGATGAGGGTCGCGCCGCGCTCCATATCGTTGATTATGAAGTTGCGGATTTCCTCGCTCTTGCTGGTGATGATCATCAGCGTCTTGGCCCGCTTGGGGCCCTCCAGTATGAAGTCTATCATACGGCTCTCCACAAAGATGATTACCCAGGAGTACATCGGCAGTTTCCAGTCGCCGAAGGCTACCACGGAGCTGAGGGTAATCAGTCCGTCAACGATTACGGTTGCAGTGCCCATGGAGAGATGGGTGTACTTGCGCAATATCATCGCAATGATATCGCTGCCGCCGGTAGTGGCGTGCGAGCGGTACACCAGCCCCAGTCCGAATCCATAGACAACGCCGCCAAAGATGGAGGCGATAATCTGGTGCTGATAGCCTGCCATCTCCACTACCTCCGGCTCTATGAGCGATGCATAACCGTAAACGCGGTGTAGCAGTTGCATGAACAATGGCAGCAGGATAGTGCTCACAATGGTCTTGACGCCGAACCGGTTGCCGAGGATAAAGAAACCGATAATCAGCAACGGCACGTCCATACAGAGGGCCGCGAACTCGGTCTCAACGCCCCAGAGGTGGTGGAACACAATGCCGAGGCCATAAGTCCCTCCCGGGGCAAAACCATAGGGCTCTACCAGCATCACCGCTCCGAGGGCAAAGATAAAGTTGCCCAGGATAAGCAGCAGATACTCTTTTATTGATGTTTTAAGCGCACTCTTCATAATAAGAAAAAGAGCTGACCAATAGCGAATTCGTCAGCTCCAATATTGTTGGAGGTACCAAGCAGAATCGAACTGCTGTCCCAGGTTTTGCAGACCTGTGCCTAACCACTCGGCCATGGTACCTTTAGATGCGGAGTGCGAAGATATGCTATTTTTCAGAAATTACCAAGAATTGTTTACCTTTACACTTCATGAAAAGAGTCCGCATACCACTTTTGTTCCTGGCTGTGGCGGCGGTAATGATGCTGTTTTATACCGACCGCAACAATTTCCGCTACCGCTATCAGGTGGGCAGCCCATGGAACTATGAAACTCTTACCGCCACTTTTGATTTCCCTATCCTTAAATCGGAAGAGCAGTTACAGCAGGAGCGGGAGCAGAAATCCCAGCAGCAGATGGACTGCTACCGTTACGACGAAAATGTAATCAAGCAGGTTGCAGAGGCCTTCTCTGCCATAGAACCCGATTCGCTGCAGCAGGCTGTTTATGCAACTCTGGCGCAGATTTATGCCAGCGGTGTGGTCTCTTCGCTGAACAGTG
This sequence comes from Bacteroidales bacterium, assembly GCA_017445425.1. GTDB lineage: Bacteria > Bacteroidota > Bacteroidia > Bacteroidales > UBA932 > Equibacterium. The sequence goes on along the minus strand of JAFSUF010000094.1, from coordinate 6,225 downwards.
ACGAAGAGATGATAAGTGTGCGCCGCGGAAAAAGGATAGAGCAGATCCCGGCCAGCACGGTTTACACAACCGGCGAGGCCTGTGAACATTTCCGCGAGGAGATAGGTGCAATTTCACAGGAGGTGAATGTGGACTCACTCCTGGCTACGGGCAAGCTGGCGGAGGCGTTTGTCCCCAATATGTATTTTGATGCGCAGACCACCGCTACAATGGCGCGCCAGGCTATGGAATATATCTCCCCGACCTCCGGTATGGTGTATGCGGGGCAGAAGATTGTCTCCCGCAAGGAGATTGTCACCAGCGAGACGGCCCGCATACTGGACTCTTACAAAGCGGAGTTCATCTCTGCATATGGAGGGAGTACCCAGTCCGACCTGGTGGTGCTGCTGAGCCACTTTTTTGTAGTATTGATACTGCTGGCGGTTTACGCCCTGATGATACTTGTCACTGACAGCTCTTTTTACGGAGATTTCCGGCAGCTATCATTCCTTATGTTGCTCTATACCCTGGTATATGTGGGAGTTGCAGCATTCCCGGCTTCTAATGAATCTATACTGTACCTGATACCGTTCTCGCTCTATATACTCTATATGAGGGAGTTTTTCCGCAACAGGATATGCCTTGCGCTTTACCTGGCAGCACTGCTCCCACTGCTGGCGCTTCGCGACAACGGTGTGGAACTATATCTTATGAATGCCCTCTCCGGGGCTGTGCTCCTGATAAGCTACAAATATTTCAACCGCGGGTTCCGTCAGTTTGCTAATTCTCTCTTTATCTTCCTGGCGCTGGTGTTCGTATATATCACATTCAGGATCATATCCGGCACTCCCGGATTGCAAAAAGAGTTGCTCTACCTTGCGCTTAACTCACTTCTTGCAATAATCGGTTATCCGTTTGTATTTGTGTTTGAGAAGATGTTCTCGCTGGTATCGCAGATACGGCTCTGGGATCTTTCCGACACAAACAATGCCCTGCTGCAGGAGCTCTCGCGAACTGCGCCTGGGTCGTTCCAGCACTCTCTCAGCGTGGCAAACCTGGCGGAAGCCGGATGTCGCGCAATCGGCGGCAATACCCGTCTGGTGCGGGTAGGGGCCCTTTATCACGATATCGGCAAAATTGAGAACCCCCTGTGCTTTACGGAGAATCAGATTTCGGGAGAGAATTATCATAAAAACATGACTCCGGAGCAGAGTGCGCATGATATTATCCGACATGTTACCGACGGTGTGGCTCTGGCACGGCGCAATAAACTGCCGGAGCAGGTTGTGGATATGATTGCCAGTCATCACGGCACAACCAAAACCATGTTCTTCTATACGCAATACTGCAACGCCGGGGGCGATGCGGCCAACACGGAGCCTTTCACGTACAAAGGCAAGCTGCCGGAGAGCAAGGAAGAGGTAGTGCTGATGTTTGCAGACAGCATTGAGGCCGCATCCCGTTCGTTGAAAGATTATTCCCAGCAGAGCATTGCGGCTCTGGTGAACCGGATCATTGACGGCAAGATAGCAGACGGCCAGATAGCCAAAGGCGACATTACCCTTGGAGAGATTGATAAGCTAAAACAGATTTTTACGGAGAATCTGCAACAGGTATATCACGGCCGCATCGCCTATCCCAAGGCTAAGAAGCGTCAGAGGCAGAGCGCTTCTTGATGGTGGCAGATGCATATTCTATAATGATTATCAGTGCACAACCGGCTGCCGCCCATATAATAGCGCCGGATAGGTGAGGGTCGCCGCTGAATTGTGCGGGCCATACAGGGCGGTCAACAGTGACCTCTCCGACCTCTTCAATAACCTTTTTCCACGGCCACAACTTTACCAGAGATCCAAGCATCAGGCCGGCAAGGAACATAATCGTGCCGTTGTAGGCTCTCTTCAGCAGCCACGAAAAAGCGTGTGAGAAGGCGAGTATGCCGATAATGGCACCTGCCGTAAACACGATGAGTACAATCCAGTCCAGATTTCCCACGGCATCTATCACATACGCGTATTTCCCCAGGAGTACCAGCACAAAACTGCCCGATATCCCGGGAAGAATCATGGTACACATCGCGATGGCTCCGCAGATAAAAATGAAGGGGAGGCTGTCGCTGGTCTGGCTGGGAGAAAGCAGGCATATAGTGACTCCGCAGGCAGCTCCTGTAAGAAATGAAAGCCAGTGCCTGAATTTGAGGTTGTCTATCTGGCGTATCATATACACGGTGGATATCAGCACCAGCCCGAAGAAGAAGGACCATACCTGGATTGGGTAATTCTCTAGCAGATAGGACATCAGTCTGGCAAGGGAAAAGATGCTAACCACTATTCCTGTTGCCACCGCCAAAAGGAAGTTGCCGTTGATGGCTTTCCAGAATTGACCTACTTTGAGGCGGAACAGAAGCCCCAGGCTCTTGCCTGTGATAGATTTGATAGATTCTATCAATTCTGTATAGATGCCGGTCAGAAAGGCGATTGTGCCGCCGCTTACACCCGGAATAACGTTGGCCGCGCCCATCAGGAATCCCTTGACGGCGACAATCAGGTATGAAGAAAATTTGCGCATAGTATTAAAAAATGAGGGTGGCCTTGCGGCCGCCCTCACTCTGTATAGATTTGTTAATTAAGCATTCTTGATGGCTGCCTGAGCTGCTGCAAGGCGTGCGATAGGAACGCGGAACGGAGAGCAGGATACGTAGTTCAGGCCAATCTTGTGGCAGAACTCTACCGATGCGGGGTCGCCGCCGTGCTCGCCGCAGATACCCACCTTGAGGTTCTCTCGGGTGCTGCGTCCGCCCTTCACGCCAACCTCGATGAGCTTGCCGACAGACTCGGTGTCGATGCTCTGGAACGGGTCGAACGGGAGGATCTTGTTGTCCAGGTAGTCCTTCATAAAGCTGCCGATGTCGTCGCGGCTGAAACCGTAAGTCATCTGGGTCAGGTCGTTTGTACCAAAGCTGAAGAACTGGGCGGTGCGTGCCATACGGTCTGCAAGGATAGCTGCGCGGGGAATCTCGATCATAGTACCGAACAGGAACGGGATGTCCATATCGAACTTCTCCTCAACCTCTTTGTGTACGCGGTCACAAATGCGTTTCTGGAAGTTAAGCTCGTTTACAGATACGGTCACGGGGATCATAATCTCCGGACGGGGCTGGAAGCCCTCTGCATAGAGCTCACCGGCAGCGGTGAAGATTGCGCGGAACTGCATCTCGCTCAGGCTGGGGTAGCTGATACCCAGACGGACACCGCGGTGACCCATCATAGGGTTAACCTCGTGGAGAGCCTCGCCACGCTTGCGGATCTCTTCTACAGTGATATGGAGTTCATTTGCCAGCTCTTCCTGCTTGTCGAGGGTCTGAGGAACGAACTCGTGGAGAGGCGGGTCAAGCAGACGGAAGGTGACGGGCTTGCCGTTCATAACCTTCATTGTGGCCTTGGTGGCTTCCTTTACGAAAGGCTCCAGCTCCTTGATGGCCTGCAGGCGCTCTTCGGGAGTAGCGGTGTGGATCACCTTGCGCAGTTTTGCGAGGGGAGCCTCGCTGTTCTTGCCGTAGAACATATGCTCGATGCGGAACAGGCCGATGCCCTCTGCGCCGAACTCGATAGCCTTGGCTGCGTCGTCGGGGTTATCTGCGTTGGTGCGAACACCAAGCTTGCGGTATTTGTCAACGAGGTTCATAAACTTCACGAAGCGGGGGTTCTCGCTTGCGTCCATGGTGCCGACCTTCTCTGCATAAACGTAGCCCTTGCTGCCGTTCAGCGAGAAGATGTCGCCCTCTTTGTATTCCTTGCCTGCGATGAAGAGCTTGCGGGTGCCGTCTGCCTGCTCCTCGAACTTGACGGCGTCGCAGCCTACGATGCAGCACTTGCCCCAACCGCGTGCCACAAGGGCAGCGTGGCTGGTCATACCTCCACGGGCGGTGAGCAGACCGTCTGCTGCGCGCATACCTTCAACATCTTCAGGGTTGGTCTCGTCGCGGACGAGGATAGCTTTCTCTTTATTTGCAGCTGCTTCAACAGCCTTGGCGCTGGTGAAGACGATTTTACCTACGGCACCGCCGGGGCCTGCGGGCAGACCTTTGGCGATAACGGTAGCCTTCTTCTCAGAGGCGGGGTCAAGCACGGGATGCAGGAGCTCGTCCAGCTGAGTGGGGCTCACGCGCATGACAGCGGTCTTCTCGTCGATGAGGCCTTCCTCCAGCATATCCATAGCCATATTGAGGGCAGCGATACCGGTGCGTTTGCCCACGCGGCACTGGAGCATCCAGAGCTTACCCTCCTGGATGGTGAACTCGATGTCCTGCATATCGTTATAGTGCTTCTCGAGGTTCTGGCGGATGGTGTCAAGCTCTTTGTAAACCTCGGGCATTGCCTTCTCCAAAGAGGGGAGAGCCTTGTTGTGCTCGGTCTTGGTGGCCTCGTTCAGGGGGTTCGGGGTGCGGATACCTGCAACCACGTCCTCGCCCTGTGCGTTGATGAGCCATTCACCGTAGAACTTGTTGTCACCGGTAGCGGGGTTGCGGCTGAATGCAACGCCGGTAGCGGAGGTGTCACCCATATTGCCGAATACCATTGACATTACGGTAACAGCGGTGCCCCAGTCATCGGGGATACCCTCGATGCGGCGATAAGCGATGGCGCGCTTGCCGTTCCAGGATTTGAACACTGCGCCGATACCGCCCCAGAGCTGAGCGCGTGCATCGTCGGGGAACTCTTTGCCCAGAACATCTTTGACTCTCTTCTTGAAAGCGTCGCAGAGGGCGATGAGGTCCTCTTCTGTGAGCTCGGTGTCAAGCTTGTAACCCTTCTTCTCCTTTACCTCGGCCATCATATTGTCCAGCTGGACGCGGATGCCCTTGCCGTCCTCGGGCTCGATGCCCTCAGCCTTCTCCATAACGACGTCGGAGTACATCATTATCAGGCGACGGTATGCGTCATATACGAAACGGGGGTTCTTGGTCTTGGCGATAAGGCCGGGGATAGTAGCGCTGCAAAGACCGATGTTGAGCACGGTCTCCATCATACCGGGCATAGAACTGCGGGCACCGGAGCGGCAGGATACCAGGAGGGGATCCTTGGCGTCGCCAAACTTGCGGCCCATAACAGCCTCGGTAGCTTCCAGGGCTGCAGTTACTTCGCTTTCAAGTTCTGCAGGGAACTGGCCGCCGAGGTTGAAATACTCGGTGCAGCACTCGGTGGTGATTGTAAAACCTGCGGGAACGGGCATACCCAGCAGACACATCTCGGCAAGGTTGGCACCTTTGCCGCCCAGCAATTCACGCATCTTGCCGTTGCCTTCTGCGCTCTTGCCGCCAAAACGATAAACTCTTTTTACCATAAATTCTTGTTTAATTATTGTTTGTTGTATCTTTCGACTTTAAATCAACTGACAAAAATAATAAAATTGCTTAATAGTTATGATAAAGTCTGTCAAAGTCGTTAAAAATTCTCTCCCCAAGGGGGTTGAAATGGAAAAAATCATCAAATATTTTGAGCGCCGCAGCGTGGCTTCAAATGCAATTGACTGCATCAACTGGCCGGAGTATCCATACAAGCCCCGGGCAAGCTTCAAGATAGCCCACAACGGCGACGAGATTTTCCTGCAGTTCCGGGTAGTGGAGCGGGGTGTTCGCGGCACATTTGAATGCGATTACGGTTCCGAGCCGTGGACCGATTCGTGCGTGGAGTTCTTTATGACGCCGGATCTCTCCAAACCCGATTATTACAATGTGGAAATGACCTGCATAGGTCACGGGACGTTTGCCTGCGGACCGGACCGCAACCACCGCCACAACTTTGACGATTCTGTAATCAGCCGCATACGCAGGTATGCCTCACTGGGTTCTTCCCGCGTGGTCCGCGAGGGCGGCCGACAGTGCTGGTCCCTGACGCTGGCCATTCCGTTTGACATTTATGGTCTGGACGGCAGCGCTGTATCAGGCCGCAAGGTGCGCGCCAACTTCTACAAGTGCGGCGACAATATGCCCGTGCCGCACTTTGTCAGCTGGAATCCCATCGGCTTTCCCAATCCCGACTTCCACCGCCCCGAATACTTCGGCGAACTGGTGTTCGAATAGGGGTTGATTTGTATTATTATAATACAATACTTCGTTAAAAATTTAAAAACTATATAATTTTCAATTCATTACAACAACAATAGCCCGTTTCGTGGTGCCAGAGACACCCGTCGAACGACCTTGAACAAAAGCCGAAAAAAGTGTTAGAAAATCGCAGAAATAAT
>JAFSUF010000093.1 GCA_017445425.1 Bacteroidales bacterium | reverse complement strand
CGAAACGGGATTGCAAATATAGAGTTAATATTTAATTATGCAAAGATTTTTTTGAAAAAACTGAAGTGGACGTTGCCGTATTTTTTCTCTTTGACAAATCCCGGTTCTTCAGAGAAGTTGTAGTCGGCCGGATGTTCCAGTATGAAAAGGCCGTCGTCTGCCAGGAAACCGGCGCCCAGAACCTTGGCCGGCAGGGTGGCCAGCCCTTCCAGGGCGTAGGGCGGGTCGGCAAACACCAGGTCGAACTGTTTGGTGCACAGCCCCAGGAAATCGAACACATTGTGCCGCACCACCTGCATACCGGAGATGCCCAGGGCGGCCGCGGTCTTACTGATGAAGGCGGCGTTGGCGGGATTCATCTCCACCGCCACGATGTCGGTGCAGCCTCGGGAGGCCATTTCATAGCTGATGCTGCCGGTGCCGGAAAAAAGGTCTAGAAAGGCGATGCTTTCAAAGTCGGTGGAGCCGGCCAGCACGTTGAAAAGACCCTCCTTGGCAAAGTCGGTGGTGGGCCGTGCCTGGTAGTTTGTGGGGGGATTTATGCTCTTGCCCCGGAGTGTTCCTGAAATAATTCTCATATATAAACAAAAACTGCCCGCCGCGAAGCAGGCAGTTTTGCAAAGCCCCACGGGGATTACTCCCAGTTGCCGGCGTTGTTGTTAGGATTCTCAATGCTGCCCACCTGAAGACCGGGGAAACGGTCGGTCTCAATACGCTCGTAAACAAGGTTTACGAGAAGCTGGCGGTCCATACCCTTGAGCAGTGAAGCGTAGGGAATCTGAGCCTCGAACAGTGGAACATCCACGCCAGAAACCTCTTTGACGGTCTCGTGCATAATGATTTGGTCACCGTCAGAGAAGGGAATGAACTTGAGCTCACTTGCCTTGAAGTCGGGCCTGTTCTTGAGCAGGGTGTCCCTTACAGGAATCTCGATGGCCTCGCGCTTAACCTTTCCCTGTGCAACGGCCAGGGAGTCGTCCATAGAACCGATGGAACGGATCACTGTCATTTTGCCGTTGTTGTAGAAATCGATAAGCGAGTCAATGCAGGGAGCAAATTTGCCGTTCACATTCTTGTAGGCAACCTGCAGGGTGCGGATGTCTTTGAGCTTGACAATGGCTGCAGCCTCTCTGAGAGTCTTCTCTTTGTTGAATTTGACAGGCTGCTGGATGCTCCTGATAATAAGGAATGCCAGCAAGATGATGATGATCGGGAAAACGATGTAAGTGAGAATCTTTTTCATATTTGGTTTTGTATTATTTCTGTCTTAGTGTCAAAATAACTCTCAAAAATAAAAAATATATTTAGTGCTTGCAAGATATTTTTAAATTTGCAGTTAATATTGACCAAAATAGGCGATGCGGACCACCAAAGCAGAGGAAAAACTTAACGATCTGATTCTGAAGAGTTCGAATATTGTCATCTTCGGGCACGAGAATCCCGACGGCGACTCTATCGGCAGCGCGGTGGGTATGTATCACTACCTCACCGCCCTTGGCAAGCATCCGCACATAATAATCCACAGCCGTCTGCCCGAATATTTCAATTTCATAATCCCGGCCGGCTCCATTTCCTATTATGTGGAAGATAGCGAAAAGTGCCTCAGATGTATAGAAGAGGCCGATCTGATGCTGTTCCTGGATATGAACGGGATGAACCGCACCGGCGAAGTTTCTAAGGCGGCGGAGGAGGCCCGGCTCAGGGAAAACGCCCCTCACTGTGCGCTGATAGACCATCACTTGAATCCCCAGACCGACAGTTTTGACGTGGTGATTTCCGATACGGAGGTCTCGTCTGCCTGCGAGCTGCTGTACCACGTTCTGCTGGCGCAGCCGGGCGTGTGCGGCGATGTGAACAACCTGCCCAAGGCGTGCGCCGAGGCGCTTTTGACCGGCATATTGACCGACACCAACAATTTTGCGAACTCAGTGTATCCGTCCACTTATTTGGCGGTTTCGCAGCTGCAGGCCCGCGGCGTGGACCGGGACGCCATATACAATGAGGTCTTCAGGTCGTACTCAGAGCAGCGGATGCGCCTTATGGGCCATCTTCTCCAGGACAATATGCGCTGCCTGCCGCAGGGCGTGGCATATTTCACCCTGAGCATCGCCGACAAGAAAAAATATGATTTTGTGCGCGGCGACAGCGAAGGTTTTGTAAATTTGCCTCTCTCCATAAAGGAGATACGTATGACGGCGTTCTTCACAGAAGAGCCCGGATTCGTAAAAGTTTCCCTCCGGAGCAAAGGAAATGTGGATGTCAATGATTTCTCGCACAAATATTGTAATGGAGGGGGACATAAGAATGCCTCCGGCGGCCGGCTGTATATGCCCATCGATCAGGTGCCGGAGTATTTTGAGAGTAAAGTAAAAGAGTTTTTCAAGTAGTGAGAAGGCTGCTGTACATATTGCCGATGCTGGCGCTTCTTTTTGGCTGCGAGGACCCTCTGGCCAATACTGCCATTTCGCAGGAAGAGAAGATAGACAGTTTCATTAAATCCAAATATGCCGAATCTGCCGTCGTGCCCAACGAGGGTGTCAACCGCATTGTGCTTGAGGCGGGGGACAGCACCATCTTTGCCTCCAAGGGAGATCTGGTGGACTTCGACTATATCGGCTATACATTCTCTTCCAGCATAGGCAATCCCTTTTCCCGCGGCTCTTTCCAGGGGCGTCTGGGAGACGGTCAAATGATTAAGGGTCTGAAATACGGCATCACCGGTATGTGCCCTGGAGAGAAGTCGTATATAGTCTTTTCCTGCAAGTACGGCTATGACAAGCCCGTGGCCGGTATTGGTAAAGACCAGGCGCTGGTCTTTGAAGTATATATGAACGAAATAATCCGTGAATAATGCATAAGTGTTTTAAAATAGTCCTTGCGGCTGTGGCCATAGCCTCTCTGGCAGTTTGCTGCGCCAAGTACGAGTCCGAAGACTCGCTGGTGTCGCAGAAAAGGGTGCGTGACGCCTGGATGAGAATCAATCTTGGCAAGGAGCTGGAAGCTGACGAGAACGGCTTGTATATACTGGAGAAGGAAGTGGGCAAGGGCGTGAAGATAGGCGATACATCATATTGCCTTGTGGACTATGTTACCCGCGACCTGGACGGCAACTATACCAAGTACACCACAGAAGAGGCCGCCAGGATAATGGGCACTTACAGCAATACCAAGTATTACTCCCCCGAATTGATCCAGATGGGCAACTACAAGCTTTATACTCCTATGGAAAAGCTTGTGAAATCTCTGAACGAAGGCGGCTCCGTCAAGTTTATACTTCCTCCCGAGGCCACCACATACGACTATCCCAAAGAACTTAAAAAGTATTATAAGTCCCGCGGCAACGACGGCACCAAGCCGGCCCTCAGCGAGAATTATATATATGACCTGAAGGTCGTGAAGGTGATAGACGATATCTACAAATATCAGATAGACAATCTGGAGGCTTACTCCAATAAGAATTATTCTGGCGTGGATTCCCTGGAAAAGGGTTTCTATATGGTCAAGCTCAAAGAGAATCCTTCTGACAGGGACTCCATAGTTCCCGGCGCCAGCGTCAAGGTAGATTATATAGGCAAGCTGCTGGACGGCTTTTGCTTTGACACCAACATTCAGGATTCCGCCAAGGTATACGGCCTGTATCAGTTGAGCAAGACATACGAGCCGCTTTCCGTCACATATCAGAAGAACGGTTATAATCTGAGTGACAGCGGTCAGAGGAGTTATGTGAGCGGCGTCATAAACGGTTTAGCAATGGCTGTGGGCCGGATGAGGTATGGCGAAGAGGCTATCGCGTTTTTCTGGTCGCCTCTGGCCTACGGCTCAGCATCGGCCGACGGCTATCCCGCCTATTCTCCAATGTGTTTCTACATCAAGGTCCGTCCTAAAGAATAACAGCACTTCGCGCCAAGCGAAGAAAAAGCTTTGCGTAGGGAACAGGGGTTCTATGTTCTCCCTGGCCCGGAGCGAAGCTTTTTCGTAGCACAGCGAAGTGCTGTTATCGCTAAGTTCAACGAACGCAAAGGGCAACAAAAAAGACCTCCCGAAATGACATGAACCCCGAAAGTTAGACAAAAAACTTTCGGGGTTTTGTTATGTCAAAAAAGTACAAGAGACACAGTTATGAAGATCGCCTCAAATATATGAGGATGATGGAAGATGGATATAGCACCAAGTATATCCATACTCATTATGGAATTGGTCATGAACTTCTTGAAGCTTTGTGGCTTATGTACCAGGAGAAAGGCCCAGCCGCATTGGAAAAGAAGCAATATGTTAAGACAGATGGCGCCTTTAAAGAGAAAGTGGTTAGAGATATTGAAGAGAATCATATACCTTTGCATGAGGCGACCATAAAATATAACGTAAGTGTCAGCAGGATGTTCGTCTGGCGCAGGATAGCCAGGGTGTATGGATATGAGGCACTATATCAACAAAAAGCAGTTGGCCGCCCGCGAAAAGATATGGGAAGGCCCAAGAAAAAGAAACCGGAGGAAATGACGGAACTTGAGTTGCTCAGGTACGAGAATGAGCGGCTGAGGGCCGAGAACGCTCTGTTAAAAAAAGTAAAGGCCTTAGTCGAGGAAAGAGAAGCCCGTCTGCGAGAGATTGGGCGAAAGCCATCGAAGAACTAAGGCCGGAACACAACCTTGACCTCCTTCTGG
>JAFSUF010000092.1 GCA_017445425.1 Bacteroidales bacterium | reverse complement strand
TTTTGCCTGAATATCAATGCGACAATGAGTAAAAGTCATTCCCCATTTTTGAAAGCAGATAAATTTCGCCAGAAAGACTGAAACGATTCATTATGCGTGGATTAGGGTTCTAACTTTGCGGCTGGTAGTTTGTTTTTCGGATACTAACTCTTACATTTGCGTTCGAATCATGGAACTAATGGCCCAAACCAATTACATTAAGATTCACCACGGATCAGTCGACGCCAAGTTGGATGTTCTCATCTATGAGGCGGATGGCGTTACATACGCGTATGCGCCAGCTCTGGACCTTGTGGGTTATGGAGAGAACACAGAGCAGGCAAAGCAATCTTTCTCTGTTGTGATTGGGTCTTATTTTGAGTTCGGGTTAAAACGCGGCACTCTTGAAGAAGACCTTAAACGTCACAATTGGGTCAAGAAGCAGACGCGTGCCGAGTTCTCCCTTCCAAAGGCATGGATGCTGTTCAACACCAGCAAGCAGATGCAGAGTATTTATTCCGGAAAATTCATAAAGGATAATATACCTGTGTCTTATGCTGCGAGCTGATGGGGAGATTTAGTAACATTTCAATTGCCAGATACAGAAAGATTCTAGCTGCGCTTGGGTTGGAGTATGTGCGTACTACTTCGGGCCATGAAATGTGGTATAAAGAGGGTATGCTCCGTGATGCCGTATTTCAAACGCATATAGACCCTGTTCCAGAGATCATTATTCGGAATAACAATAGATCTATCGGTATTTCTTCCAAAGATTTTGAGAAAAAACTGGCCGAGGTCAGGTAACTACTCATCGTTAAAGTCCGCTACCGCGTCGCTCACGGTGAAGTTGCTGCCGCCGATGAAGATCAAATCTTCGGCGGCGGCTTCTTTTTTGGCGAGAGCGAGTGCTTCGGCAACTGTCGGGACCTGGATTCCGGAGATGCCGTAGGGCGCCATCCGCGCTGCGAGTTCGGCTACCGGCATCGCCCGCTGCGTGGAGGGTTGGGTAAAGATGTATGATACCCCGTCGCCGGGCTTTAACATCATCGGCGCAATGGCATCCACGTCTTTGTCGCTGACAACACCGAATATTATATAAATATGGTGATATTGCGGTGCGACTGCGCACAACTGTTCAAAAACCCGGCGCAGGCCGTGGGCGTTGTGGCCGATATCGCAGATGATATCAGGGGAGGAGCCGACCTTTTCCCAGCGGCCGCGAAGGCCGGTGAGACGGGCAGCACGGCCAATGCGGGAGGTGTCAGCTTCGATGCCGTATTTAGAATGCAGAATGTCCAGCGCAGCAGCCACAGTTGCCAGATTTTGCCGCTGGTAATTGCCCGTGAGGTCAAGTCCGGCAGGGGCCTCCGCTTTCCCGGGGGCAGCAGTGGAATCGCTACCGGATACGTCGGAAATGGTGCCATCGCCTGGACATAAACAGCAGGCGCGCGTCTCTTGGGCAAACACCAGCTCGCTGCCGCGCTCTGCAGCGATACGTTCAAACACCGGCCGCGTCTGGGGAACGGTTTCGCCCACCACTGCCGGCACGCCGCTCTTGATTATGCCCGCCTTTTCAAAGGCAATCTGCTCCAAGGTGTCGCCAAGATAGGCGGTGTGTTCCAGGCCGATGTTGGTGATGATGCTCACCAGCGGGGTTATAATGTTGGTGGAGTCGAGGCGCCCGCCCAGGCCGCACTCTACCACGGCAAGGTCCACGCCTGCCGCAGCAAAATACCAGAACGCCATGGCAGTTGTGATTTCGAAAAAAGAGGGGCGGCGGCTCTCTATGAAGCCTTCGCAAGCATCCAGAAACTCCTCCACCGCCTCGCGCCCAATCAGCTCGAATCCGCCGCCGGAAACAATCTTTATCCGCTCGCGGAAATCTGTCAGATGGGGCGAAGTGTAAAGCCCCACGCGCCTGCCTTTCCCGCTCAGCGTCGCAGCCAGGAAAGAACTGACGCTCCCCTTGCCGTTGGTGCCGGCAACATGTATGCACCGCATGTGGCGGGAAGGATGCCCCAGCAGGGCATCGAACTCGAGCATGGTATCCAGCCCCGGTTTGTAGGCCGCTGCCCCGACATTCTGGAACGACGGCGTCCGCAAGAAAAGTTTCTCTATTTTTTCTTCGTATGTCACACCGCAAAATTACGTATTTTGCTAAATTTGCGGTTACAAAATGACTCAAATGAAAATCTTGTTTTTCCGAAGCGACGCAGGCAGCGTCATTGCAGTCCAAACAGTTGATAACCAGCCACAAGAAGCTATAGATGCCCTTGAGTGGCTTTTTTCTTGCGCCAAGAAGACCGGCGAGGAGAAGATTGCCGGATGGTTCGTGGGGCCGCGCCGGGAAATGATAACTCCCTGGAGCACCACCGCGGTGGAGATAACCCAGAATATGAATATCAGCGGCGTGAAGCGCATAGAGGAGTATTTCCCTGTGAAAGGCGATGATGCTTCCTATGACAAGATGCTGCAGCGGCTATATGATGGCTTGGATCAGGATATTTTCAAGGTTGACCACACCCCCGACCCTATAGAGTACATCACCGATTTTGAAGAGTACAACCGCCGCGAGGGTTTGGCGCTTTCGCCGGAAGAGATCAAGTATCTTCAGGACCTTTCGGCTAAACTGGGCCGCAGCCTCACCGACAGCGAGGTGTTCGGATTCAGCCAGGTCAACAGTGAGCACTGCCGCCACAAGATTTTCAACGGCACATTTATCATAGACGGTGAAGAGCAGCCCTCCAGCCTGTTCAAACTGATAAAGAAGACAACCCAGACCAACCGTAACCGGGTGGTATCGGCATACAAAGACAATTGCGCATTCATTGAAGGTCCGACGCTGGAGATGTTCCATCCCAAGGATGGTTCACAACCATCGCAATTCATTATGGATGAGGCGGAGACGGTGATTTCTCTCAAGGCTGAGACACACAACTTCCCCACCACGGTGGAGCCCTTCAACGGCGCTGCGACCGGTACCGGCGGCGAGATACGCGACCGTATGGCGGGCGGCAAAGGTTCGTTCCCGATTGCCGGCACAGCCGTCTATATGACCAGCTATCCCCGTTTTGAAGAGGGCCGGCGGGCCTGGGAGGCTTTCCAGGAGCGCAAATGGCTCTACCAGACCCCGCAGGAGATACTTATCAAGGCATCCAACGGTGCCAGCGACTTCGGCAACAAGTTTGGCCAGCCCATTATCTGCGGCTCGCTGCTCACTTTCGAGTATGGCGACGAGCGCGGCATGTACGGCTACGACAAGGTCATAATGCAGGCAGGAGGCGTGGGATATGCCCGCAAGCGTGACTCAATCAAGGAGACTCCGGGCGCCGGCGATGCCGTGGTTTTGCTGGGCGGTGACAACTACCGCATCGGCATGGGAGGCGGCGCGGTGAGCTCTGTAGCAACCGGAGAATATGCCAATGCCATAGAACTCAACGCGGTGCAGCGTTCCAATCCGGAGATGCAGAAACGCGCATACAATGCGATCCGGGCAATCGCAGAGGAGAAGGTGAACACCATCATATCGGTTCACGACCATGGCGCAGGCGGCCACCTGAACTGCCTATCCGAACTCGTGGAAGAGGTGGGCGGCACCATTGACATCAGTAAACTGCCAATCGGCGACCCGACGCTCTCTTACAAAGAGATAATCGGCAACGAAAGCCAGGAGCGCATGGGTCTGGTGATGAAGGAACATGATTCGGACCATCTGCAGAAGATTGCCGAACGCGAGCGAGCCCCGTTCTACAAGATCGGCACGACCACCGGAGAGCATAATTTCACCTTGAAGGACAGCGCTGCCGGCGTCGCCCCCATAGACCTGGCCATCGGCGACATGATGGGCAGCACCCCCAGGACGGTGATGACCGGGACGACGGTCGAAAAGACCTATCCCGATATTCCGGCCGTTGGCAGCTATACCCCTGCCGAACTGGAAAAGGTTATCGGGGATATCCTCTCGCTGGAGTCGGTGGCCTGCAAGGACTGGCTTACCAATAAGGTGGACCGCTCCGTGACCGGTCTCATAGCCTGCCAACAGACCGCCGGTGAGATACAGCTCCCGCTCAACGACGTGGCCGTGACAGCCATCGGTTATGACGACAACCGCGGCATTGCGACATCAATAGGGCACGCGCCCGCAGTCGGTCTGATAGATCCTGCCGCCGGGTCGCGCATGGCCATATCGGAGGCCCTCACCAATATGGTATGGGCACCGATAGAGGGTGGCCTGCGCGGGGTCTCTCTCTCCGCCAACTGGATGTGGCCGACCCGCAACGAGGGTGAGGACGCCCGCCTGTACAAGGCGGTGAAAGGTGCGTCTGACTTTGCCGTCGCCCTGGGCATAAACATACCCACCGGCAAGGATTCTATGTCCATGACGCAGAAATATCCCTCCGGCGAGAAAGTGATCTCTCCCGGTACTCTTATAGTCTCTACCGTGGGTCAGGTGAGCGACATCACCAAGACGGTCCATGCATCGTTTGAGAGCGTAGGCTCCAAGATTATTTATATCCCGTTCGACCGCAAGCCGCGCTTCGCACTGGGTGGCAGCGCCTATGCACAGGTTTGCTCGGCAGTAGGACGTGAGTGCCCCGATATCGCCGACCCTGCTTACTTTGCAAAATGTTTTGAGGCTGTGCAGACCCTGGTGGCGCAGGAGCTGATATTTGCCGGCCACGACGTCAGCGCAGGAGGCCTTGTTACCGCACTGTTAGAGAGCATGTTTGCCAACCAGAAGGGCGGCCTCGACATCAATCTGGCCGCATTGGATGCAAATGCCCTGTTCAGCGAGATGCCGGGCGTGATTGTGCAGGCTGTGACTCCGTTTGTAGAGGATTACCTTAGTATGAACGGCGTTGCTTTCTACATCATCGGCCGTTGGCAGGCAGAGCGCAAACTGGATATCAGATATGCTGGCGGCGAGCTGCATCTTGACATTGATGCGATGCGCGGGCGCTGGTTCAACACATCATATCTGCTTGACAAACGTCAGACTTCCGGCGGTTGCGCAGAGAAACGCCGCGACAATTTCGCAAACCAGCCGCTGCGCTACAACTTCCCTGAGAAGCGCGTTGTCCGCAGCGGAAATGGGCGCAAGCCGGTAGCCGCCATCATCCGCGAGAAAGGTTCCAACGGCGACCGCGAAATGGCCTGGGCCCTATATATGGCCGGCTTCGAGGTGCGCGATGTCCACACCACCGACCTCACCAGCGGGCGCGAAGACCTCTCCGGCGTGCAGATGATAGTGTTTGTGGGCGGCTTTTCTAACGCCGATACCCTGGGCAGCGCCAAGGGGTGGGCGGGAGCGCTGCTGTATAACGACAAGGCGCGCGCCGCAATTGACGCTTTCTATGTCCGTGAGGATACGCTGAGCCTTGGCATCTGCAACGGCTGCCAGCTGATGGCGGAACTTGGCGTAGTCACCCCCGACGACCGCGCACATGCCCCCAAGATGGTTCACAACGACAGTCACAAGTTTGAAAGCTGCTTTGTGGGAGTTACTATAGAGGATTCTCCCGCAATCATGCTGAAATCTCTGAAGGGCTGCAAGCTGGGTATCTGGGTTGCGCACGGAGAGGGTAAGTTCTCCTTCAACCCCGCTGGCAAGCAGAAGGTTGCAGTTCGTTATAACTATAAAGATTATCCGGGCAACCCCAACGGTTCTCCTGAAGGCGTGGCCGGTGTCTGCAGCCCCGACGGCCGCCATCTGGCCATGATGCCACATCCGGAGCGCTGCCTGCGTCCATGGAACTGGCCTTGGTACCCGCGTGAGAAGCGGCACGATGCAGACACGCCCTGGTTAGATATGTTCATAAACGCGTATAACTGGCTTTCACAAAGATAATCGGTATGGAACAGGTCATCGCTTTTCTGGAAGAGCTTGCGCAGCACAACTATAAAGAGTGGTTTGACGCCCACAAGGGCGAATATTTGCAGGCCAAGAACACAATCGCAGAGGTTGCCGTAGAACTTATATCCCGCATTGCTGCATTTGACCCCCGTATGGCTGGCCTCAGGGTGGAGGACTGCACCTACCGCATTTACCGCGACATCCGTTTTTCGCCCGACAAGAGCCCGTATAAGACCCATATGGGGATATACGTGTGCGCCGGTGGCAAGAAGAGCGGCCGGGCCGGCTACTATCTTCATATAGAACCCGCAACCGGCACATATTTCCTTTGCTCAGGGCTCTACAATCCAACCAAAGAGATGATAAAGAGCATCCGCGAAGAGATAATGCTGTCCGGGGAAAAGTTAGACAGTGCAATCAAGGCGGCAAAAGGCTTTGAGATAGACTGGGACGGTGCGCTGACCCGCCTCCCTTTGGGCTGGCAGGAAGGTCCCTACAGCGACTACTACCGCCTCAAGTCATATCTGCTGATGAAGCCGCTGAAGCGCAAGTACATCACAGACCCCGGTCTGGCCCGTCGTGCAGCACGGGATCTTAAACCCACGTCAGCATTCTGTGAACTGCTCAACCGTTGCGTGGATTATGTCCTGGAGGGGGAGTAATGTCTGCCCCCCGATAGTCTATATCCCGAAGTATTCCCGGTAGCGGTCGTATAAGTGGCCGGCCTGGAGGTAGGCGGACTGGGGACTCATGAAGTGCGAGAATTCAAAGGTGATGGCTTTGTCGTAGCCACAGCGTTTTGCCGCTTCGAGTTTTAGCCGAAGCTTGTCAAATTTGATGGGGAAGAAGTGTATGGGCATGTCGCGGTCGAAGTTCTCGGCGTTGGTCCAGCATTGCATTCCGTACTTGTCGGCCAGTTTTTTGTTGACCGTGAAGAAAGCGTCCAGTTCGTCGTAGTCTATATGGCCGTCTTGAAAGGCGCAGGCATCGACATAATCGTGAATGCCGTCAAAAATTTCATCCCACTCCTTCTCGTGCCGGGCGACCGACACGGCTTCTTCTTTGGTCAGTTTGTCGCTGGCAGCTCCGACAGCCTTCTTGCCGTCGATCCAGGGAGATATGAATGTGGGCAGTCCGCCTGAAATCTCCTTGCACTGACGCCCCATGGTGCGGAAGGATTCTATGGCGCCTTTGGTGGCGCGGGAGATTTCCCCGGAGATGTACCATCCCCCGAAGCTGGAGTATCTGCTGCCGTACATATTCCAGATTTCGTCTATGACATATTTGTTGGACTCGACTTCGTAGCTCATATCGCCCGTGTCCCAGTATTTGCCGGAGTCGTAGAGACCCAGCATAAACTTCATGTCATATTTCTGGGCGAGCCGGCAGAACATATCTATCAGATCGACGGAAGGCATATAGCAGCCTTTGCCCAGCAGGTAGGGGGAAGGGTAGGTGATGAACTTGCGGTAGCCGCAGCGAATATCTATCACGGTGTCTATGCCCATATCCTTCATGTAGCGGAAATCGCGATCCCACTCCTTTTCGCCCCAGTTCTGGTGGGGAATGTCGTGAGATATCTCATCCAGGAAAGTTCCTGTGATGGGCAGGGCGTTGGCTTTGGGAACTATGAGGGTATTTTGAATGGATTCGTCGGCTTCAATGCCCCACTTGTCGCCGCCGCGGGCGGATTTGCAAGAGGCCAGCAGCGGCGCTCCGGCAGCCGCGAGGGCGCTCTTTTTAAGAAAAGATCGTCGGTTTTCCATATATCAGTTATTTAACATTCTGCTTTTTGCCAAAAGACTGGCGCCGATGGCTCCGGCACGGAGCCCCAGACGGGACACCTTGATGACTGTGTCATTGTTTACAAGATTCAGGGATAGTTTGTTTACGGCAATCTTCAAGGGTGGCATCAGGTAGCGTTCCGCCGCTGAAAGCCGCCCGCCTATAATCACGATGTCGGGATTGAAGATGTTGATAAGTCCTGCGACTGCCCGGCCCAGCGTGGCGCCTATTTCCTCTACGCACTCGATGGCGGTGACATCTTCTTTCTGTACTGCATCCAGGATGTCGTTAAGCGTGAGTTCCCCGTCATTGTCCATTTTTTCTGTCAGAAGCGAGGGCTGACCCTCCTTTATCCGCTCTTTTACAAGGCGGTGCAGCGCAAGGCCGGAGGCGCCGGTCTCCAGACAGCCTATCTTGCCGCAACGGCATATCTGGTTGTTGTCCAGCATAGGGAAGTGCCCGACCTCTCCGGAGAAGCCCGATTTGCCGTAGAAAAGCTTGCCGTCCAGCACCATGCCCATACCCAGGCCCCAGCCCACATTCAGGAACAGAATGTTCCCGGCGTCGCCCGCAATACCGCTCATATACTCTCCGTAGGCCATTCCGTGGGAGTCGTTCTCTACCGATACGGTCTTGCCAAAACCCTGCTCCAAGATGCTGCGGATGGGCTTTTCTTCACTGATGAAATAGGTGTAGCTATAACCCGTCTCGTGATTGACCCGCCCAGTCAGGTTTACTCCATAAGAACGGACCCTCGTGCGGTCTATTCTGGCCTTGGAGATGATTTCAATCACTTTGGAGCACAACCCGAGCACAGACTCTTCTGTGTTCTGCAACCGATAGGGGACGTCATGCTCAAAATGGACGACGCGGCCGGGGAAGTCGGTGACGGCAATGGTGAGGCTGTCTTGCCCGACATCGACGCCCACGAAATAGCCGGCACCCGGATTGAGGCCGTATATGCTGGGCCTCCTGCCGGATGCGGATTCCTGCTTGCCCAGGTCGGCCAGATAGCCCATATCTAACAGTTCAGTTACGATGCGGGATATTTTGGGGATGCTGGTGTCAAGTTCCTTGGCCAGGTCGGCAAGGCTGAACCCGGACCCCTTGATGCATAGGTTCAGGATTGTCCTTTTTTCGGCGGCATAGCGGCCGTTGATGTCATTCAGGAAGGAAGTCATAACGTTATTTGTCGCACAAAGATATTTATAATTGTGTAAAAAACATAAATATTATTTTTAACATATCGTTAAAAAGTCTTGATTATTTAATAATAGTTTGTAAATTTGTTACACTGAGTTTCGAATAGTTTAAAGCATGCTTGATAAAATGACAGGAAAAGATTTTGAACTGCTCGCGAACAAGTATAATAACGAGCTATATGACAGCGTTTTGCCATTCTGGCTGGAGAAGTCGCAAGATTTGGAGTACGGCGGATATTTCACTTGCCTGAACCGTGATGGCAGCGTATTTGACACAGATAAATTCGTATGGCTTCAGGGGCGCGAGGTGTGGATGTTCGCAACGCTGTACAATAAGGTGGAAAAGAATCCTGCATGGCTGGAATGCGCCCGGCAGGGAGCAGAGTTCCTTGAGAAATACGGTCATGACGGCAACTACGACTTCTATTTTTCACTCACCAGGGAAGGCAGGCCCATAATCCAGCCCTATAATATATTCTCCAACACTTTTGCGTGCATGGCATTCGCACAGCTGGCGGTGGCCACCGGCAGCGACCATTATGCGGAGATTGCCCGCAAGACTTTCTGCAGGATACTCGAGAGGCGCTCCAATCCCAAGGGGAAATGGCTCAAGGCTGTCCCCGGTACCCGCCCGATGAAAGATTTCGCACTGCCGATGATTATATGCAACATGGCGCTGGAGGTGGAGCCTATCATAGAGGACAAGCAGCTTCTGGATTCCACGATAGAGAAGGCTCTGCACGAGGTGTTCGACGTGTTCTACCAGCCTGACCTCGGGGTCATGGTAGAGAATCTCGCCCCTGACGGCTCCCTTATAGATTGCTTCGAGGGACGCAGGGTTAACCCCGGGCACGACCTGGAGGCGCTCTGGTTTATGATGAACCTCGGACTTCGTCTCGACCGCCGGGACATTATAGACAAGAGCATGGAAATCGCCCTCAGGGTGATAGACTACGGCTGGGACAAGCAATTTGGCGGCATATTCTATTTCATGGACCGGAAGGGATATCCCACTCAGGAGCTGGAGTGGGACCAGAAACTCTGGTGGGTGCATTTGGAGAGTGCCATAGCCATGATTAAAGGATATCAGCTCACAGGCAATGAAAAGGCCCTTGACTGGTTTCTTAAGCTTGACGATTATCTCTGGACCCGCTTCAAGGATCCCGAATATCCGGAGTGGTTCGGATATCTCAACCGCCGCGGGGAGGTGCTGCTCCCGCTCAAGGGTGGCAAGTGGAAGGGTTGCTTCCACGTTCCGCGCGGCCTGTATCAGATAGGCAATATATTGACGCAGTTAGCAAACATATCAAAATAGTATAATACTGATGAAGAAATTATTCCGACTCTTGACGCTTGTTGTGGCGATGATTCTGATTGCCACGGCATCCGTTTTTGCCCAGACGAGACTCTCGGGCAAAGTTACCGATTCGGATGGCCAGCCGCTCGCCGGAGTCACGGTGATGGTAAAGGGTACTTCCAACGGCACCGTGACAGGCGCCGACGGTTCATACTCGCTCAGGGTATCCGAAGGGAATGTAATAGAGTTCTTCTGTCTTGGACTTGCCACCGAAGAGCGTACATACAGCGGTCAAAGTTCGCTGAATGTAAAGATGAAAGAGGATTCGCTCTTTCTTGAGGAGACGGTGGTGGTCGGTTACGGTACTGTCAGGAAAGAGACTATGACGGCCGCCGTATCCGCCATCAAGGGAGAAGAATTGCTCAAGGCCCCGGCCACCAATGTATCGCAGGTGCTGGCGGGTAAACTGCCGGGTATATCCTCTGTACAGGAATCCGGAGAGCCGGGTCTGGACCAGGCTGCGCTCCGTATCCGCGGTTCTGTCTATGGCGCCGCTTATGTTGTGGACGGATTCCCCGTGGACAATATCAACGACATCGACCCGGCCGACATCGAGAGCGTCTCGGTTCTTAAGGACGGTGCCTCCGCCGCCGTATATGGCCTTAAGGCGGCCGGCGGTGTTATCATCATCACCACCCGCCGCGGCGCAAAGGGAACCCCTACCATCACCTACAACGGCTCGACGGGTGTTTCAATGAACGCCAACTTCCCCAAGTTCATGAACGGCCCTCAGTTCGCCTATTATTATAATCTGGCACAGGAGATGGATCAGTTGGCCAGCGGAGCCATAGCTTCCGAGGCTGAATATGAGCCCTATTTCACACTGGCCAACGTGGAGGCGATGCTCAACGGCGACCCTACTGACGGCTGGGACAACGTGGATTATATCAAGAAAGTTTTCGGAACGGGCCGCACCTCAAAGCACAATATCACGGTTCAGGGCGGAAGCGACAACACCAAATATTTCGTGTCTGCCGGCTACCTTGGCCAGAAAGGTAATGTAGATGGGTATAATTTCTACAGATACAATGTCCGCACCAATATAGAGACCCGCCTTGCCAAGAATCTGCTCTTCAATGCAGGTCTTAGCGGAGTTGTGTCCCGTCGCGAAACACCCCGTTTCCTCTCGGGCGGTTCCGACGGCTCCGAGTCGGGAGCGACCTACGAGGTAGGCTGGTTCTCCGTGGCGCATCAGGTAATCGGAATCCACCCATATCTCCCCGAAATGTACGACGGATACTACACCGGTTCCATCGCCACCAACCAGGCTTATCCCTACAGCCCGCTGGCGGCGCTCTATCAGTCGGGTTCCAAAAAGACGAACGGCTTTATCGGCACCCTGAACGCCGGTCTCACCTGGGATATCCCCTGGGTCAAGGGTCTGCAGGCAAAGGTGAGCGGATCCTATGACTGGCGCAATACCTACAACAAGAATCTTGACACCCCCTATTATGTAATCGTCCGCCGCAAGCAGGCAGACGGCACATGGAGCTGGACAACTCCTATGGTGGATGTCAACGGCACTGCCAACGGCATCAAACTGGGCGAAGGCGCCGCCTATTCGCAGTCCATCACCGGTCAAGCCAGCATCTCCTACATAAATTCATTTGACAAGCACAATGTAGAGGCTCTGGCGCTGGCTGAGGTACGTGACTACCAGTACAACAACATGAGCGCCTATGTCCGCAACCTGCCTTTCGCCCTGCTGCCGGAACTCGACAACGGTACTCCCACTGCCGATCCGGTGGCCGGTTCCAGCGATGCTTCCCGCAGCGTCGGCTTCGTGGGTCGTCTCCGCTATAACTACGACGAGAAGTATCTGGCAGAGTTCACCGGCCGCTACGACGGATCGTACAAGTTTGCCGGGATGCTGAATACCCGCTGGGGTTTCTTCCCCTCCGCTTCAGTGGGCTGGAATATGTCAAAAGAGGACTTTATGAGTGGGTTCTCCGCCCTTGACAACCTCAAACTGCGCGCTTCCGTGGGCCTGCTGGGCAACGACGGGGTGAGCCCCTACATGTTCCTGAGTAAATATGCAGACGGTGGCAAGGTGGTTTACACCGGAGGTGCCGGAACTCCGGCATACTACACCTCTGGAATCCCCAACAAGGACCTCACCTGGGAGAAAACCCTTTCCTACAATGCCGGATTTGACTTTTCGCTGTGGAACGGGCTTCTGGGCGGCGAGATTGACGCCTTTTACAACTACACCTACGATATCCTCTCTTATAATGGAGGCGGCCATCCCGATTCGATGGGCGGTTATTTCCCCACCTACGTCAACGGCAATGCAATCGACGCCAAGGGTATCGATGTGCTCATAACCCATCGCAACCACTTTGACTTGGGCGGCCGGCCCTTCTTCTACGAGTTGGCCGGGACAATGACATACTCCAAGACACGCTGGCTCAAGTATAACGACAACCCCAACATAGCAGAGTGGCAGAAGGTGACCGGCACCACCTATGGCGCCATAGACGGCTGGCTGGCAGAGGGTCTTTACCGCTCAGAGGAGGAGATAGACAACTCGGCCTGGTACGGCAACTCCCGCCCCAACATCGGTGATATCAAATACACCGACCTCAATGGCGACGGCGTGATAGACTGGACCGGAGACCGAGGCATCTTTGGCAAGAGCAACCGCCCCGAACTGACCTTCGGCCTGAACGTAAACGCAACTTGGAACGGATTCGACATGAATTTGCAGTTTACCGGCGGCGCCCTGTTCCAGGTTTCTATGCTTGGTAACTATTATAATGGCAACGACGACAACACCGTATGGACCCGCACCTTCAAGGAAGGAGGCAATTCCCCTCTCTTCCTGGTAGAGAACGCCTACAGTCTGGACAATCCGGACGGAATCTTCCCGCGCCTCACTCTCGGCAACACCGGCCACGGCGGGCACAACGGCCTTAACTCCAGCTTCTGGTGGAAAGACGGCAAATACGTCCGCCTGAAGACCGCCAGACTCGGATATACGCTTCCCCAGTCGTTCACCCGCAAATTCAGCGTAGAGACCCTGAGGATATTTGTTGAAGGTAACAACATTTTCACTCTCGACGGTCTGCCCGAAGGCATCGACCCCGAGTCTCCGGGCGTGAACAACGGATATTATCCCCAGCAGCGCAACCTGATGGGCGGTATTACAATAACCTTATAAACCAGGATGCCTTATGAAAAAGATAATCATTACCCTTTCTCTTAGCTGCGTTCTGGCAGCATGCAACGGTTTTCTGGATATGACTCCGCGTGACAGCATCTCAGAC
This sequence comes from Bacteroidales bacterium, assembly GCA_017445425.1. Classification (GTDB taxonomy): domain Bacteria; phylum Bacteroidota; class Bacteroidia; order Bacteroidales; family UBA932; genus Equibacterium. The sequence goes on along the minus strand of JAFSUF010000092.1, from coordinate 39,663 downwards.
AAGGTGATGTGGGCTACCACAGAAAGCGCAGAGTATGCCGTCAACAGCGTGTACTCTTATACATACGACATCTTTGCCAACTGGCCCAGCCAGGTAGGCATGACGGAAGCTTTCACCGACCAGATGAAATATGGCTCCTACAATAACTTTGCATATGCATATATTCCCAGTCGGGTGGCTTATGGCGGAGCCGATCTCACCAGCAACTTCGTGTCGGTCTATCTGGGCTGCTGGGGTACGCTCTATGGTGCAGTCCGCCGCACCAACGAGGCTATCAGCAATCTGAAATCCCTTGGAAGCGGCCTGCCGGCAGCGGATCAGACCCGCCTTATGGCGGAACTCAGGCTGATGCGCGGATGGCTCTATTTCGAGCTGATGAAGCGATACAAAGAGGTGATCATATACGACGAAGACCTCACTAAAATCGAAATCGACAAGGCTCTCTCCAGCGAAGAAGCCGGATGGGATTTTGTGCTGGCCGACCTGCAGTTTTCCGCAGACAATCTCCCTGCAAAGGCTGCCGCCCGGGGCCGTCTTGACAATGGCGCTGCCAATGCCCTCATTGCCCGCAGCATGCTCTACGCAGAGCGCTGGAACGAGGTGATAGCTGCGGTAGAGACACTGGAAGGACTCGGCTACGGTTTGGCAGACGACTATGCAAGCGTATTTACCGTGTCCGGCAACCAGGAGTCGATACTGCAGTATAACTTCTCTTACAGCGATGCTGTATATCATAGTTTCGATTACTACTATACTCCCGGCGGCGACTACAAGCTGGTGGACCAGCAGGGTGGCGGCTACGGCACTCCCACGCAGGAGATGGTTGAGAGCTATGAACTCTCTACGGGCGGATTTCCCGACTGGAGCCCATGGCACACTTCCACCACTGCCGAACCACCCTACAAGCAGCTGGAGCCCCGGTTCCAGGCTACCATTCTCTATAACGGAGCAAACTGGAAGGAGCGCAAGATAGAGCCTTTTGTGGGCGGTGTGGACGGTTGGTGCCAGTGGAACAAGGAACCCCAGCCGCAGGGCCGCACCACCACCGGTTATTACCTGCGTAAGTTTGTGGACGAAAACCACGACTTGGCGGAGCGTACCCAGAGCATCCAGCACTTTGTAGTGCTTCGCTATGGTGAGGCTCTGCTCAACAAGGCCGAGGCTTGCTACCGCAGCAATGACCCCGCCGGCGCCAATGCGGCTGTCAAGGCTATCCGTTCCAGAGTCGGCTTGCCCTATTCCGATAAGAGCGGAGATGCACTCTGGCAGGCAATCCGCCAGGAGCGGCGCATAGAGCTTGCATACGAAGGCCTCTGGTACTGGGACTTGCGCCGCTGGAAGGAGGCCGCGGAGGCATATCCCGTCGGGCTCAACGGTTATCAGGTCCACGGCCTCAAGATAGAACCCACCGCAGTTGACGGCCAGTATCTCTACACCTATGTTTCAGTGGACGATCAGGACCGTAACTTCCCCTCAAAGATGTATCGCTTCCCTATGCCGGAGAGCGAACTGAGTTCAAACGCCCTTGTAGAACAATATCCTGAATGGAGGTAATTATGAAAAGATTATTATATACACTGGTATCCGCCGCTCTGCTTCTGACGGGTTGTCATAAACCGGAATATGTGCTCCCCACTGCAGAAAGGCAGGGAATCACCTCTTTGGCGGCGTATTTCACCTTTGGCCCTTATGTGGACCAGGAGATGGGTCGTCTGGAGATTTCAGACCCCGAGATGGACCGCTATGTAATTCCCATCCCGTGGTATTTCCCCGAAGCATCCGACGACATCACTACACCATATATGACCAAGGTGCGCGTCAGGGCGACCTTGCAGCCCAACTGCATAATAGAGCCGCCGCTGACAATACTGGACCTCACTGAAGAAAATCATTTTAAATACACCGATGCCACCGGAGCGAAAAGGGATATCATCATAACCGGCGAAAGGGTCAAATCTTCCAAGTGCGAGATGATCAGCTTTACGCTGCAGCACCCTATGGTGAACGGTATCATAGACAAGGCCAAGGGAACAGTCTCCCTCATCACGGCAAACGACCTCTCCGTGGCTAAGGCGACCGCCTCCGTGTCGGCACATGCCACCATATCGCCCGATCCGTCCGAGCCACACAACTATAACGAAGGGTTTACCTTTACTGTCACAGCCGACGACGGGGTCACCAAGATGGATTATTTCGTGGTGAAGAATGTGCCCGAGAAGATAGACTATGGCGTAAACGCGACCAGCGTGGAGAAGCTCTTCAATATGGATCCTGCCACAGGTCTCGGCCTGCCCGGCTATAAGGAGCCCGCCAATGTATCGATGGGCGTGCTGGACAGCTGGCTCATAGTCAACATGGGCGACGGCAGCGCTCCCCGCTATTTCAACAAGATTGTCGCCACGGCAGGCGGTACCATAAACATCGGCAGCGCCTCCCCCACAGGCTCAATAGCCTCTGACGAGCAGGACCACCTGCTTATCTGTAACCTGGCACAGAAGGACGAAACCTTCAACATCTGGTGGACCCCGTCCGTGACTGCGGCCCCCGAACTGCTGCTGTCGTTCGTGAACGACATGGGCCTCCCTATAGGGCAGGAGATGAAAGTAATAGGCAACATCAAGGACGAGGCGGTCATCACCGTGACTTATCCCGGCATATCCGGCATCACCACCAGCGGCTTCTTCCGTGCCATCCACATTGTGGGCGGAGAGGTTGTCTCTAACGAAATCATAGACCTGTTCGCCGCCAACGGCTTCCATTGGGGAGCCGGCACACCCCGCTCTACCTGCGTGGTTGCGGGCACGCCCCAGATGGATATGGGCTGGTACAGCGCAGCGTATTCAGAGAATATACTCTACTGGTTCAAATCTGACCTCTCTGTAGGCAGCGCATCCATAGGCGAAGGAGACGGCTCTGTAGAAGACGCCCCCGGCGGCGGAGCCTTCGTGAACGGCAACGTGGATCCGAATAACTTGGATACCAAGCAGTTCAACAGTGCCCGCTACCTCGCATTGTTCGTTTCGACCCACTTCCCTCAGTGGTGGCCCGGCCCCCAGCTCTATGTTTATGACATCACCGGCGGCAGCATCAGCGGAAACGTCTATAACAGCCCCCAGCTGGTATTCTCAGTACCGTTCATGTTCGATCAGGAATACCAGAGCAGCGCTGCCGACGGTAACGGAGCCTGCGGCGATGTGATACTGGCACCTTCTGCCGACGGATATATGCTTTATATTTATTATTATGATCATTATAGCCAAATGATAGGCGGCTATAGTATGGATTGCATCAAGCGATGAAACGGTTTTTTATCATGGCCTCCATGTGTCTTGCAGCCGCGTGCAACGGGACTGCCGGCACAGATTATCCCGAGTGGCGATGGAGCGACAAGGAAGCGCCCGAAGATGTATTCGTAGAGCCCAATCCCACTATTGCAGATAAGGGCTGGAAAAATATTACGGATGAATATGCCGGGCTTCCTGAAGGACTCTCCATATATCGCAGTCCGGAGATGTTACAGGGCGTGAGTGCTGTGGCTTATATTGCAGTGGCCGATTTGTCCATGATACAATGGGATGTCCGCAGCATAGACGACCCTAAATTGCAGGGCACCCGGGATGAATTAAGGACTCCTTCTCAATTCTACTCGGAATCTCCCGCCCCGGTTATGGTCAACGGAGGATTCTTCTATGCCGAGGGCGGCAAGCGCTACAGCGCCAGCGTGGCGGTGAGCGGTAGCCGTACCTATGGGGTCAACATCAATTATGTATCCCAGGACTGGGTCACGATGTATTACCCTACGCGGGGAGTGTTCTGGCAGGCCGACGGTATGCCGGCTGCCGGATGGACCTATTACGCCAATGTCAACAGTCACTATCTTTACGATACTCCCGCAGCCAATTCATGGGAAAATGAACCTCTTTCGGTACCGAATGCCAACTTCCCTTCAAAGGCATCCGCATTTGCAGCACAGACCGCAATCGGAGGAGGGCCGGTACTGCTTAAGGGAGGTGAGTTGCGCAACACGTATTCAGAAGAGATGTTTGACGGATCGGGAGGGATAATGTGCGATGGCCGTCACCCCCGTACGGCAATCGGGGTCACACCGGATAATCGTCTGATACTGTTTGTGTGTGAGGGCCGCAACATGACAGAGGGTGTGCCAGGTTTTACCACAGAAGAAGTGGCAAAAATCTTGGCTGAGACAGGCTGCACCGAGGGCCTCAATCTTGACGGCGGCGGCTCCAGTTGCATGATTATAAATAATCAGGAGACCATAAAGCCCTCCGACGGAGCACAACGTGCAGTCGCATCTGTAGTCTTACTCAAAGCAAAATAGGATGAAAAGATATCTGACGATACTTCTTCTGAGCCTTTTTTCTGTCCTTGCTGCCTGCCAGAAAGAGGATGACTCTTTCAAGTGGCGTGACGAGTGGAACAAGGGCGGAGAGGTTGATCCCGGTGACGGCCCGGAGCCGTTCAATCCCGATTTTAAGGGCGGGCCGCGCTATGTCTGGATTGACGCCGGAGCCAACTTCCAGTACTATGCAAACGATCCCGACTATATAGCCGAGGATTGCGAACGCATAGCCAAGATGGGCTTTACCGACATCATTGTGGATGTCCGTCCTACCAGCGGGGATGTGTTGTTCGCCTCCAAGGTGGCTCCGCCGTGCAAAAAAGTGGCGGCCTGGGTAAACGGGCGCTACCGCTGGGTAGAGCGTACCGCAACCTTTGACTATCTGGCGACATTCATCGCCGCCGGTCACAAGGCTGGCCTGCGGGTCAATGCCGCAATCAATACCATGGTGGGCGGCTACCGCACCTCTTTGGGCGAAATAGGGATGGTTTATGACAAGCCGTCGCTGCGCTCATGGTGCTCCGTGGACAACCTTGAGGGCGGCCTTACAAACGCTATGGACGACCCCGACACCGGCCCCCGGTTTCTGGATCCGGCAAATGCCGAAGTACAGGAATTCCTGCTGACCCTGCTGGAAGAGCTGGCCTCTTACGAGGGCCTGGACGGCATAGTGCTGGACCGCTGCCGCTATGACGACAATTGTCTGGACGCGGGCTACACCGATGCTGCAAAGGAGGCCTTTGCCAAATATCTCGGCACAGAGCCATCTTCCTGGCCCATGATACCTCAGGGGCAGGTTTTCCTGGACAGTCCCAATGCCCTTCAGCGTCACTGGCTGACCTTCCGCTGCAAGACCATCCATGATTTTGTGGCCAAGGCTGCCGACAAGATACATAAGACTTCAAAGGATGTCCGCTTTGGCATCTACGTTGGAGCATGGTTCAGTGAATATTACCGCAGCGGCGTGAACTGGACCAGCCCCAATTATGCCCTTTCCAAGAACGAATCCTCATATAAGTGGGCCAATTCAGCCTATCAGAAAACAGGTTTTGCCGATCTGCTGGACTTTATCCTGCTTGGTGCGTATGCCGGGGCGGCCAGCGTCCACGGCACAGGAGAGTGGACCATGGAGGGTTTCGCAACCCTTGGGGCGAAGCGCCTGTGCGGCGATGTCCCCTTTGCCGTCGGCCCCGACATCGGTAATGGCTCCGGCTTCACCAACGGCCATCAGGAGGCCCTTATGCCCGATATCGTTAAGACAATGATGTCCTCCGGCGGCGGCCTTTTCATTTTCGATTTGTGCCACATCAGGATGTACAACTATTGGGACGCCTTTGAAACAGCTATAGACGAATACTTGAAAACACTTTAACATAAACCAATTAATCTATCAGTTATGAAACATCTTAAACTTTTGGCACTTCTCTCGCTTGTGCTGCTTGCGCTCTCCTGCGAGAAGAAAGAAGATCCTTTCCTGACACTGAACTCCAACGAGGCTGTTTCGGTGCCCGTAGAGGGTGACAACGTCAGCATCAAGTTCAACACCAATGTTGCCTGGACAGCAGAGTCTGATGCAGACTGGCTCACTGTTTCTCCGACCAGCGGTGAGGGTATCAAGGGCGGTGCAGACTTTACCGTAAAGGCATCTGCACTTAAAAACGACAACACCGACTCCCGTACTGCAAAAGTCACCATCAAGGCTGAGGCCATTACCAAGACAGTCACTGTCACTCAGGGACAGAAAGACGCCCTTGAGGTGGATGTGGTTGAGTATGAGGTTCCCCAGGAGGGCGGTGTCGTAGATGTCGAGGTCAACGCCAACGTTGAATACACCGTGTCTATCCCTGAAGCCATCGACTGGGTTCATGCAGAAGGCACCAAGGCAATGACCAAGACTACTGTATCCCTTGTAGTGGATGAAAACTTTGAAGAGGCTACAGACGAGGCTCCCAACAGGGTGGCTAACATCACCATCACCGACGGTACTCTCTCCAAAACTATCAAGATTACCCAGGCTCCGTTTGAACCTTACTTTGAACTGACCGGCGAGTGGGCAGGCATACAGTGGAGCGCTTACGGCGATCCCACCATCATCCCTCGCGAGGGCATCAGCATCACTATCCCCGTAGAGACCAACCTTGACTGGCGTCCTTACTTCTCTTACTGGAGCGACGAGGTGGGAGCAAGTGTACAGACCGACGACCTTGGCTGGGTACACCTGAGCTATGATAAGGACAAAGCTGAGATCTACCTGACCTTCGACGAGAATACCTCCAACTTCTCCCGTGAGCATTACTTCTATATTGAGTGCTACAACCACGACGGCTCCAAGAACGGCGCCTACGGCGGTACCGGTCACTATGTTCAGGAAGGCGTCACCGTAGAGGGTGCCGCTGCAGAACTCGTCTGGAACAAGAAGCTCTCCGACCTTGGTATTCCCGCTGCATACAACCGTCTGGCCGTGAAGACTTACAACGGTGCGGCCCTCATCGTTTCCGATGGTGAGAAGGTTCACGCCCTGGGCCCCAACAACGGCGCATACTACAAGGCTATTACATGGAGCAATGTAGTTCCCGCCTCCATCTGCAGCGATGATGCCGGCAACGTGATTGTTGCAGACCACACTGCTATGGCAAGCGGAACTACATACTCTGTTTACTATGCTTCTGATGTCAATTCCAACCCCATAAAACTCTTTGACCAGACTTCTGATTTTGCAGGAACTATCGGCTCGTGGAGAGTCCGCGGAGATATATCTACGGCTGCCATGATTACCGCAGTCGTGGGTGGCGAGCCCGCTTACTGGGCTGGCTGGGAAATCAAGAATAAGGCCGTATCGCTCGATAACTATTATGTACAGGCTACCGGCGGACAGAACCGCGGTCCCGCTACAGGTACCGTATGGAGTCCCGTAAACGGCGCATGCATCGCGTTGGGCACTACTGCAGCCGAGGGTATATATTTCCGCGGTTACGACGGAACCAGGGCTGTACAGCTGCTTGCAGATGCAACTGAGCCCAACTGGGTAAAACCTTATGTGTGGACACCCGTGGTTGCCGGCATAGGCGACGGCGGCAACGAGAGCCAGAACAGCATGTCTGTCATCGACTACAACGGCAAGCGCATCATGGCGATGACCCAGGGCTATCACTTCAACTACTCGGGTGGTGGAGACATTTTCGTGCTTGACGTGACCGATGCCGCCAACCCCGTGATGCTGCTGGATATCAAGCCGGCCGAGTGGATTATTACCGAGGAGAATGACTTCAGCGGCCAGACCGGCTCCGATGTGCTCCTGCGTCCCGGCGACGGCTACGTAGAGCTCTATGCTATCAACAGCGGCCGTCCGACACTGGCTCGTTTCAACGTGATTATCCCTTAATTCCCGTTTAGTATAATTGCAGGGGCGCAGCGCTCTCTATTCGGGCGGGTGCCCCTGCTTTTTGTTATAATATGTGCATATTACATAGATATTAAAACTTGCGAAACGTAAGTTATGAAGATCCGCAATCTGATTCTGGCCTCGCTGCTGATATTTATTGCAGCGTGCTCTCCCAAACCTCAGCAAAAGATCAGGATGGTCTGGATAGAGGTGGGCGCCAACTTCAACCAGTACGCCAACAGTACCAACAATATCACCTCCGACTGCCGGCGCCTTGCAGATGGTGGTTTTACCCACCTGGTGGTGGAGGTTCGTCCCACCAGCGGCGACGTGCTCTTTGCCTCTAAAGTCGCTCCGCAGCTTAAGGAGGAAGCGCTCTGGCGGCCCGACGGGCTGCAGTACGTGCCCCGCGAGGCCGACTTCGACTATCTGCAGGCATTCATAGATGCCGGCCACGCAGCAGGTCTCAAGGTCCTTGCCGGAGTGAATGTAATGGTGGGCGGCTTCCGCTGCGAGGCGGGCTGCAGGGGAATGCTGTATGACCATCCCGAGTGGCGCGACTGGGCTGCGGTGGATCTGACCCCCGGCGGCCTTTTGAATCATCTGGACGACTCCACGACCATCGGCGGCAGGTTCCTGGACCCCGCCAACAGGGATGTGCAGAAGTTCCTGTTGGAGATGCTCTCCGATGTGGCCTCCTACAAGGATTTGGACGGAGTGGTGCTGGACCGCTGCCGTTACGACGACTATGCCCTGGATGCAGGCTATACCGCTGCCGCAAAGGCGGCTTTCGCCGAGTACCTTGGCGGGGAGCCTTCCCGATGGCCGGTATTTGAAGAGCCGGGGCATATCTTTCTGGACAAGGAACCGGATGAACTGGAGAACAAATGGCTCACCTTCCGCTGCAAAATCATCCACGATTTTGTGGCAGATGCAGTGGCAACCATGCATACCGTTAATCCCGGCCTCAAGGTCGGCGTCTATGTTGGTGCCTGGTTCAGCGAGTATTACCGCAGCGGCGTGAACTGGACCAGTCCCCGTTATCCTCTGGCAAAGGAGGAGCCCACATTCCGCTGGGCCACCGAAGAATATCAGGCTACAGGATTTGCCGACCTGGTGGATTTCATGCTCCTTGGAGCATACTGTCCGGCAGACAATATCCATGGCGAGGAGGAAAAGACCATGGAGGGTTTTGCCAAACTGGGCGCCAAGCGGCTCTGCGGCGAGGTTCCCTTCGTGGCCGGTCCAGATATCGGCAACCAGCCCGGGTTCCAGAACGGGGGGCGCGCCGACATCCTGCCGGAAATCGCAAAGACGATGGACGCTGTCTGCGACGGATGCTTTATCTTTGATTTGTGCTACATCCGGGTCTTTGACTATTGGGACGCATTTAAACAATAACCATGGGAAAACGAAACCTCGCCATTGACATATTCAGGGGGCTTACGGTGGCTCTTATGGTGTGTGTAAACGATTTTTGGGCTATCCACAACGTGCCGCACTTTCTGGAGCATTTTGCCGTCATGGAAGACGGAATGGGCCTCTCCGACATCATCTATCCTATGTTTCTATTTGCGATGGGAATGTCGGTGCCGCTGGCCCTGGAGCGCCGTTTTCAAAAGGGACTCTCATTCGAATCGACCCTGAAGCATATTCTTGGCCGCACCCTGGCGCTGCTGCTGATGGGCTCCTTCATTGTCAATTCCGAGACTGGAATCGCCTGGAACAAAGGCGTTTTCTGGCTCCTGATGGTAGTGGGTTTCTTTATGGTATGGAATAACTATCCGGAAGGGTTCAGATACAAAAGGCCGTTGCGCATCCTTGGCATCGCCATACTCGCCGGCCTGGCCATAGCCTTCCGCAGTCCGGAAGACGGCTTGTTCCGGGCCAGCTGGTGGGGGATTCTGGGGCAGATAGGGTGGATGTATCTCTTCTCTGCCATCGCCTATATCCTGTGCCGCGGCCGTTGGTGGCCTCTGGCTATTCTGTGGATGGTTTTCTGTCTGGTCAATATCTCCGTTGCACCGATGCGAGATGGCGGAGAGCTGCTGGGAGGCAATTATCTTGCCGACTTTTCCGACGCCCTGCATCTTGGCAACGGCCACAGCATCATAATGGCCCTCGGCGGTATGATATGCACTCTGGCAGGGCAGAAACTTAAGAAGCGGCCGCTTGCTGCCGGTTTTGCGGCGGCGCTTGTGCTGGCGCTGCTGGCTGCCCTGACCCACAAATGGTGGATTATTTCCAAAGGACTTGGCACGCTCCCCTGGTGCCTTTATGTATCGGCAATCTCGGTGGCGCTTTATGCGTTGCTGAGGGCTCTTGAGCGGAGAGGTCTGATGTGTTGGGCCAGACCCTTGGACCCGGCCGGAAAAGCCACCCTTACGGTATATATGATGCCATATTTCTTTTACAGTTTCTGGATATTCATCAATCCCACCGTTCCCGGATGGATGTCGGGGTGGGTGGGAGTTGCCAAATGCGCGGTGTTCTCCGCCCTCTGCATCGCCACCGCATGGGGCATCGGTAAACTTGGCATAAAGCTTAAAATATGAGAAGGATACAACTACTGGCCATATTCCTGCTTATGGTCTCCTGCGCTCCCCGCTACGATGTCGTGATAGTTGGCGGAGGCACGGGAGGCAGCGCGGCCGCCATAGAGGCGGCCAGAGATGGTGCCAGCACTCTTGTGGTAGAGAAGGGAGCCTGGCTGGGCGGAATGCTCACTAGTGCCGGAGTCAGCGCCATAGACGGCAACTACCGTCTTCGGGGCGGCCTGTTCGGCGAGTTCACCGACTCTCTGGCCGTTCGCTACGGAGGCTATGATAATCTAAAGTCGGGATGGGTCAGCAATATACTTTTCAACCCTAAGACAGGGGCTGAGATTTTCTCCAACATGGCTGCCGGAGCAGGAGTAGAGGTGCGCTACGGCACTTCGCTGGTGAAAGCCTCACGCAACACCGGCGGGTGGGACTTAACCCTCTCTGACCGCTCGCGCATCCGTGCCAAAGTGCTCATAGACGGCACCGAACTGGGAGATGTTGCCCGGGGGGCAGGAGCAGCACAGCTGGACGACCGCCGTTATGTGCAGGACATGACCTACGTGGCTATAGTCAAGCGCTACGATTACGATGTCCTCATAGATATGCCCCAAGACTACGACATAGAGAATTACCGCAGTTGCTGCGACAACCCGCTTGCAGAGAACAACGGCGGCTATAACCCGCTCGGCCAGCAGCTATGGAGCCCGGAGATGATGCTCTCCTACGGCCTGCTGCCCGATGGCTATATTATGCTCAACTGGCCCATTTATGCCAACGACTATTATGAGGAGTATCTGGATATGACCCTCTCGGAGAGGGAAGAGCTCTACCGCAAGGCGAAGAACCGTACCCTCGGCTATATCTATTTCCTGCAGCATGAGTTGGGTTATACCAATCTGGGAATTGCCGACGATGTATATCCTACAGATGACGGCCTGCCTTTCTTCCCCTATTTCAGGGAGGCGGCCAGGATTGCCGGACGTGACACCATGACGGTGGCGGCCGCCAAAAATCCATACGACTATGACCTGTATAAGCGTGCCGTGGCGGTAGGCGATTATCCTGTAGACCACCACCACGTCCAGAATCCCCATCGCGAAGAGCTCTCTCATCTGTGGTTTGGAAAAATCCCGTCGTTCAGTGTCCCTCTGGGAGTTGTAATCCCGATAAATGTAGAGGATCTGCTGGTAGCGGACAAGGCGGTGTCGGTGAGTTGGGAGATGAACGGCGCGGTGCGTCTGCAACCGGTTATCATGGGTCTGGGACAGGCAGCGGGGGCTTTGGCCGCCCTTGCTGTCAAAGGCGGGCTGCATCCGAGCGAGGTCCCGGTAGAGGATGTCCAGGATCTGCTTTTGGACCACGGCTGCTATCTGATGCCGTTCCTTGACCTCAAACCCGGCGACGATGGATTCCGTGAACTCCAGCAGCAAGGTATTGCCGGGCAGGTGAGGGGCATCGGCCGCAGTGTGAAATGGTCCAATGAAACCTGGGTGAATCCACCTGCAACAGATTAGATAGTAACGAAATAATACGGACATGAAACAAAAACTCAGTGCTTACGTTATATTTCTGTCGGTGGTCGCCGCCATCGGCGGCATCCTTTTCGGCTATGATACGGCTGTGATTTCCGGTACTACCGAGATTGTGAAGACTCAGTTCGGCCTCTCCACGGGGATGGAGGGCTGGTATGTGGGTTGTGCCCTGATAGGTTCTATCATCGGTGTGCTTGTGGCCGGCATGCTTTCGGATTTTCTGGGCCGCAAGAAGACGATGCTGATAGCGGCGCTGATGTTTTCGGTGTCGGCCATCGGCTGCGCCGTTTGCGCCGATTTTACTCAGTTGGTGATATACCGCATAATAGGCGGTTTCGGCATAGGCATAGTGTCCATAGTGTCGCCTATCTACATCTCGGAGGTATCTCCGGCCAGGGTCCGGGGCACTATGGTGAGCTTTTACCAGCTGTTCATCACCATCGGCTTCCTGCTGGCATATCTTGTGAATTTCTTCATCCTGAAAGGGGCGGCGCTGGATTCCGGCGATCCTGCTCTTGGCGTAAGGATGTTCAACAACGAGTACTGGCGCGGAATGTTAGGGTGTGAGACTATACCTGACCTGCTGTTCCTGATTGTGATTTTCTTCATCCCGGAGAGTCCCAGATGGCTCATTGTCAAAGGGCAGGATTCAAGGGCGCTGGCCATCATGCGCAGGATTTACTCTTCCGACAGCGAAGCGGAGGCAGGTCTGGCCCAGACAAAGGAATCCATCGCCGGCGAGGTCAAGACAGAGTGGAAGGCCCTTCTGGAGCCAGGCATCCTGAAAGCGGTGCTGGTGGGCAGCGCCATCGCCATCCTGGGTCAGTTCATGGGTGTGAACGCAGTGCTCTACTACGGCCCCAAAATCTTTTCCGATGCGGGCTTCTCCGACCCTCTGTTCTCTACCGTGCTGGTCGGCATAGTGAATATGCTCACCACAGTCATCGCTTTGCTGATAATAGACAAAGTCGGCCGCAAGCAGCTGGTGTGGTGGGGCGTTGGAGGCATGATAGTGTGCCTGCTGATGATAGGGCTCTATTTCCTGCCCTCGACCAATCTACCCAACTGGTTCATGCTCACATTCTTCCTGCTGTATGTGTTCTGCACGGCCATTTCCATCAGTGCGGTAGTGTTTGTGCTGCTGAGCGAGATGTACCCCAACCGGGTGCGCGGTCTGGCGATGTCCATTGCCGGTTTCGCCCTGTGGATTGGTACTTATCTTATCGGACAGCTTACCCCGTGGATGCTTGAGACGCTCACTCCCGCCGGCACCTTCTTCCTCTTTGCATTTATGTGTCTGCCGTATCTGTGGATCATGTACAAGTATGTCCCCGACACCACCGGCAAGACGCTTGAAGAGATCGAGAACTACTGGAAGAAGCGGTAGGAGATATTTCGACTCGCTACGCTCGCTCGATATGACACATCCCATGTCATCTCGACCAAGCCCGAAGGGCGCGTGGAGAGATCTCAAACAAAAAGGACGCCCCGTCAACCGCCAGGCGTCCATCTCTGATATCTGCACAATTAATCTTACAGCCTCCAACCGAAGCGGAATGCGATGGTGGGCAGCAGCAAGTCGTAAGTCTTTGTGGTGGCGGTGGCGTTATAGCCTTCGCTGTCGACCTCTTCAAGGAGGGTTACGTCGGTGCGTTTGAACACGTCACGCTGGAAAGTGGGACCCACCGCGAAATACAAAGAGCGGCTCTTTTCCACCCCTTTTAAACGTATGGTATATCCAAAAGAGGGCTCCACATACATTCCGTGCTTACAGTTGGTCTTGTCAAAAAGAAACTGATCCCAGTCAAAGCGGAACACGGCAAACTCGTAGCCCACATCTATCCGGATGAAGGGCTGCCACTTCTTACCCGGTGTGAGGTAGTACTGCAGCGAGCCGTAAACCGGTACAAAAAAGTTGGTGCGCTCGCGAATCTTGCTGTATTCGTTGGGGCTGTCGATATTGTTGACCCGTTTGAAACTGGTGAGATAGTCAGTCGCAACCATTCCGCTGCCTACACCTGCATAGAAGCCGTTACCCCAGTTGAAGCGGTAACCATTCAAGATGTTTATCCCGACGTAGTTGTTGCTGCAGCGGATTGGCCCTACAGACCCCATCCCCTCAATCGCAAGCTCATATCCCTGGGCGCGTGATTCCAGACAGAAGCATGCGATAAAAGCCAGTACCAGAAAAAGTTTCTTCATCAATTCAGTTGTTATTTTTTGAGGCTGTCGCGGATTTCGCGGAGGAGCTGGATATCCTCGGGGATAACGGGCTCTTCAGGAGCTGCGGGTGCCTCCTCTTCTTTCTTCTTAAGATCTTTCATCTTGTTGAGTCCCTTCACTACCATGAAGATGCACCAAGCTACGATGAGGAAGTCAAATACTACCTGGATAAAGTTGCCGTATGTGACTGCGACCTCTGCTTTGCCAAGGGCCTCGTTTGCGGGAGAGAGGACCCACTTCCACTGTGTGAAATCAACACCGCCCACAAGCAGGCCGATTAGCGGCATAATCACATCAGCTACCAGTGAGCTTACAATCTTGCCAAAGGCTGCGCCGATTACGACACCGATGGCCATATCCATCACATTGCCCTTGAAAGCGAATTCTTTGAATTCATTGATAAGTTTTCCCATAGTCTTAAGTTTTATCAGTTGATTTAGTTCGTGTAATAAGACAAAAGTAATAAAAAATCAGTAAAACTATACCCCGGCAGCAAGAAGCGACTTATACATTACCAGGCAGATCCATGCGTCGGTAGCTGCGTAAAGCTGTTGGGGGAACGAGAGTTGCTGGGCCTCCCAATTACTCAGCTGCTGGGCTTTGGAGACCCTTCTGCCCAAAATGATGGCGGCCAGTTTCTTCACGCTCTTGTCTTTGATGCCGTATTGCTCTGCAAACCGTTGCAGGTCCATGAACCGGGCGGCTTCAAAATGGTTGTAATGCTGCAGGCCGCGTACGTCATCTGCCACGGCGGCACCCACCTTGGTGATGCTGCGGCTGGCAAGGATATCGGCCAGGGAGTCGGGAACGCCCAGGGTGTGGAGACGGAACAGGTATGAGGTCTCTTCGCTGGAGAGTTGCAGCAGGGCGGTGGTGCAACGCGGGGCGTGTGGTTGGAATACAGGCTTGGTTTCGGTGTCGAACCCGATCATCCTGCAGGAAGAAAGGTCGCGGATGGCTGCCCTGTAGCGTTCGTCCTCTTCTGTAATTATCTGAATCTCGCCGGGGAATGAGATCAACTCCAAGCCCTCTATCTCCTCCGGCGTTATACTCTCTCTGAATTTCATATTACATGGGGAGGTCAGAATAGTGTATGACCTGATTGTCCTCAATCCTGAGGGCAAGGTTGTTGTCGCCTCGGAGCACCCGGTAGCACTCTTTTGCGGCGCATTCATACGGGTCTATGAATATCAGTCTGTCACTTATTACCGACCTGTATGGGTAGTTGCCGTTGATGCGTTTTGAACGGTAGTTGTCTGCAATTTCCTGGAAAACCGCAATCTGCTGTTCGTCCAGATATGTTTCGGATATAATAGCGCAGATGGGGAAGGGCTGCCCGTCGCTGTAGTGGCGCTCTATCATGGCTACAAACGCGTTTGCAAGCGAAGGTCCGTGCAGGGTATCGTTAGCAGCCAGCGGCTGTCCAACAACCGGTATGGTTGCTTTCATGTCGCGCTCCCGCATGACATCCCGCATCGTCTGCTGGTACGCCCCCGATGCAATCGTGAGGCTGTCGGCCAGCAGGCCTATCGAGTAATTGAGCATCGGCATCTGGGCGAGAGCATCCAGGAGGCCTTTCACACCCTCTTCCACAACGCCTATGGCCTTGACTCCGGAGCCGCTGGCGGCGAGCATCGCCCGGATGTCATTGAGCCCGTCGGCACGGGTGATGTTGCCCGCTGCAATCACGATCTTGGCCCGCTCCTTGTTGCCCTGGGCGCATTTGTCACCCACCAGGAACAGGGTGTTCTTGAGGGAGGCGTCGTGGATGTCCATCCTGCCGTTCGCGTCATAGACTCTGTCGGCATCGCTGAGTGCAGTATAGTAAATGAAGTGCTCCCCGGCGAAATCGTTGATGCGGTCGGGGTGTTCGCTGCCGGTAATATTGTCAAAACAGTCGAGCATCACCGTGCGCGTCAGTGTCCCGGCAGAGGTCGGATTCAGGTCAAAGATGCCGATTGGCAGGTCGGCGATATTCTTAGGGTATTTAGAGAAGTCGGTGTAATAGCTGGACGTGGTGTCATAAAGGGCCTCCTGTGCCAGCGGGTCCAGCGCAACCTGCTGAACCGGAGCGCTTTTGCATGCCGAAACTGCAGCGGCGCCAATCACTAAGCCAAGTATTAAAGTCCTGTGCATCATTTTAAGTATTTGAAGTTACCGTAGCAGGTATCCAGCACAACCTCGCTTTGTTCGGCCCGCTCCACGCGGCCAATCACGCGGGCGTCCACCCCAAAGCCGCGGCTGATGCCTATAAGTCTTTCGGCTGCCGCCCCGGTGGTATAGATTTCCATCCGGTGGCCCATGTTGAACACCTTGTACATCTCGCTCCACGAGGTGCCGGATTCTGCCTGGATGGTCCTGAACAGCGGCGGGGTTGGGAACAGATTGTCCTTTACCACGCGCAGCCCCTCCACAAAGCCGAGCACCTTGGTCTGGGCGCCGCCCGTGCAGTGAATCATGCCGTGGATGTCGTTGCGGCATGTCTCCAGCATCGCCTTTATCACCGGAGCATAAGTTCGGGTGGGGGAGAGCACCAGACGGCCGTAAGTCATACCGGTTTCCGGCTCGATGTCGGTGAGACGCTTGCTGCCGGTGTAAACAAAATCGCTGCTGATGCCGCTCTCGTAGGTTTCAGGATATTTTTCTGCTATGTATTTTGAGAAGACGTCGTGGCGGGCGCTGGTGAGGCCGTTGCTCCCCATGCCGCCGTTGTACTCGTCTTCATATTCCGCTTTTCCGAACGATGCAAGGCCAACAATTACGTCACCCGCGGTGATGTTCTTGTTGTCTATGATGACGCTCTTGCGGGCGCGGGCGCAGACAGTGCTGTCCACGATAATCGTCCTCACAAGATCGCCCACGTCAGCCGTCTCGCCGCCGGTAAGGGTGATGTCGATGCCGTATTTTTGCATCTTCTCCACAAAGAACTGCGAACCCTCTATAACCGCGGCAATCACCTCGCCCGGAACGCGCATCTTGTTGCGGCCGATGGTGGAGGAGAGCATCATTCCGCCGGTGATGCCGACGCACAGAAGGTCGTCGGTATTCATCACAATCGCGTCCTGGGCAATGCCGTGCCATACGCTCATATCGCCCGTTTCGCGCCAGTAGGCGTAGGCCAGGCTGCTCTTGGTGCCCGCTCCGTCGGCGTGCATCGCCAGGCAGTAATCACTGTCCGTCCCCTCAAAATCGGGGACAATCTTGCAGAAAGCATTGGGGAAGAGCCCCTTGTCCATCTTGGCAATCGCCTTGTGAACCTCTGACTTAGACGATGATACACCGCGCGCGGCGTATCTTGCAGCTTCTCTGTTCTCCATCTGGAAAATGATGAAATGATTCGCAAAGATAGCAAAAAACATCAAGAGCGGAAAAACGTGCTGTTATCCCTCTAATTATGGTTATATTTGTCTTCAACAATTATAGTACTAACATCAGGAAAGGGTTATGAATATTAAACTTGTGGGTGCGCTGATAGCGGTTTCTGTTGTGGCTTGTCCGATCCTTTACTTTGTGGTGGGGCCGGCTTTGGACGCCACCCAGCTGGCGACTCTCAAGACATTAGGTATAATTGCCGGATGCAGCGCGCTGTTCTGTTTTGTGGTGGGTGAACTGACCCGCAACAACAGCCAGATGGACAAACTATGGAGCCTGTTGCCCATAGCTTATACATGGGTGATTGCTTTCAATGGCGGCTTGCAGCCACGGTTGGTGGTGATGGCGTGCCTGGCAACCGTCTGGGGAGCCCGCCTCACATTCAACTTTGCCCGCAAGGGTGCCTACAGGCTGCGGTTCTGGGAGGGCGAGGAGGATTACCGCTGGCCGGTGCTCCGCGCCAAGAAGGAGTTCCAGCCCCGCTGGAAGTGGATGCTTTTTGACCTCTTCTTTATCAGCATATATCAGAATGCGCTGGTGCTGATGATAACCTTCCCGGCCCTGGTGCTGATGAATGTAGCTGTGCCTTTCGGCTGGATGGACTTTGTTGCGGCGGCGTTGATGCTGGGATTCATCATATATGAGACCGTTGCCGACGAGCAGCAGTGGGCTTTCCAGTCGGCCAAGTGGAAAATGATTAAGGAGGGCAGGAAACTGGAAGACCTTCCCGCACCCTACAACAAAGGTTTCAATACCGTGGGGCTCTGGAGCGTCAGCCGCCATCCCAATTATTTTGCCGAGCAGGGCACGTGGTGCGCCTTTTACCTGTTCTCCGTCGCGGCTGGCATCGGTATCTTCAACTGGAGTATCGCCGGGGCGCTCTTGCTGATAGTCCTGTTCCTGGGCAGCAGCGCTTTTGCAGAGAGTATCAGTGCCGCCAAATATCCGGAATACGAACACTACTGCAAGACTGTTTCCAAGTTCTTCCCGGGTAAAAAATATGACCGGCACTGATTCCGTAACCGGAATCTAAGCGTGGGCTATTGTGCCGGCAGAAGCCTCCGCTTGCAAAGGGTCGTCACTATTCCGTTCGTGTGCCTTTTCTACGCTACAAAAATGCCTAAGTTCGAGGACTCGCTCTGGAAACTATAGTTCCCTTCGCTCAGACATCTCTCGCTTTTAACGGCATTTTTGGGCACTGCGAAATAGCACGATGGAAGCCTTGATCGGCTTCCATCGCTTGCACCGGCACCCTAACTCAAACCGTTCCGACCCTTTCAAGCTTCGGACTGATTCTGCCGGTATCAGTTGCGTTTTGTGAATGTCAAAACGCAGGTACTATCTCCGTGTTATCGTGCAGGTCGGGTGTTGATTGTCTTGCCGTTGCGGTCCCAGGTATATATCAAATGAGCTGCATGGCGGTATTAGAGCTGATCCCGGCGTCGGCGATGTCGTAAAAGACACTATCCTATTTATGGACCCCTGGAGCAGGGCAGTTCACGGGCTACTTGCTTCAGGTCAAGAGATGTACAAGTGTACTGCTATTGATGTACAACCCACTTTCCGGCAACCACAAGCGGACGGAACCAGGCTGGAGTGTGGTTTGGGGCGGGGTCGCCCGCTTGGGAGCCCGAAATCGGCCGCTAAAGCGGAGCCGCCCCCGCCAGCTTTATTACTGGTGCATATCGCCCCGCTTGTGATTGCCGGAGACGAGATATGCAACAAAAAGGCCCGTCCGGGTGAGTGCAGATAATGAATGTTAGACAAGGAGTCAACTGTTAGGAAATTCCTAATAGTTCAACAGGCGGGTAACAGGCGGGTTGAGCTGAAAACGGTCTTGCAGAGGACAAAAACGAAGAATCCCGCTCCGGGTTTGTGGCCGAAGCGAGGTTCAATATCAAATCATCAATCACAACTGATGACCTCATTTCTCATTGATTTCCCAATGACCGCCATTGTCCTCGCCGATACGAACAATAATATATTCTGAGTCGGGGGAGGGGGAGAAATATCGAGTTATACAAGACCGTTTATATCAAAGTGATTGTCTCAAAAAGTCAGCCGTTTTCAAGAATAATCCCGAAAATGGCTGATTTTTTTGTTGAGAATCAGATGAAGAATGGTATATTCGCGACAAATACAGTAAAGTTATGGCATACAATAGCATAATAGGTCGAAACGAGGAAATCAAGAGCTTGGAAAGGTTCTTAAAGAGCTCAAAGTCAGAATTTGTTGCCATTTATGGCAGAAGGCGAGTTGGAAAATCATTCCTGG
Organism: Bacteroidales bacterium; assembly: GCA_017445425.1. Lineage (GTDB taxonomy): Bacteria > Bacteroidota > Bacteroidia > Bacteroidales > UBA932 > Equibacterium. The sequence continues at coordinate 19,977 of JAFSUF010000092.1, read as the reverse complement.
TGGAAGAGGTATATAGAGACAAGATCCGTTTTCGTGCCGTAGGGGCATACATTAAAGAGAAAGATGAAAAGACTTATAAACAGACTCAATTGGATCATTTCTATGAGGGGCTATTGGATTGTGGCTTGCCAGACGATTTACCCAGGCCGACAAATTGGCGGGAGGCGTTCTGGCTGTTGAGGAAGTATCTGGAAAGCGTGAGGACGAAGCGCAAAGTAGTTTTTCTGGACGAATTACCTTGGTTGGCTGGCCCTCAGTCGTCGGAAATGATTACCGAGTTAGGGTATTTCTGGAATTCGTGGGCAGACCGTCAGCGGAACATTGTGTTGGTGGTATGCGGAAGTGCAACGAGTTGGATGCTTGACAATGTGATACGTGATTACGGTGGACTCCACGGACGACTTACCGGTACCATCCGGTTGCTGCCTTTTACGTTACGGGAATGCGAACAATATTTCAAAAGGCACGGTTTCCATATGTCGAGGTATGAGATCGCCGTGGCGTATATGGCTTTCGGCGGTGTGCCGTTTTATCTGGATCGGATGGATAAGGAGAAGAACTTATCGGAGAACATCGACGATTTCTTTTTTAAGGAGGAGAAGATTCATCAAGAATTCAAAGATGTGTACACTGGATTATATGCCACGTCGGAGCGATATGTGGATATAGTCAAAGCTTTAGGAACGAAGTTTTATGGGATGACACGACGTGAACTGGCTGGGGCTGTGGGAATCGAACTGGGCGGAACGTTCAGCAAGATTATGGACAATCTGAAAGAATCGGGCATTACACGGGAGTATCCTCGATATGGTAAGGCACGAGTAGAGACGGTGTATCAACTGAAGGACTTTTTCTCGCTTTTTTATCTGCATTTTATTTACGGCAAGGGAGTGGATCGGGGCAACTGGCGGGCTGTGCAGCGGACACCTTCGTTCTACGCCTGGGCAGGAAATACGTTTGAGATGTTGAGCATTGAGCACCTGACACAGATGAAGGATGCGCTGCGAATAAGCACGATTACAAAGAATTATTGTTGGCGTGGACCTGCGCCGGACGGTACTGAGCCACAGGTGGACCTGGTGCTGGAATGGAAAGGCGAGCGGACTGATTATCTGTGCGAAATGAAGTTCAGTGAGCATGTGTTCACCATCGATAAAAAATATGAACTGGAGCTGGCAAGCAAGATTGAGGCGTTCCGTCATAGCAAGCAGCATACGAAAACTCACTCAATTCAGTTGGTAATGGTGACGACGAGCGGGACAACGCATAATGAACATACTAAGGATGTCAACCAGCAGGTAACCCTTGATGATTTGTTTGGAGCAGTTTAATGGAAAAGTAAGGAGTGCCATGGACAATATGACCATTGAGGACTTAGAGTAGAAGATAGCCAAAACCGGTCTGACGGAAGAGCAATCTAAATCTTCTTAAGAAAACGCTAATAATCTGCAGCGAGCGTATCAGGTCTTTTTTCGAGATTTCATCCGCTTTTTCCTATCTTTGCCATTGTAATCGACCACCATTTGGCGATGTTTAAGAAGATTGTCTCACTGGTTTTTGCAGTGATGCTGACGGCCGCTGCACCGATGTATGCGCAGAACAACGTGCAGCGGTATGTGGACAGCATTATGGAGGTGACTCCTCAGCTGAAGAATGCGGCGGTGGCGATATTGGCGCTGGACGGCAGGGGAAGGACCATTGCTGAGTACAATCCCGACCTGCCGCTGCTCTCGGCCTCCACTATGAAGACAGTCACCACAGGTGCGGCGCTGATTGCGTTCAGGCCGGGATTCCAATTTGAGACAAAGATTGCCAGTGCTGGCGAGATAGACCCGGACGGCGTGCTGCACGGCGACATATACATCATCGGCGGCGGCGATCCGACCCTTGGCTCCAGATGCAGCTGCGCCAATGACATCAATGCGGTGTTCGGGGAGTGGGCCGCGGCCGTGAAGGACGCCGGAATCACCGCCGTTGACGGGAAGATAATCGGCGATTCTGGTTATTTCCGGGGAGAGATGACCCACCGCAACTGGTGCTGGGAGGATTTGGGCGCAGACTACGGAAGCGCCCCCTGCGGCCTCTCTTACGGAGAAAATATCTCATATTTCTTTGTGGAGCCGGGTGAAGGAGAGGGCGCACCCCTGCAGATTACCCCCGCCGGGATGAATTATTCCGGGATGGATGTCCGCAACGACGCCGTAACAGGCGCCGCCAGGACGGGCAACAAACTTAACTACTACGCGAGCGACCTCTCACCGGTGGGGCGCTTTACCGGCACCTATGCGAGCGACCGCAAGGCCGACACCGTTGCGGTGGCCAACAGGTTCCCTGCGCTGACCTGCGCCGAGGCCTTCGAGGAGTATCTTGCCGCCGCCGGGATATCTGCAAAAGGCTCTGCCATCGGTGCGGCTCCTGATACGGTCCTCTTTCTTGCCACGACCTTCTCCCCGTCGCTGCTGGAGATATGCCGCGAGACCAATTTCAAGAGCAACAACTTTTTTGCAGAGACCATATTCATGAACCTGGGGCTATGCCTCGAAGGTGAAGCCTCTTACGAGTCCACGCCGGAGGCTGTGGAGAAGTACATTTCCGACCTGGGGTGCAATACCACCGGCCTCAAGCAGGATGACGGCAGCGGCTTGAGCCGGCAGAATTATGTGACGCCCAGATTTTTCTGCAATTTCTACCGAATGATGCAAAAGAGCGATATATTTGCCGGGTATTTCTCAACGCTCCCCACGCCGGGAAGCGAGAGTACTTTGAAATATGTGCTTTCCAACGAGCCTATGCAGCTACGCCGCCGCATCCACTGCAAGAGCGGTTCGATGTCGGGGGTGCGCTGCTACTCAGGATATGTGGAGACGGCCTCGGGAGACTTGTTGAGTTTTGCCATACTTGTAAATAATTTTGACTGCCCTATGCGCGAGATCCGGCCCAAGGTAGAGGGCTTCCTCAAGCAGCTGGCCCTGTACGACAGATAATAAAACACAGATAATAAAACACAGATAAGACATGCTTACATTTTCCAAGAAGGCACTTGCGATGCCCTATTCTCCAATCAGAAAACTCATCCCCCTGAGCGACGAGACCGCTAAGCGCGGCATAAAGATCTACCGTCTTAATATGGGGCAGCCCGATCTGGATTCCCCCAAGGTGGCTCTGGATGCAGTCAAGGAGAATAACCTCACCATAATCTCTTATCCCAATTCGCTCGGTGACCTGCAGTTGCGTGAGGGGATGGTGGGTTATTACAAAGGCATCGGAATCGACGTTGAGACCAAGGACATAATTGTGACCCACGGCGGCAGCGAGGCTATCCAGATCTCCATAGAGGCAATCTGCGACCCTGACGACGAAATCATCGTTTTCGAACCCTTCTACACCAACTATAACACTTTCTCCATACAGTTCGATGCAAAGCTGGTGCCCATCACCACCCATATCGAAGATGGCTTTGCGCTCCCCCCGATGAGCGAAGTGGAGAAGGTTATCACTCCCAAAACCAAGGCGATACTTATCTGCAACCCGGCCAACCCCACCGGCAAGCTCTACTCAAAGGAAGATGTGCTGCAGTTGTGCAGCATCGCCAAAAAACACGGCCTGTTCATCATAGCCGATGAGGTTTACCGCGAATTCTGCTACACCGACGAGCCGCATTTCTCCTTTATGCAGGTGCCCGGTATGGACGACAATATCATCCTCATCGATTCGGTGTCTAAGCGCTACAGTATGTGCGGTGCCCGCGTGGGCTTCATTGTGTCGCGCAACAAAGAACTTATGCCGCTGGTGCTCAAGTATGCCCAGGCGCGTCTTTGCTGCAGCAAGTGGGGTCAGATAGCCTCACTGGCTGCACTTGATACCCCTCAGGAGTATTTTGACAAGGTAAAGAAGGAATATCTCAAACGCCGCCAGATCCTGGTAGAGGGTCTCAACAAGATAGAGGGTATCGTGTGCCCGATGCCTCTGGGCGCATTCTACGCCGCAGTAGAGCTGCCCGTGGACGATTCGGAAAAGTTCTGCCGCTGGCTGCTGGAGGAGTTCAACTACGAGGGGCAGACTGTGATGTTCGCTCCGATGGCGGGCTTCTATGTTACCAAGGGACTCGGCAAGAATCAGGCACGTTTCGCGTATGTGCTCAAGGAAGAGGATCTGCGCGCTGCGCTCGTATGTCTTGAGAAGGCTCTCAAAGAGTATCCCGGCCGCACAATCTAAACAAAAATGAAATACAACCTGCTTGACGAGGCGCTTGTCGGCCGTATCTTTGCCGAGAGCGGGCTTCCGTGCGTGGGTAAAGCCACTATACGTGAAATTAAGAAACTTGCCGATACGCTGGAGTCTGCCAGCGGGGTTCATTTCATCCATATGGAGATGGGCAACCCGGGCCTGCCTGCAGTCAGAGTGGGTATTGACGCGCAGATAGAGGCGCTCAAGGCGGGCGTCCCGGCCAATTATCCCGATATCGACGGCATCCCGCCGCTCCGCAAGGAGGCCTCCCGTTTCATAAAGAACTTTATCGACATCGACGTCGCTCCTGAGAACTGCCTGGCAACGGTGGGCTCCATGCAGGCGGCGTTCGTGTCGTTCATGATTGCCAGCCGCACTAACAGGGAGCGCACCACCACACTTTTCATTGACCCCTGTTTCCCGGTACACAAGTTCCAGAACAAGGTGCTGGGCATCCGGGTGGAGTCGTTCGACATCTACGACTGGCGCGGAGATAAGCTGCGCGACAAGTTGGAGGAGATATTCTCCAAGGGTCACATTCACAGCATATTGTATTCCAACCCCAACAACCCCTCTTGGGTCTGCCTTACAGAGGAGGAACTGAAGATAATAGGGGAGACCGCCCGTAAATACGACGTTATCGTGATTGAGGACCTGGCTTATTTTGGGATGGACTTCCGCAAGGACTACAGCCATCCGGGCGAGCCCCCATACCAACCCTCCGTGGGCAAATATACAGACGATTATATCCTGCTGATATCCAGCTCAAAGGCCTTCAGTTATGCGGGCGAGCGCATCGCGATCCTGGCTTTGAGCGACCATCTTGCAGCGCGCAAATACCCCGACCTGCTACGCTTCTATTCTACGCCTGTGTTCCGCAATGCGGTGGTTTACGGCGGGCTGCATCCCCTCTCCAGCGGCACCTCTCACTCCGCGCAGTATGGCCTGGCGGCCATTTTCAAGGCGGTGAACGACGGTGACTATAACTTCCGCGACGATGTGATTGAGTACGGGCGCAAGGCCCGGCAGATGAAGGATGCCTTTCTTGCGGCGGGCTTTGAAATCACTTACGACAAGGATTTGGACGAGGATGTGGCCGACGGGTTCTACTTCACCTACAGCTATCCCGGCATGACAGGCGCCGGCCTGCTGGAAGAGATGCTTTACTACGGCATCTCGGCCATCAGTCTGGATACGTGCGGCAGCACGCGCCAGGGCATCCGCGCCTGCACGTCACTGATAGCCAAGGAGGACATCCCCGAGCTTGCGCGCAGGTTGCTCCTCTTCCAGAAAGATCATCCCCAGGAGTAGAATCCAGGATTAGAAATACTTGACTTCCCTCCCCTCCAGGGCGGAGAGCAGGTTGTTGGCCATGCGGCTGGCTCCGAACCGGAACAGGCCTGGGTTGAGCCATTCGCTGCCCAGCACAGTGTCAACAATGCCGTAATAAAGCGAGGCATCCTCTGCGCTGGCAATGCCGCCTGCAGGCTTGAAACCTATCTTCTTGCCGGTAGCATCATAATAAGCCTTAATGCATTCGCACATCACGTATGCAGCCTCCGGGGTTGCACTGACGCCAATCTTGCCGGTTGAGGTCTTGATGAAATCGGCTCCTGACTCGATGGCCAGAAAAGAGGCGACGGCAATGTCCTCATAGCTGTCGAGGGCTCCTGTTTCAAGAATTACCTTGAGGTGTACATTGGGGTTTACCGACATTATGGCCTGCTTGATGTCTGTTATCTCCTTTGCGGTGTCGTTGAAACGGCCGTCGCGGAAAGAGTTGTGCGCCAGCACTATATCAATCTCGTCGGCACCGTCTTTGACGGCTGCCACACATTCTGCTATCTTGACGCTGGCGAATGTCTGCGATGCGGGGAAACCGCCGCCGACGGCCGTGATGTGGATATCGCGGCTGTAGCGGGCGTCCGCCACGCTCTTTGCCAGGTTGGGATATACGCATATTGATGCCGGCCCGGGATATTGGGGGAAGGTATCTTTGAAAGTGTTCACCTTCTCTGTCATAGCTGCTATTTTGGTGGGGGTGTCGCTCACAGTGAGAGATGTGAGGTCAATCATCCCCAGAGCCTTGCACCACACCTCTTTGTTCTGCCACTGGGCCGCCTTTTGTTTAACAGCTGCCACCTTGACGTCGATGTCAGCGGGCCGGTAAGAGTACTTTTCAAGAAAGTCCATATTCTAAAAGAAGTTTGTTGTCGTTGTATCAACCCTGTGGGAATCGGCTTCGATGCGCTTCATAATGGCCTTCTGCCGCTTGCGAAGGATAGCCTCTGTCATATCAAGTATCTTGGCCATGTCGCGCGAGTTCTCAAGATAATAATCTACAGATGTAAAATATTCATCTGCAGTGTAGCCGTAGTATCGCAGCACAGGTTTATAAACCGCTGTGGTATCTGAGAACTTGCGCATCGTGAGGTCGGCTCCCAGATATTGGTCCATTAAATAAAAATCGGCGTTGATGGCGGCCATTTTCTTCTTTGGGATTATCCCCTTTTGGGTACAGGCGGTAACCGATACCAGAAAACAGCACAAAAATATGGTCGCGATTTTTTTCATAAAAGCAAATGTAGCTATCTTTGTTGCAATAAACAAAGCGATATGCCATTAAAAGTTCTTGTTTTGGGCAGCGGCGGCCGTGAGCACGCCATTGCCTGGAAGATTTCCCAAAGTGAAAGCCTTGAAAGATTGTTTTGCCTGCCAGGCAACCCCGGTACAAGTGCGATAGCCACCAATATTGCAGCATCTGCAGATGATTTTGAGGCGGTTGCGGCGGCCGTGGCAGGAAACGACATCGATATGGTGGTGGTTGGGCCTGAAAACCCGCTGGTTGCGGGCATTACAGATTTTCTCAAGGGGCGCTTCCCCGCTTTGATGGTGATAGGTCCCGGTGCGGAGGGGGCACGCTTAGAGGGGAGTAAAGAGTTTGCCAAAGATTTTATGTCCCGGCACGGTATCCCCACCGCGGCATACCGCTCGTTCACCAAGGCCACAGTGGCCGATGCCAAGTCTTTCCTCAAAACTCTGCAACCTCCCTATGTGCTTAAGGCAGACGGTCTTGCAGCCGGTAAAGGGGTGGTGATACCAGATAATCTGGAAGATGCTTATAAAGAGCTGGACGAGATGTTCTCCGGCAAATTTGGCGAGGCCTCCAGCAAAGTGGTTATCGAACAGTTCCTCAAGGGTATAGAGGTCTCTGTGTTTGTACTTACCGACGGCCGCGACTATCTTATCCTCCCCGAGGCCAAGGACTATAAGCGCATCGGCGATGCCGACACCGGACTCAACACCGGCGGCATGGGCGCTGTATCGCCCGTTCCGTTTGCCGGCAGGGAGTTCATGGCAAGGGTAGAAGAACGCATAGTAAAACCCACCATTGCCGGACTTGCGGCCGATGGCATAGAATATAAGGGCTTCATATTCATCGGTTTGATGAATTGCGACGGAGACCCGTATGTCATTGAATACAACGTGAGGATGGGTGACCCTGAGACAGAGTCGGTTATGACACGCATAGCCAGCGATCTTCTGGGGCACCTTGAGGCGGCGGCTAAGGGAAATCTTGCTTCAGAGAAATTGCAGGTCAGCGACCAGGTCGCAGTAACGGTGGTGGTCGTCTCTGGTGGATATCCCGGTCACTATGTCTCAGGCTATCCCATCAGCGGGATTGAAGAGGCTTCCCGTGAGGTGAATGTTTTTCACATGGGCACCAAACTCTCAAATGGAGCGGTTGCCAGCAGCGGCGGCCGCGTATTGGCAGTTACTGCCAACGGAGCCGGAATGAAAGCGGCGGCGGCCAAGGCATACGGAGCCGTTGCCATGATAGATTTCCACGGCTGTTATCACCGCAGCGACATCTCAAAGGACCTCGAAAAATATCTATAGTTATTTGTGAAACGGAGGTTTGACATACGCCGGTACACCAGTGTGGCGGTCGTCGTCACGCTTGTGATGTATCTGCTGTCTACTTTTGTCTTCAGCAGGGGGGAGGTCTCTTTCGCCACCGTAGCCATCGGCTTGCTGCTGTTTGCGGCCAATGCCGCGGTGGTGTATATGGCGGTGGATTTCTTCTCGCTTGGTATCAACCATATAGCTCCGCTGTTATTCGCCATCCTGGCGCTCAGTTTTCCCGCCGTGGCGCTTTATGACCCCTGCTACCTCTGCACCCTGCCCCTCAATGCCGCCTTCTATATCTGCGTGCGTTTCTATGGCGGTGATGCCAACAACGATATGGCCTTCCTTTACAGTATGCTGCTGGGGGTGGCCTCGCTCATGTTCCCCCCTTTGCTCTGGGTGGCGGTGTTTATGCTGCTAATGAACTTCTGGATGGCGGGCGACAAACTCCGGTTCATAGTGATATCTATTGTCGGTTTCCTGCTCCCTCTGGTGGTGGCCCTCACTGTGGTGTATGTATCGGGTGACATACGGACGCTGATGCCGGCTATGTCGGCATATCTGAGAGGTATCGTGATGCCGTATCCCGGCCTGGCCGCATCTTCTGCTGCGCGGGTCATCAAGATATTGATATTGCTGGTTTGTTTTGCAGTGGCGCTGGTGGCCTTTTTCCGCCGCAATGCAGAGTACAGCGTGTCCCACTCACATGCCATGACAATGATTTATTCATACAGCGCACTGATCACTCTCATCGTGCTGGTATTTTCTTATAATAACCTTACGATGAACACGTTGCTGATAATGGTGCCGGTATCGGTGGTGCTATACGATTATTTGGTGTGGGGGGCGTCGGACAAGGCCTGCCGCATCGCGTTAGCATTCACTGCGCTCGCAATCGTTCTGGAATACGCATTCTTCGGGTTCAAGTAACTCGGTGCATGCGCAATCGTGCAGGTATTTTTTCCTTGCAAAAAGCAGGTAGCTCTTCCATAGGGAAGGGTAGAGGTTTGCAGTCTGCTCTGGGAATCTCTGTGCAAGAAAAACAATCTCCTCTTCATTGAAGGGTTGCATCTGGGCGGCATACCAGAAGTGTGCAGCGGAGTGTGTCAGGCCGGCAGGTTCCGGCATAACCCGCTTAGTAAGGGCTGTGAACCGGGTGCGTTCTACCGTGCCGGTTCTCAGGTTTACCCCGCATTGTTCAAGTTTGTTAAAAAGTTTATCGGGGCTCATCCTGACTCCGCGGCGGTACAGATTCTCAAGCGAGAGCCTTATTACATCGCTCAACTCCCCTAAATTAATCCCGTAACGCTCTTTGTAATAGACGTTACACCCGTCCTGCTGCCTGTTTTCCATAACTATGTCGAAAGAACAAACCCAAATATAATAAAAAAGCCGCACTCGCCCAGAATCGGGCTGTGCGGCTCTTTTATTGCGGCCTGGATTAGAGTTCGTCGAAATCTACATCCGAGAACTTTCCACCGCCCTGATTTTCATCCGATTCGGGGTTGTTACGGTCGCTGTAAGGGCGAGCCTCGGTAACGGGGCAACGCTCTTTGATATAATCGATAACCTCCTGCAAACCCTCCGAAAATTTTTCAAAATCTTCTTTGTAGAGGAAAATTTTATGTTTGTCATAAACATATTTCCCGTCCCTTTCGATTTTGCGCTTGCTCTCTGTGATGGTGAGGTAGTAATCGTTGCCCTTAGTGGCCTTTACATCAAAAAAGTAGGTACGTTTACCCGCTCTCACCGGCTTGGAATAGACGTCATCGCTGCTACGCTCCTGACTCTTTGCATTTTCGTAATCTTCAAAATACATAGCGATCTTTTTTAAATTTCTCTTAACAAAGGTAATTTATTTATACATAAAACCTATATTTGTGCAAAATATTTCTCCTTTTATGCTCAATCGACGGTTAATCCGCATCAAGGTTTTTAAAGTTCTATATGCAGCTGAAACTTCGCAATCGGTGGACCTTTCCGCTGCAGAGAAAGAGTTGTTGCTCTCTTGTTCCAAGACACTTGATTTATATTATTTCCTGCTGAATATCGCTCCCGCCCTGAAGCGTCTGGCATTGCAGAAAATCGAGGCTGGCCGCAATAAGTTCCACCCGAGTGAGAGCGAACTGAATGCAAGCACCCGGTTTGTGGACAATCGTTTTATCACGATGCTTGAAGAGGATCCACATTTTACTGAAACATGCTCCAAGAAAGGCTTGGGCTGGGAAGAATACGACGTGTTTATCAAGCAGTTATATGCATCCGTGGTGACTTCTGACTATTATCGGGAGTATGTGGAAGCGTCAGATTGCACCCTTGAAGATGACTGCAGGTTTGTAAGCAGCATCTTTGAGCAGGAGCTTGAAGATAACGAGATGCTCTGGGATATCCTTGAAGAGACCTCGGTCTATTGGGCAGACGATTTGGGCTACGATTTGAATGTGATAATCAAGGATATAGCACAAGTTGCAAAAGGCGGGCGCCTGCCCAGGCACAATGTATTCCTCAAGGACGATGACAGGGAGTTTGCCGTAAAACTGCTCTATACCTCCGCAGTCAACTATGACAAGTATGTCACCCGCTTGCAGCAGCATGTCCCCAACTGGGATCCGGCCCGCATAGTAAGGGTGGATGCATGCCTGGTTGTGATTGGCCTCACGGAGGCGGTTACCTTCCCCACCATACCTGTAAAGGTTACGATAAACGAGTATGTGGACATATCCAAATTCTACAGCACGCCAAACAGCCATGTTTTTGTAAACGGGGTGCTGGATGTAATAATCAAAAAGATGATTGAGACCGGCGAGGTGGTAAAGGAGGGTCGGGGTCTGTATGACGGTTCAAAATAGTCTAACCATTTAATATTTCGAAATATGAGATTCTTAACATTCCTTATGCAGTCACCTCAGGCAGCGGCCGACGGTGCACCTGCCCAGAGCGGCGGAAGCTGGTCGTTCCTTATCATGATTGTGCTGATGTTCCTGATCATGTGGCTCTTTATGATCCGTCCCCAGCAGAAGAAGCAGAAAGAGATGGACAAGTTCCGCAATGAACTCAAGAAGGGCGACAAGGTGGTGACCATAGGTGGCATCTACGGCACCGTGAAGGAGATCCGTGACAAGACGGTGGATATAGAGATCGGCAAGGATGTCTCTATCCGTGTAGATAAGGCTTCGCTGGTCAAAGACTTCAGCGACGCCCAGCAATAAAGGATGGAAGGCAGTCCCAAGGTATTGAGAAGGCTGGGAAACGATTGGGTGGCATTGCTCATCTCGCTTTTCCTGGCTTTTTCAGTATGGTTTGTCCACGGCATGTCCCTCAAATATATGGTCCCGATGAAGTTCAACGTGACCATAGTTACAGATTTGGAGGGGTATGCAGGGGAGTCGGTGAACGACGACGTACTGGTAATCCGTTCCACCGGCACCGGTTTCTCTATTGTGGGACTGCGCCGTTCTGCAAATGTCGCACGCAGCATCAAATTGAATGTACCTGGGGAGAAACTCCACCGCATCGCGGATGAGGGAGACTTGTTCGAGGTATATACCCGCGACCTGACAGAGGAGCTCTATCAGGCTCTGGGCTCTTCTGTTACCATCAATTCATTTGATACAGAGAAGCTGCAGTTCCGCCTTACCCAGCGTATCCACAAAAAGGTGCCGTTGGTTCTAAACAGTGATATCGACTGCAAGAGCCAGTATATGGTAACCTCCGGCATTGCGCTCAAGCCGGATTCCGTGGCGGTTTATGGCGATGTCTCCATACTTGAGGGGATAACCCATGCAGAGACAGAAAAGGTATCTTTTTACAATGCGTCAGCTCCGCTGGACGGCAATGTCCGCATCAAGCCGCTCCGGGGAGCAGAGATGTCGGTCAGCACAGTAGAATACCACATAGATGTGGTGCGTTATGTAGAGCTGACCGCAGAGGTCAGTTTTACCCCCATCGGAGTGCCGTCCGGGGTCAATATGGTGATGATCCCCGCCTCGGGGACGGTCCGCTACCGGGTGCCTTACGCCCTGGCCGGGAGCATTGACACTCAGCCGGTCTTCGGGGTTTATTACAGCGATTTTATCGCCTCGCGCTCCGGGGTTGTGGTCCCTAAGCTTTACAGCGCCCCTTCCAGCATGATATCTTACGAACTGGAACCTGCATCTGTTGAGTGCGTCGTCATAGAATTGTAATGGACAAGACTGTTATAGCATGTACCGGCGGTATCGGCAGCGGCAAGAGTGCCATCATTGGGGCTTTTGCCGCCCTTGGCATACCTGCATACGATTGCGACAGCCACACCAAGGCCCTCTACCGTAGCGATGCGGCGCTGAAAGGGCGTATTGTGCAGCTGCTGGGCAGCGGTATACTTGATGCCGACGGCCAGCTGGATACAAAACGGATGGCGGCCAGAGTCTTTTCTGATGCGGCCATTCTGGAGCGCTTAGAGGCGATAGTGCATCCGGCGGTGGCAGAAGATTTCCGGCGCTGGGCCCGGGAGCAGGAGTCTGATATCGTGATAATGGAGTCGGCCATTTTGCAACAGAAGCCTTTTTTTGATAAATTTGCAGATTATATAATTACCGTGTCGGCTCCGGAAGAGGTTCGCGTTCAGCGGGTTATGGCCAGGGATGGCGTCGGCCGTGAGCAGGCTGAACGCCGCCTTGCAAACCAATGGACCGACGAGCAGCGTGCCGCAAAGGCAGATATGGTGTTGAAAACGGATGACCGCAGCGCTGTGCTGCCAAGAATTTTAGAATTGATAGACACATTAAGAACTAAATAGGTTTCACTCATGGCAATTGATTTAAAGAAAGTACTTTCAATCTCGGGCCAGCCGGGATTATTCAACTATATCGCTCCCGCCCGCAACGGCTTTATTGTAGAAGCAATGGCCACCAGGCAGCGCAGTAGCGTGCCCACCAGCGCCAAGATCACTACCCTGGCCGATGTCTCCATATACACCGACGATGAGGAGGCTCCCCTGAAAAAGGTGCTCGAGAGTATGCGCGACGCCCTGGAGGGCAAGGCTGCGATGAGCAGCAAGTCCAACCCGGAGGAGATAAAGAAGTTTTTTGGCGAGGTTCTCCCCGGCTACGACCGCGACCGCTTCTATGTATCTCACATGAAGAAGGTCCTGGACTGGTACAACTGCCTGGCAAACTTTGGCAGCCTCGAATTTATCGAGGAAGAAGAGGAGAAGAAAGAAGAACCTGCAGAGTAACTCTTGAAAGTACAGCTCATCACTCTCGGCTGTTCCAAGAACAGGGTAGATTCGGAGCATTTGCTATATCAGATTGCCGCTGCCGGTATTGATATCTGCCCCGAAAATGCCCCTTTTGACTCGGGTGAGGCCGACGTGGTGATTCTGAACACCTGCGGCTTCATAGCCGATGCCAAACAGGAGTCGGTGGAGGCCATAATGAGGGCGGTGAGGGCCAAGCTGGATGGCTTTGTGAAGCGCATCTATGTGTTTGGCTGCCTCTCCGGCCGCTATCACGACGAACTTGTGGCGGAGATTCCTGAGGTGGATGGCTTCTTTGGACCGGACGACCGCAGTGCGCTGCTTGCAGCACTGGGCATTAGATATTCCCCGCTGCTGGACATCCGCCGTCACCTTACCACCCCGCCGCATTACGCTTACCTCAAGATTTCGGAGGGTTGCGACCGCTCCTGCGCCTACTGCGCCATACCCGGCATAAGGGGGCGCCATGTCTCGGTGGATATGGAACAGCTTGTGGACGAGGCCGCTGCCCTGGCAGAGAAGGGTGTGCGCGAACTTATAGTCATAGCCCAGGATACCACATACTACGGTCTGGACCTATATCGCAAGCGGATGATTGCACCTCTTATGGAGCGCCTCTCGCAGATAAGCGGGATAGAGTGGATACGGCTGCATTACAGCTATCCCGAAGCTTTCCCGGAGGACCTGTTAGACGTGATGGCGGCAAACGATAAGATTTGCAAGTATATAGACATCCCGCTGCAGCATTGCGATGGCAAGGTGCTGGGGATGATGCGCCGCCCTTCTGACGAAACCCAGATGCGGGCCCTCGTAGAGAAGTTCCGCACGCGGGTGAGCGGGGTCGCGCTCCGGACCACGATGATAGTGGGCCATCCGGGTGAGGGGGAAAGGGAGTTCAAGCGGCTGCTCAAATTCGTGGAAGATATGCGTTTCGAGAGGCTGGGGGCTTTCACCTACAGCGAAGAGGAGGGGACCTACGGTGCCCGGAACTATAAGGACAGCGTGCCGCAACGGGTAAAACGTGAACGGTATGAGCGTCTGATGGAACTGCAGAGTAGCATATCGCTCAATTATAATCTCTCCCGCGTGGGGTCGTCGGTGCGCGTCATAGTAGATTCTTATGAAGACGGCAATCTTCTCTGCCGCACCCAGAAAGAGTCGCCAGAGGTGGACGGACAGGTGCTTGTGCCCGTGTCCGCCGCCCCGACCTCGGTAATTGGTAATTTTGTAAACGTAAAAATAACCGGCGCAGATTATTACGATCTTAACGCCGTACTAATTTGATCCAATCATGTTATTATCAGGACAAACAGCTTTGATTACAGGCGCAGCCCGCGGAATAGGCAAGGCTATCGCCCTCAAATTCGCTGCAGAAGGTGCCAACATCGCCTTCTGTGATATCGTAATAGATGAAAACGCACTTGCCACAAAGGCAGAAATAGAGGCTCTGGGGGTAAAGGTACTGGCAATGCAGGGCGACGTCTCCAGTTTTGACTCTGCCGCCTCCGTCGTGAAGCAGACGGTGGAGACTTTCGGCGGCATCGACATCCTGGTCAACAATGCCGGCATCACCCGCGACGGCTTGCTTATCCGGATGGACGAGAAGGCTTGGGATGACGTGCTGAGGATTAATCTCAAGAGCGTCTATAACTACTGTCATGCGGCAGTGCCCGTGATGATGAAGGTCCGCAAGGGATGCATAATCAATGTCAGCTCCGTGGCAGGCCTGCACGGCAATGCCGGCCAGTGCAACTACTCTGCATCCAAGGGGGCGATTGTGGCTTTCACCCGCACCCTGGCAAAGGAGATAGGCCCGCGCAATATCCGCGTAAATGCCATCGCCCCTGGCTTCATCATCACAGATATGACGGCCAAAATGCCAGAAGAGATCCGCAAGCAGTGGGAGGCAAGCATCCCCCTGCGCCGCGGCGGCACCCCGGAAGAGATTGCCAAGGTGTGCTGTTTCCTTGCCAGCGACCTGGCGTCGTATGTCTCCGGTCAGGTTATCACAATAGACGGAGGCATGATTGCATAGGGCTCGTACCCCGGAATATGCCATTTTGTCGCAAATGCGGCATTGGCAAACTATTTGCCTCCCGGTAAAGCCAAAAAGGTTAATATCATGAAAAACAATAAGAAGAAACACGACGTTGATATGGATCAGACTCCTGAGGTTAAGCCCGGGGAGCAGCAGGCAGCAAATGAACCAGAATCTGCCGCAGAGCAGCCGGAAAGTAAGGACAGCGGTGCGGAAGATGCTGTAAGGCAGGCGGAAGAACGCGCTGCCGCCGCAGAGGACAAGTACCTGCGCCTGGCAGCGGAATTCGACAACTACCGCCGCCGTACCTCAAAGGAGAAACTGGATCTGGTCAAGAGCGCCGGAGAAGATATCCTCAAGGGGATCCTTCCCGTGCTTGACGATTGTGAAAGGGCCATCGAACAACTTGAGAAAACAGAGGCCAGCACCTTTGAGAAAGAGGGTACAGGTTTGATATACAACAAGTTAAAATCGTACCTGAAGAGTTGCGGACTGGAAGAGATTGAGGTGAAGGGCAAAGAGTTCGACACCGATACCGCAGAGGCCGTGGCCCAGATTCCGGCTCCTGAATCCGACCTGAAGGGGAAGGTGGTGGATGTAGTGCAGAAGGGTTATGCCCTGGGCGGCAAGGTCATCCGGTTTGCCAAGGTCGTGATAGGGCTTTAGGAGGGCTTGATTATGGCAGAAAAAAGAGATTATTACGAGGTGTTGGGCGTGGAGCGCAACGCCACGGAAGAGGAGATAAAGAAGGCCTACCGCAAGAAGGCCATCCAGTACCACCCCGACAAGAATCCCGGTGACAAGAGCGCCGAGGAGAAGTTCAAGGAGGCGGCGGAGGCCTACGATGTCCTGGGTAACGCAGAAAAGCGTGCCCGTTACGACCGTTACGGCCACGCCGGTGTGAACGGAGCTGCCGGCGGCGGTGCGGGCGGGTTCTCGATGGAGGATATCTTCTCGCAATTCGGCGACATCTTCGGTGACGCCTTCGGCGGTGCATTCTCTGGCTTCGGGTTTGGCGGCGGCCGTTCTTCTGCCCGTCGCGTACCCCGCGGAAGCGACATCCGCATCCGCGTCAAACTCCCTCTCAAGGATATCGTTCACGGTGTTGAGAAAACTGTGAAAATCAATAAGATGGTGCAGTGCCCCGACTGCCACGGACGGGGTGCGGCAAGCGAGGCAGACATCAAGACCTGCCCCGACTGCAACGGTACCGGTATGGTGACCCGCGTTCAGAAGACCATCCTGGGCGCAATGCAGACCACCTCTCCCTGCCCTCGATGTGGCGGGGAGGGTAAGATTGTCACCAATCCCTGCCGCAAGTGCAGCGGCAGCGGCCTCGTTAAAAAAGCGGAGGAGATCACCTTCAAGATACCTGCAGGCGTGGCGGAGGGAATGCAGCTTACAATCCAGGGCAAGGGCAACGCTGCCAAGTCCGGCGGCGTGAACGGCAACCTGCTGGTTGTGATAGAAGAGGAGCGCGATCCCGAGCTGGAGCGCGACGGCAACGATCTGATATACTCTCTGTTCATATCTGTAGCAGATGCCATTAACGGTTGCGAGGCCCAGATACCGTCGGTGGACGGAATGCTCAAGATCAAGATAGAGCCCGGCACGCAGCCCGGCAAGACCTTGCGTCTGCGCGGTAAAGGTGTCCCCGATGTAAACGGCTATGGCACAGGCGATTTGCTGGTAATAGTCCAGGTCTGGATTCCCAAGAAGGTCTCCAAAGAAGAGCGTGCCATGGTGGAGAAGCTTGGCCAGAGCGAGAATTTCAAGGCAAAGCCCACCCAGGAAGAGAAGAGCTTCTTCAACCGCATCCGCAATATGTTCAAATAGAGTATGAAGCGACTGCTCTCAATCTTGTCGCTGCTGTGTCTCTGTGCCGTCGCTTTCGCACAGAAGTATGGTTATGGCTGGCCTATGGATCTGCAGCCGGCTTCCCTCTCCAGCACTTACGGAGAGCTTCGCAGGAATCACTTCCACGCAGGGCTGGACTGGCGCACGGGAGGTCGTTCCGGTGTTCCCCTGCACGCCATCAAAGAGGGATATGCGTGCCGCGTCTCTGTTTCGCCGACCGGTTATGGCAATGCTGTTTATATCCAGCATCCAGATGGTACGATGTCGGTTTACGGCCATATGGAGCGCTTCCGCAGCGACATTGCCGATGCGGTGAAACAGGAGCAGTACCGTCAGAAGCGTTTCAAAATCGATTTCCAGCCCGACCCTTCCCGTTTCCCGCTGGAGAAGGGAGAGGTTTTCGGCTGGTCCGGCAACACCGGCTCTTCCGGTGGCCCGCATCTGCATATGGAGATCCGCAAGGACGGCGACAATCTCCCTGTCAATTATCTCTCGGACGGAACTTATCCTATCAAGGATACCAAGCCTCCGGTAATAAGCAGGGTAGGGTTCTATGCTTTTGAGGACTCCTCTGCGATCCCCGTCGTACGCAGGCTGAGTATGATTTCTTCTCCGGAAAAGTACAAGGGTACGGTGCCGGTCAGCGGCAAGTTTTATGTGGCTATAGATGCCACTGACCGTATGGATGAGACCACCGGCAAGATGGCGGTAGAGTGCTACCGGGTCTATCTCGATTCGGAGAAGGTGTTCGACTTCAAGGTGGGGGACGTCCCCTATAGCGAAGGGCGCTACTATACCTGCCTGGTCCAGCAGGGAGAGACCGGGCACGACCTTTTAAAGACGTGGTGCCCTCCCAACAACGGCCTCCTTTATAAGATAGATGCCGTGGACGACGGCATCATTACACTTGAAGATGATGCAGTGCATGCGCTGAAGATAGTTGTGGCCGACTGTTTCGGCAACTCCAGCAGCTGTTCTTTCCAGGTGAAGCGCGACGCCTCGCTGCGGGTTTACGAACCCTCCGACACTGTCGGCAAGGTGGCGGCGCTCTGGTATGCCCCCACAATATATTCCCGGGACGGGATGACAATGATGATAGAGCCCGCGTCGCTGAACGCATCGGCCTATGTCGCGTGTGAGAAGGTGGCAAAGTCGTCTCCGTCAACCGGACGCTATTCCGATACCTGGCGTATCGGAGACGAGGACGTGCATCTGCAGAATCGTTTGCGTCTGCGTCTGGACACGTCGCTGGTGCCTGACGACCTGAAAGACAAAGCCTATATAGCCGGTGTGGACAGGAAGGGCGGACAGTATTATGCCGGCAACACCGCCGTGGATGGCGGGTTGCAGACCTCCTGCCGTTTCGGAACCTATTTTGTCGCGGTGGACAATACGGCGCCTACGCTGTCTCCAAGGGTGCAGGACGGCTCTTCTCTCCCCGCCAGCGGCCGCTTCTCCATCGAGGCGGCGGATTCAGGCTCCGGTGTGGACCAGTTTGACGTGCAGATGGACGGCGAGTGGATCCTGTCGCAATATGTGGGCGGCCGTATCCAGGTTTATCCCGACGAGAGACATCGCACCGGAGGGCGTCACACCGTTTTTGTCTCCGCCACGGACCATTGCGGCAACACCTCTTCCGTAGAGTTTAAGGTAATCTATTAGCTGCAAATTTTTTGCATTCAGATTTGGCGTAATAAAAATAATTTCTATCTTTGCAGTCCCAAAATAGAGCAACCTCTTGCGTTAAGGCTTTCAAGCCGCAATGTTGCAATAAATTATGAAGAAATGGATTTACTTAAAGTAGCACAGGACGCATTGGCACAGGAGCCTAAGGAGTTCCCAAACTTCAAGGCAGGTGACACCGTTACCGTCACTTACCTCATCAAGGAGGAAAACAAAGAGCGTCCGCAGAAGTTCCGTGGCGTGGTCATTCAGCGTCGCGGCGCAGGTATGACTCAGACTTTCACTGTCCGTAAAATATCCAATGGCGTAGGCGTAGAGAGGATTTTCCCGCTCGCATCTCCGTTCATTGACTCTATAGAGGTTAACAAGGTTGGTAAAGTACGTCGCGCGCGCATATTCTACCTCCGCAACCTCACCGGCAAGAAAGCCCGTATCAAAGAGAAAAAGTACAACGCTCCTGCAAAGGATGCTTAAGTAGCATTGTGCTTTTAACAACGGCCGCGTAGCTCAACTGAATAGAGCACTTGACTACGGATCAAGAGGTTTTGGGTTTGAACCCCAACGTGGTCACACGAAAAAAAGTCGCTTAACGGCGACTTTTTTTGTGTGACCACGTGCCGTGGTAGGGGAACCTCTTATTAGACTCGCCGTTGGCGTCGACATAAACCAATTATCAGCATTATAACACAAATTGACAATATCGGCTATTTGCGCTAATTTCGCGTTACCAAATCTTTACACGATGAAACGATTCCTTGCACTTGCGGCACTTTGCTGCACGGTCCTTGCTGGCTGCGAAAGCACAGCAGCCCCAAAAGAAAAATCCCATTTTGACATTTTTGCTTACTACAGCATACTTTCGGAGCTCGCCACGCCGGAGAACTTCCAGAAAATGGCCGATGCCGGCATCACAATATCATATATGAGCTACGGCAGCATAGAAGAGAACCTCAAGGTTCTGGATGCCGCAAAAGAAACAAATGTAAAGATATGCGTGGGACTGGACAGCTGGTTCTACTCGCCCATC
>JAFSUF010000091.1 GCA_017445425.1 Bacteroidales bacterium | reverse complement strand
AGTCTTCACGTAAATCTTCTGGGCCGGATACACGATGGTGGCGTCGCCGCTGTGCACGCCGGCAAATTCGATATGCTCCGAGATGGCATATGCCAGGATATTGCCGCCGTCGGCAACCGCGTCAAACTCAATCTCCTTGCAGCGCTGCATAAACTCGCTCACCACCACAGGATGCTTCTGAGAGACTTCTGCAGCCATTGCAAGGAATCGCTCCAGATCGTCGTCGCTGTAGCAGACATTCATGGCCGCGCCGGACAGGACATAAGAAGGACGCACCAGCACCGGATAGCCCACCTCGTCCACAAAAGAACGGATCTCGGCCAGCGATGTCAGTTCCTTCCACTTGGGCTGGTCAATGCCCAGGGCATCTACGATAGAAGAGAACTTGTTGCGGTCCTCTGCCTTGTCTATGCTCTCTGCGCTGGTGCCAAGAATCTTGACGCGATGGTCGTGGAGCCTGAGGGCCAGGTTGTTGGGAATCTGGCCGCCCACGGAGACAATCACTCCGTGGGGATTCTCCAGCTCGTAGATATCCATAACCCGCTCGAAGCTCAATTCGTCGAAATAGAGCCTGTCGCAGATGTCATAGTCGGTAGATACGGTCTCGGGGTTATAATTGATCATAACGCCCCGCCAGCCGCTGCGGCGGATGGTCTGCAGGGCATTTACGCTGCACCAGTCAAACTCTACGCTGCTTCCGATGCGGTAGGCGCCGCTGCCAAGCACAATCACGCTCTTGCCGTCGTTGTAGAAATCGATGTCGTGCTTGCTGCCGTTATAGGTAAGATACAGATAATTGGTCTGTGCGGGGAACTCCGCAGCCAGAGTGTCTATCTGTTTCACGTAAGGCACAATGCCCAGCTCTTTGCGACGGGCGCGGACCTTATCCTGTGCCTGCTCCACATCGTCGATATCCTTGTAGAAGGCGCGGGCCAGCTGATGGTCCGAGAAACCCTGGCATTTGGCCAGATGGAGCAACTCGTAAGGCACATCCTCTACGCAGGAATATTTCTGGAGTTCGTCCAGAGTATTGACCATATTGCGCAGTTTGAACAGGAACCAGCGGTCGATCTTGGTGAGATCGTAAATCTGGTCTATGGTGTAACCTTGCTGCAAAGCCTTGGCCAGCACAAAGATACGCTTGTCGGTGGGTTCGCGCAGAGCCTCGTCCACATTCTCTACCTCCAGCTCCTTGTTGCCCACGAAACCGTGCGCCCCCTGCCCTATCATTCGCAGGCCCTTCTGCAGCGCCTCCTCAAAACTGCGGCCAATGGACATAACCTCGCCCACAGATTTCATACTGGAGCCGATCTTGCGGCTTACGCCGTGGAACTTACCCAAATCCCAGCGGGGAATCTTGCACACGATATAGTCGATGGCCGGTTCAAAGAAAGCCGGGGTAGTCTTGGTCACGGAGTTCTTGAGCTCGTGCAGACCGTAGCCCAGGCCCAGCTTGGCAGCCACAAACGCCAGCGGATAGCCGGTAGCCTTGCTGGCCAGTGCCGAAGAACGCGAAAGACGGGCGTTGAGCTCTATCACGCGGTAGTCGTCGCTGCCGGGGTCGTAGGCATACTGCACGTTGCACTCGCCCACAATGCCGATGTGGCGCACAATCTTGATGGCCAGCTCGCGCAGCAGATTGATGTCGTGGTTGTCCAGCGTCTGGCAGGGCGCCACCACTATACTCTCTCCCGTATGGATGCCCAGCGGGTCAAAATTCTCCATATTGCACACGGCGATGCAGTTGTCGTAGCGGTCGCGAACCACCTCGAACTCAATCTCTTTCCATCCCTTCAAAGACTTCTCTACCAGCACCTGGGGCGAATAAGAGAATGACTTCTCCGCCAGCTCCAGCAGCTGCTCTTCGTTGTCGCAGAAGCCGCTGCCTAGGCCGCCCAGGGCGTAGGCCGCACGCAAAATCCCCGGATAACCCAGCTCGCGCGCCGCCGCTGCCGCCTCTTCTACGCTGTTGACTGCAGAAGAACGGATAATCTTAATGTCTATCTCTTCCATCCTCTCCACAAACGCCTCGCGGTCTTCGGTGTCTATGATGCTCTGCACCGGAGTACCCAGCACCTTGACGCCGTATTTTTCAAGGATGCCGCCGCGGTAGAGCT
>JAFSUF010000090.1 GCA_017445425.1 Bacteroidales bacterium | reverse complement strand
TCGGTATGGAGTTCGCTGCATTTTTCAATACCATCGGCACCAAGGTGACAGTGGTTGAGATGCTCCCCAAGATCCTCGGCCCGCTGGATGACGAAATAAGCAGTTCTCTGCAGAAGATTTATGCAAAGCGCGGCATCGAATTCTGCCTCAGTTGCAAGGTTACCGCCATTGAAGGTAACAAAGTGGTTTACGAGACCCCCGACGGCAAGGTCAACAAGGTTGCCGGCGACAAGATACTGGTATCAGTGGGCCGTCGCGCCAACATCCGCGGCATCGGCCTGGAGAGCATCGGTGTAGAATTTGAGCGCGGCATCAAGGTAGACGACAAGATGCGCACCAACGTGCCCAACGTATTTGCTGCTGGCGACTGTGTGAGCGGCTATCCGATGCTGGCGCACGTGGCAAACCGCCAGGGCGAGATCGTGGTGAACAACCTTACAGGCGGCAACGACCACTTCCGCGGCGATGCCATCCCCAGCGTGGTATATACCAACCCTGAAGTTGCAAGCGTCGGCCTCACCGAGGCTCAGGCCAAGGCTGCCGGCAAGGAGTTCAAGATTGTCAACCTCCCTATGGCATACGCCGGCCGCTTTGTTGCGGAGAACGAGGGTGGCGAGGGCTTCTGCAAGATACTGGTGGGTGCAAGGCACGGAGAAATCCTGGGCGTCCACATGATGGGCAACCCCTCCAGCGAGATGCTCTACGGCTGCTGCATGGCCATCGAAATGGAGATGACCGTTGAGGAACTCAAGCAAATCATCTATCCTCACCCGACCGTGAGCGAAATCATTAAAGAAGCAGTATTCTCTGTCAAATAATAAAACACAATATATAATATGCCTAAATCACAATTTGCAGATCCCGATTTTCTGCGTAAACCCTCAGAAGTAAAGATTGCCCCGATTCCGGTCAATCAGTATAACAAGACTATCAAGGAAGAACTCAAAGAGAAGAACTTCACAAAGGATGATCTCAAGAACATCTACCGTGACATGTTCACCATCCGTGAGTTCGAGACAATGTTGAATCTGGTAAAGACCACCGGCGGTTACAATGGTGTTGAGTATAACAACCCCGGTCCCGCCCACCTTTCCATGGGTCAGGAGGCAGCCGCTGTAGGTATGGCTTACAACCTCACTACCGACGATTTCATCTTTGGCAGCCACCGCAGTCACGGCGAGATCCTCGCCAAAGGTCTCCGTTCAATTGAGATTCTTCCCGACAAGGAGCTCACCAAGATTATGGAGGAGTTCTGGGGCGGCAAGACTCTTGAGGTTGCAAAGAAGGGTTTCAAGGGTGGCAGCGTTAAGGATCTGGGTATGCATTTCCTGCTCTACGGTGCAATGGCAGAGATTTTTGCCCGCACCACCGGCTTCAACAAGGGCCTGGGCGGCAGTATGCACACCTTCTTCACTCCGTTCGGTATCTATCCCAATAACGCAATCGTGGGCGGCAGCGGCTCTATCGCAGTAGGTGCGGCACTCTATAAGAAAGTCAACCGCAAGAAAGGTATCGTGGTTGCGAACCTTGGTGACGGCGCCCTGGGCCGCGGCCCGGTCATGGAGGGTATGACCTTCGCCTCCATGGACCAGTTCACCCAGCTCTGGGAGGGCGATATGAAGGGCGGCCTGCCCATCCTGTTCAGCATTATGGACAACCAGTATGCTATGGGTGGTCAGACCCGCGGCGAGACCGAGGGTTACAACTTTGCAGCCCGCATCGGCGCCGGCTTCAACCCCGACAGTATGCACGCTGAACGCGTGGACGGTTACAATCCTCTGGCAGTCATCGACGGCTTCCGCCGCAAGATGGCGCTCCTGGCAGAGAAGAAGGGCCCCGCTTTGCTCGATATAGTAACTTACCGCTATGCAGGTCACTCACCGTCCGACTCTTCTACATACCGTACTCCCGAGGAGATCAAGGCATGGGAAGCTATCGACTGCATCAAGTGCTTTGGCGAGAAACTCGTTGAGGCAAAGGTGGCTACTGAGAAAGAACTCGAAGAGATCCGTGAGAAACAGAAGAGCATTATCTTTGAGATGTACAAGCTCGCCATCGACCTGGAGGTATCTCCCCGCATGGATCTGGTTAAAGAGAGCGAACTCCTTGGCGACATGATGTTCTCCAACGGCAGCGTTGACTCCATGAGCGACGCCAAGCCCGATGTTAATATGCCTATGGAAGAGAATCCGCGCGTTAAGCAACTCGCGACCACAGAGCGCTTTGCATTTGACGCAAACGGTAAGCCTTTCAGCGCAATCAAGACCTTCGGTATCCGCGACGGTCTGTTTGAGGCTATCATCGACCGATTCTATAAAGATGCATCGCTGGTTGCCTATGGTGAAGAGAACCGCGACTGGGGCGGCGCATTTGCCGTTTACCGCGGTCTCACAGAGG
>JAFSUF010000089.1 GCA_017445425.1 Bacteroidales bacterium | reverse complement strand
TTCACAAATCAATCTGGACGATTATGTCCAGACCGGCGAGGGCGGGACAGCCCTCACCTACAACCATAAGGATGGGAAAACCCTGGCAAAGCTCTTTAATACCGGAATGGCCGCAGAGACCGCCGAGAGGGAGTTCAAGGTAAACCAGGTGGTTTATGAAATGGGCATTCCAACCCCCAGGCCCATCCGGCTCATCACGGATGGAACCCGTCATGGGGCCGAATATGAACTGATTCCGAACAAACGCTCTTTCACCCGCATTATCTCTGAGGAGCCGGAGCAGCTGGAACCGCTGTCAATTCTGTTTGCAAAGCTTGCCAGAGAACTTCACGCCAAAGAGGCCGATACAGCCCGCCTCCCATCCATGAAGGAGCTTGTGAGAAAACAGATCATGCTGTGGACGGATTTGCCGGAAGACGTGCGAGAAATGTCCATGCGGGCGCTTGACACCCTCCCGGAAGGCACTACCTGCCTGCATGGAGACCTTCATATCGGCAACATTATTACCGACGGGGAGCGCAATCTGTGGATTGATGTAGGTGATTTCTCCTACGGTTGCCCAGAGTGGGACCTTTGCATGATGTTTTATATGTCATTGCGTATGAGCGAACAGCGGGCTGACAATATCTTCCACCTCAAGCCCGAGGTGCTCAAAACACATTGGGAAATCTTTGCTCCTGTCTACTACGGGACCACCGATGCGGCCGTGCTGGAGGGCAAGCAGGGAGTGCTGTACCGCTATTTCGCCCTTAAAATGCTCTTTGCAATCGGTAAACTGGGTAACGGCGTGGGCGCCAATCTGGACGGCGTTTTTGGTCTGGTCCGTAAGATTCTTGGATAAGTATGAACAGAAAGATTCTTTGGGTGCTTGTCACCATTTTTACACTCATCTGCACAGCGTTGCCGACATCATGTTCGAGGGACAAGCAGGATGAGTATGCGGGCGTGCCGCTCATCATATACGACACTGACATAGGCTCATCGACCGATGACCTCTTTGCCCTGGAGATGCTCTATCGCTACCAGAACGAGGGGCGTTGCCGCCTGCTCGGCATAGTGGTTGACAGAGAGGGCGAACAGAATGCGGCTTTTGCCGACGTTATGAATACGTACTTCGGTCATGGTGACGTGCCCGTTGGCCTTGTGCGCGATGGCATCAAGCATCCAATGGTATGGATTGACTATGCTCACGTGGCTGACACGAAGGATGGAGAGGGGCAGCCGATGTTCAGCCGCTCCACAGCCAACTATTCATCGTTGCCCGACGGATGGCAGCTTTACCGCCGTCTGTTGGCCGCGCAGCCCGACCGCTCGGTGAGCATCGTGAGCGTGGGCTTCGTTACCTGTCTGGCACAGCTGCTGTCATCTGGGGCCGATGAGTATTCATCGCTTTCAGGCGTGGAACTGGTGCGTCGCAAGGTGAAATGTATCTATCTCCAGGGCGGCGTGTTCGGCGAGGCCATCGAGCCTGGTTTCAACTTCGCCCAGGGCATCAAGTTCGCCAAGACCTTCTTCCAATACTGGCCGCAGGAGGTCGATATGGTGTTCTCACCGATGGAAGCAGGACAGGAAGTGGAATATACGCCTAATCAGGTCATTGCCGATGTCTCGTGGACCGACGCACATCCCATCAAGCAGGTCTATATGCAGTGCGATTGCAACACGGGACAGCGCATGTGGGATGTAATGCCCGTCATACAGGCCGTAGAGGGCGATGCCATGTTCTCCCTCTCCGGACGTGGCTCCGTGATGCTCACCGACAAGGCCGAGACCATCTTCACCCTCTCGGCCACGGGAAACTGTCGCTACCAGTTGCCCGGCTCCGGAGCATGGACGGCTCAGATGCTGGAGAAGATACGCGCCGCCAATATCAATTGATATGGACTTTTCTTGTATCTTTGAGGCATGAAAAAGATCTTTCTTACCATATGCCTCATCGGGGCGATGGCCCTGGGTGCGGCGGCGCAGGTGATTCCGAGTGCGCAACCTCAGGTCGATTCTGTGGCATTTGCAAAGGTCCGCTCGAGGATGGATTCCATCCGGCAGTACCGCCCCACGGTGGCGCTTGTGCTGGCGGGCGGCGGCGCCCGCGGTCTGGCCCATATTGGGGTCATCAAATACATCGAGGAGCTCGGAATCCCTGTGGACATTGTAACCGGCACCAGCATGGGCGGCCTTGTAGGCGGGCTTTATGCCCTCGGATACAAACACGACCAGCTCGACTCATTGGTAAGGAGCATCAACTGGCCGGTGATGATGTCGGACAACGTCCCCAAACAATACATCCCATATAAGATTAAGCAAAGGACCAACCATTACCTTATAAACGTCCCGTTCCATTACGACAACGAGGATCTCGCATACCGCCTTGCCAGGCAGAGGATGTACGACACCATGGCGGCGGAGGCAGACCATAGCACGGAAGATGCCTTGGACGACGCCATGAACAAAGTCGGTCTCGGCATGCCCGACGGCTACCTTTATGGCCTCAACGTGCGCAACCTCCTCAGCTCCGTGAGCGTAGGTTATCAGGACAGCATCAGCTTTGCAAACCTCCCCATTCCATACGCCTGCGTGGCGACCGACATGTACACCAAGGCGCCAAAATACTGGACTGGCGGCAGCCTGACAACGGCGATGCGCTCCACCATGGCGATTCCATTCTATTTCAGGGCGGTACGTTCAGACGGCGAGATCCTTCTGGACGGAGGGATGCGCAACAACTATCCCGTTGACATTGCCAGGGAGATGGGCGCAGACATCGTCATCGGTTCTGAAATGAGTTCGAAGACCGGACGCGACGAACTGAACAATCCCATCGACTTTATCTTCCAGACCATCGGCCTGCTGAATGTCGAGGCTGATAACAAGACTAAGGATATGATGGATATCAATGTCCACCATGTGCTCAAAGGTTACAATATGCTGTCGTTCGACGAAAAAAGTGTGGATGACATAATATGCCAGGGCTACCAGAACGCCCTGGCCAGCAAAGAGGCGTTCGAGAGTGTCGCCGCAATGGTGGCGGGCAAACCTCAGGCACCTGTCTCACAGCCGGCGCCTGCCATAAACCTGGCCCAGACCAAGGTCCTTGTGGGCGAGATCAAGTTCACCGGAATCACTGAGAAGGAACAGCAGCTATTGCTGCACAGGCGGGATCTCCCGGACGACAACATGTTTGACAGGGAAACCATAGAGAAAATGCTGAACCATATCTATGGAACCAATGCATTTGAGGCGGTCACCTATCATATGGAGGGGGATAAAGAGCCCTATACACTTGTGTATGACTGCCAGAAAGGCCAGGTCAACGAGGTCGCCCTCGGCATCCATGCCGACACCGACGAGGCGGTGTCCGCCGGCGTGAGACTCGGACTCGGCACCCGCAGGCTGGCCGGCCCCAGACTCACCACCGACCTCAAGCTGGGCACCAGTTCCGCCATCTCCCTGGACTTCGCCTATAAGAGCATGAAAGGTTTGCCCACATTTGGACTCGTCGCCCGCGCCAAGATTATAAATACCTCTGCCGGATATATGTTCAGTTCCTATGAAAAGCTGTTAACCACAGCCCTTGATGCATATATCGAGGATTCCCGTATGCGCTACGGCACGATGAGAGCCGGCCTCACCGCAGAAATGCAGCCCTACGAGCACTACCTTGCTACCCATCAAGAGTGGTTGGGGTGGGATTGGAAGAGCTATTGGTTATCTGCGTTCGCCACCCTTAAATTTGACACATTCAACGATGGTTATTTCCCAACCAGCGGCGTGCGGCTATCACTGGACGGACGATATGTATTCAAAGGTTACTGCATAGACCTGGACCCCGGAAATGCTGCAAGCTATGGCCAGGAAGCCCATACAGAAGACGGTAGCGTCCCCGGATATCTGTCGGCTCTGGCCTCTGCCCAGGGGGCTATCTCCATCGGAAGCCGTTTCACCATCCTCCCCAGCCTGTATCTGGCCTGGTACCCCCTGCGCCCAGAAGACGATTTCGAAAACAATGTGCTCAATCCCATGCACATCACCACCATCGGAGGCTTCATTCCAAACCGCTACACGGAGCGTCAGATACCATTCTTCGGCTTCCCCACCAGTTTCCGCAACTGCAGGCCTTTTACAGCTGTAGGCCAGCTGGACTTAAGATACCGGTTCGCCTCCAAGAATTTCGTTACTGTCAGAGGTGGTTTTTTCAAGGATGACTACACGCTGTCAGACTTCATCAACGTTTCGCCCACCATCGCTTTTGGTGCAGAATATGCCCGACAAAGCATGTTCGGGCCGCTGAAGATAGCCGTACAATGGTGCAACATAGTGGGCGTTACCGCCTACGCGTCTATCGGTTTAGATCTGTAACCGTGTTTCTATTTATCTTTCAATGAATAATTTAAAAAGAAACGTATAACTATTAGAAAAATATTATATTTGTAACTAAGTGTGCCGCTCCCGTTCCAGACATGGGATTAATCTGTGACTAATGAAAAGGATCATCGCCACTGCGGCTTCGTCGCTGCTGATTGTCGGTTGCTCTCCCAAGCCAACCGACTGCGTCTTGTCCAGAGGTCACGTCGCCAGCGGTATCACTCCCATTGTCTCATCTCACAAGCCAGAGGGGTTCGAAGGTCTCACAATACGCTCGGTAGCCTTCGTCAATAAGGGATCCAAACCTGTCCGGGTAACGGCAATTGAGACCTCCCGTATTATTATCGGAGGGAAAGAG
Source organism: Bacteroidales bacterium (assembly GCA_017445425.1). Lineage (GTDB taxonomy): Bacteria > Bacteroidota > Bacteroidia > Bacteroidales > UBA932 > Equibacterium. The sequence continues at coordinate 2,650 of JAFSUF010000089.1, read as the reverse complement.
ATTTGGTCGTTCCAGCCTACATCTTCCAGCGAACACATGGACTGGGTTATTCCCGTAGACAAGGACTTCTACAAGCGTAATTACCTGGGAATGAACGATTCTGATTATGGAGGCGGCATCCCTATGGTGTGCCTCTGGAACAGGGTAACCAATCTCAGCGTGGGGCTTGCAGAGCCCAATCTAAAGCTTGTCTCCATGCCGGTGAAGCGAAGGGGCAACCGCGCTGAAGCCTGCATCCGCCAGGACTTTGAAGAGCCTGTAATTCTCCACTCTGGCGATACCCTCAGGGCTTACGATCAGTTTATTATGACCAGCAGCGGTGATTTCTTCAACCCGCTGCGCGAGTTCACCCAGTATATGCAGGCCACCTACAGTTTCGAGCCTCCTGTATCACCGGAACAAGCTTACGAACCAACATGGTGCGCCTGGAGCTATAAAAGCTCTGTAACTACAGATGAGGTAATTGGCACCATCCCCAAGGCGGTGGAACTCGGCTTCAAGTGTGTAGATGTGGACTATGGCTACCAGCTATGCAAAGGTAACTATGAAACAAATGACCGTATCGAACCCGACGGAATCCGCCGGATGACCGACGCCATACACAAAGCTGGCATGTTGGCGAAACTGTGCTGGGCGCCGCTATGCACCATCCCCGGCAGCAGCCTGGTCAGAGATCATCCCGAATTGTTGTTATTACAGAAAGACGGTACCCACGCGAGTATCAGCAGGTGGGACAGCTGGTACCTCTCCCCCATCCACAAGGGGACCCTGGCGTACTATATGAACCTGGTGGATCACTTTATGAAAGAGTGGGGATTTGACGGATTCAAACTGGACGGACAGCATCTCAACATGTGCGGACCGGATTATAATCCCTCCAGCCTTACCCGTCCGGAAGAGGTCGGTGAGCGATATCCCGAATTCCTGAAAGGGGTAAAAGATCACGTTAATTCAATCAAACAGGACGCCGTTGTGCAGCTCTGCCCCCGCGGATGCGCAATTAATTTCTATCTGCTGCCATACTTCAACCAGGCGTCGGCATCATCCCCTGCCTCAAGCGCCCAGATCCGGATGAAGCGCAAAGCCTATGCGGCGATGTGCCCTGACCTGGCATATTTTGCAGACCATGTGGAACTGAGCGACGGCGAAGTTGATTTCCCCTCACAGATAGGCGTGGGGGGCGTTGTAGGGAGCAGATTCATATGGTCAGAAGCCAATCATGGCGCCACGGGAACCGGAAGCGGCCTGCTCACTGAAGAGAAGGAAGCCATGCTGCACAAGTGGGTCAAGATATACTCGGACAAAATGCTCTCCCGCGGCAACTACCTCAACCTGTATGACTATGTTTTTGACAAGCCTGAGGGGCACGTGATAGAAAAAGACGGGTCTATGTATTACGCCTTCTATGCCTCCGAATGGAACGGAGAACCGATAATGCTGCGCGGGCTTCAACCCAACAGGAGATACACCGTCACCGAGTACACCACCGATGAACAATACAGATATCAAATAGACGGTAATAATCCCGTAATATTTCCTACATTTGCGGGTAGTTACCTGATAGAGGTCAATTAATATTTTGTCTTTCTAAATGAAAAGAATTCTGATTTCACTGGCGGCGATTGCACTTTTGGTTTGTGCATGCCAACAGCAGCCGGCCGACCCGTACGGCTATACCATCAAGGACAACCAGATTGTCTATAACACCCCCGAGCGCCCTGCAGACCAGCAGAGCATGCTCGGCTTTGCAGCCGAACCCATCGAAAACGTCCGCGTGGGAATCGTAGGCCTTGGTGCTCGCGGCAATGCTGCCGTATGGCGCATGCCCTATCAGGAGTTTGCAACTGTAGTCGCATTGTGCGACCTATTTCCGGAGAAGATTGAAGAGGCGCAGAAGGTACTGGAAGATCTTGGTGCCCCCCGCGCAATTTATGAATTCAGCGGCGAGGAGGGGTACAAGCAGCTCTGCGAGCTGGAAGACATCGATCTGGTTTACCTGGCCGTCCCCTGGCAGCTGCACACTCCCATTGCAGTATATGCGATGGAGCACGGCAAACACGTCGCCATCGAGGTACCCGCAGCCACCAGCATCCAGGAGTGCTGGGATCTGGTCAACACATCGGAACGCACCCGCAAGCACTGCATGATGCTCGAGAACTGCTGCTATGACTTCTTCGAGCTCAACTGCTTGAATATGATTCAGCAGGGGCTCTTTGGCGACATAGTACACGTGGAGGGTTCTTACTGTCATAACCTGAGCAACTACTGGGATGACTATCAGGGTGACTGGCGCATGATTTTCAACCGTGCACACAAGGGTGATGTTTACCCTACCCACGGCATAGGCCCCATCTGCCAGGATATCAACATCCACCGCGGCGACAAGATGGACTGTCTGGTTGCGATGGACACCGATGCATTTGCCGGGCAGGCTACTGCCGACGCCCGCTACGGCGAAGGTACGTACGAGTACGCCAATGGTGACCACACCACCACTATGATACGCACCAGGAAGGGCAAAACCATACTGATTGAGCACGATGTCGTCACTCCCCGCCCCTACAGCCGTATGTATCAGGTTGTGGGCACCAAGGGCTTTGCCAACAAATACCCTAACGAGGGGCTTGCGCTGGGCAACGATGACCTTGGA
>JAFSUF010000088.1 GCA_017445425.1 Bacteroidales bacterium | reverse complement strand
TATCCCCTCCTGTTTCATAAAACCTACGCGCCTGTTGATTAGTTCCTTGTTCAACTTGAAGTTGGGGATACCATAGCGCAAAAGTCCGCCAGGAGCTTCGTTCTTGTCGAAAACTGTCACATTATAGCCCTTTATGTTCAACGCATCGGCTGCGGCCAGGCCTGCGGGACCCGCGCCAATTACGGCCACTCTTTTGCCGTTCCGGACCGGGTTACGTACTGTAACAAATCCCTCCCTGAAAGCCACCTCGGTGATGGCCGCCTCATTCTCACGATTGGTCGTGGGCTCGTGACTGAAGAGGTTAAGCACGCAGGCCTTCTCGCAAAGAGCCGGACATATCCTCCCGGTGAATTCCGGGAAAGGATTTGTAGAAGAGAGCAGCTTGTATGCCAGCTCCCAGTCTCCCTTATAAAGGGCATCATTCCACTCCGGCGCCTTGTTGCCAAGGGGACACGCCCAGTGGCAGAAAGGAACTCCGCAGTCCATACATCGGGATGCCTGTGTGCGGCGGTCCTTGGAGTTCAGAGTCTGCTCTACCTCTCCAAAATCGTGAATCCTGTCGTGAATAGGGCGGTAACCGGCCTCCTGCCGTGCTACCTCGATAAATGCTTTTGGATTTCCCATAATCGATGCTCCTTATCAATAATCCCTTTGTACTTCGGCTATCTTCTGTTGCAACTTGCGCATCTGCTCTTCCTGCAGCACACGTTTGTATTCTATCGGCACAACTTGCACAAATTCACTTACATAGCGCGGCCACTCGTCCAGCATTGTGCGGGCCAGCTTGGATCCGGTGTAACGATAGTGCTGGCGCACCAGTTCAAGCAGTTCTTTGCGGTACTGAGCCTCTTCTACAAGATTGATTTCTACCATATCCATATTGCAGAAATAGTCAAAGTCGCCCTTCTTGTTCCATACATAAGCCACGCCGCCGCTCATACCGGCGGCAAAGTTGCGGCCCGTCTCGCCCAGCACAACGACCCGCCCGCCGGTCATATATTCGCAGCAGTGGTCGCCGGCACCTTCAATCACGGCTATCGCTCCGGAGTTGCGCACGGCAAACCTTTCGCCAACGCGGCCATTGACATACAACTCTCCGGAGGTGGCGCCGTAGAGGCCGGTATTTCCGGCTATGATATTGTCCTCCGCGGCGTAATCACTGCTTCGCGGCGGCAATATGGCGATGTTTCCGCCGCTGAGACCTTTTGCAAAATAGTCGTTGGTCTCACCTTCCAGTTTGAAAGAAACGCCTTTTGCCAGGAATGCCCCGAACGACTGTCCGGCAGAACCCTTGAACTTGACGTTGATGGTCTCTTCAGCAAGGCCGTAGTTGCCATATTTACTTGCTATTACGCCGGAAAGCATAGATCCAACCGCACGGTCAGTGTTATGGATCGGGAAGTCAAGGGTTACTTCATCTCCGTGCTGAATTGCACAGGCCGCCGCCTTGATCATCCTGCGGTCCAGGACATCGTCAAGATCGTAAGGCTTGTCTCCGGTATGATGAAGGATACCCTTTTCCTGATAGAGAATCCGGCCAAAGTCCAGAGGAGAAGGAGCCGTCTGTATCAAGTCAGTGCGGCCGACCGCTTCGTCAAGAGAGCGAAGTCCCATCTCTGCCAGATATTCGCGAACCTCGGTCGCAAGGAATGTAAAGTAATTGACCAAATGGTCCACCTTGCCCAGAAAATGCTCGCGGAGCCTGGGGTCCTGTGTGGCAACGCCCATAGGGCAGGTATTCTGGCTGCATTTACGCATCATTACGCAGCCCAGCACAATCAAAGCAGCTGTGCCGAAACCGAATTCATCGGCACCAAGCAGCGCCATCAGTATTACGTCGCGGCCGGTCTTGATCTGACCGTCCACCTGAAGACGCACTTGACCACGAAGGCCATTGCGTACCAGCGTCTGCTGCGCTTCGGAAAGGCCAATCTCCGGCGGAATTCCGGCAAATCGCATACTAGATGCCGGACTGGCGCCTGTACCGCCCTCGGCGCCGCTAAGCACAATCAGGTCAGCCTTGGCTTTGGCCACACCCGCGGCGATGGTCCCCACCCCGCTCTCGCAAACAAGTTTGACACTGACCTTGGCAGAAGGATTTACATTCTTAAGGTCAAATATCAGTTGCGCCAGATCTTCTATCGAATAGATGTCGTGATGAGGTGGCGGCGAAATCAGCGAGATGCCGGGTATCGAATGACGCGTCTTGGCTATGACTTCGTTTACCTTGAATCCCGGGAGCTGCCCACCTTCGCCTGGCTTGGCGCCCTGAGCCACCTTGATCTGAATTTCTTCTGCATTGACAAGATATTCAGTGGTAACACCAAATCGTCCCGACGCCACCTGCTTGGTCTTGCTGCTCAGGCTTACGCCGTCTACATCAGTATGATAGCGCGCCGAATCTTCGCCACCCTCACCGGTATTACTGCGGGCTCCAAGCTTATTCATTGCCAACGCAATGGTCTCGTGAGCCTCTTTGCTTAGGGCACCGAACGACATCGCGCCAGTGACAAATCTTTTTACAATGTTCTCTACCGGTTCCACTTCATCCAGGGGTATCGGATTTGACTTGACGCCCATAAAATCCCTGATGAAAATCGGTTCGTCTTTATTATCTGCCAGTAAAGAGTATTGCTTATACAGTTCGTAGCTGCCTCTGCGGCAGGCAAGCTGAAGCTTGGCAATAGTCTCTGGATTCCAGGCATGCCGTATGCCATCCCTGCGCCAATGGAAGCGCCCCATATTGGGGAGGAGTTCGCTTTTTGGATGGTAAGCCAAATCGTGGAATGCCTGAGCATCTGCAGCTATCTTTTCAAGACCAATACCACCAATAGTGCTGACTTCTGTGCCAAAATAATCCCTCAGAAGCGATTCCGATAGTCCTACACTCTCAAAAATCTTTGCACCACGGTAACTGCGTATTGTGGAGATACCCATCTTGGCCATAATCTTCAGCAACCCTTTGCATATAGCCTTGATGTAGTTCGTCTCTGCTGTGGCATAGTCTTCCTGTATCTTGCCTCTCTTGACAAGATCATCCAATATGGCAAATACCATATAAGGGCATAAGGCGGATGCTCCATAACCCAGCAGCAGAGCGGCGTGCATAGTTTCGCGTATTTCTCCGCTCTCCACTATCAGCGCCGTCTGCACCCTCTTGCCCACGGAAATAAGGTAATGATGCACTGCAGATACCGCGAGCAGGCTGGGAATTGCAATATGCGTTTCGTCTACATCCCTGTCAGAAAGGATAATATAATTGTATCCCTCATCTACGCATCGCTCGGCATCCTTGCACAGCTTGTCAAGCGCATAACGCAAGTTGCCGCTGAATGTCATAGGGAGTTTAATTGTATTAAAACCTTTATAGCGGATATTGCACAGTATGTCAAGCTGGGTGTTGTTTAAAATAGGATGTGGCAGCCGGACCATCTTGCAGTTGCTCTCGTCTGGATTCAATATTCCGGCTCCTACGCGTCCGATATACTCAGCCAAACTCATCACAAGACTTTCGCGGATAGAGTCAATGGCTGGATTTGTAACCTGCGCGAATTGTTGTCTGAAGTAGTCAAAAAAGATCTGGGGCCTGCTGGAAATAACCCCCAGCGGTGTGTCATTACCCATAGAAGCGGTGGGCTCCTGTGCGGCGGTGGCCATAGGTATTATTGAAGATGAAATATCCTCTTCTCCATAACCGAACATTAACTCTTTTGAGAGAAGATTGTCCACGGCATTTGAGACGTGCCGGCCGCTGTGAAGCTTCTCAAGCTGTATTCGGTTGGTAGAAAGCCACTGACGATATGGATGCTCCTCGGCAAGCGTGAGCTTGATTTCACCGTCATAATAAATCTTGCCCTCCTGGGTGTCTATAAGCAGAATCTTGCCCGGCTGAAGACGACCCTTCTCCACCACTTGGGTCGGGTCCAGGTCAATCACTCCTACTTCTGAGGCCACGACCATTGTGTCGTTTTTGGTGATAGTGTATCGGGCGGGGCGCAGACCGTTACGGTCCAGCATACCACCGGCAAAGCGGCCGTCGGAGAACAGCAGTGCCGCAGGACCATCCCAAGGCTCCATCAATATGGAATAATACTCATAAAAGGCCTTCAGGTCTTCCGGTATAGGATTCTTGTCATTGAATGATTCCGGAATCAGAAGCGCCATAGCGTGAGGCAGGCTCATCCCGCTCATTATGAAGAATTCAAGTACATTGTCCAGACTAGCCGAATCGGACATTCCGGGCTGTATTATTGGCGAAATGTTGCGGATGTCTCCCAGAGCCTCGCTGCTGAGAACACTCTCGCGGGCCTTCATCCAACCCCTGTTGCCACGGATTGTATTTATTTCTCCGTTATGAGCAAGCAAGCGGAACGGCTGTGCAAGCGACCAGGTCGGGAAGGTGTTAGTACTGAATCGCGAATGCACAACCGCTAGTCCGCTTGTGAAATATGGATTTGTCAAGTCCGGGTAGAACTGCCGCAGCTGCACGCTTGAAAGCATTCCTTTATAAACGATGCTGGAATTGCTCAGCGAACAGAAATAAAAGTCCTTGTCACTGATGCGCTTTTCTATGCGTTTGCGCACTTTATAAAGAATCCTTGGGAAAACATCCACCTTGTCGTCTGAGATGCCGGTGATAAAAATCTGTTTGATGTCCGGCTCTGTGGCAAGAGCCCTCTCTCCAAGGCACCCTGACTCTACAGGAACCTGTCGGAGATGCATAAGTTGAAGTCCTTCGCGTTCTGTCTCTTCTATAATGATTGCAAGGATATCCTGCTGCCTGGCTGCATCTTTAGGCAGAAATACCAGACCGGTCGCATACTTGCCTTTCTCCGGCACAGGAATTCCTGAGAGGAGGATAAACTCGTGTGGAATCTGGAGCAAGATGCCAGCTCCGTCGCCGTCTTTGCCTACTTCGGCACCGCGGTGGCGCATATTCTCAAGCACCGTAAGGGCATCTTCTACAAGTTGGTGGGTTTTTCCTCCGTGGATGTTGACTACCATCCCGACTCCGCAGCTGTCGTGTTCCCAGCTGCTTTGGTAAAGACCATTACTAACCATCACGTTTCTTTCTATCAGTTCTGGTGCAAAAATATATTAGTGAACTCCTTCGGAATCGGTTTGGGCCGATTAAATATCTAAATAAATGACATCATTAGTAATTTGTTAACTGATAAATGAATCCTTCATCTGAATTGTATATCAAACACACATATAACTTCAAATTTGAAATCAACCGCAAAAAATCAAGCAAAGAAAATGGCGTGTTGCGCTTGATATTTGAAAATGACTGCATAAAATTGCAACCGGAAATGTCAATATGAAACACACCATTCACTTCGCCAAGATGCAAGGAGCCGGCAACGACTATATATATGTCGATACGTCTCTTTATCCTATTTCTGACCCGTCAGGGGCATCAATAAAGTGGAGTGACCGACACAACGGGATTGGAGCAGACGGCTTAGTGCTGATAGGCAAGTCCTCATCCGACAAGGCAGACTTTACTATGAGGATTTTCAATGCCGACGGCAGCGAAGCAGATATGTGCGGCAACGCCTCCCGCTGCATCGGGAAATATGTATATGAACACGGACTGAGCCACAAGAAACTGATTCGGCTTCAGACTGCATCCGGCATCAAGAACCTCTGGCTTAAGATAAGCGACAGCGGTGACACAGTAGAGAATGTGATAGTTGATATGCTTGAGCCGGCAGTAGAATGCCGGGAACAATTTGCAGGAACGCCGGGCAAGGAAACTGTATTGAAAGCTCTGGGCCGCAAGTTCATCGGAATGTTTGTCTCAATGGGCAACCCCCATTTTGTGGTATTCTGCGATGACGCAGACACTATTGATATTGCCGCATATGGCGCAGCGCTGGAAAAGAATGCCGCATTTCCGCAGCGCTGCAACATTGAATTCGCAAAAGTCATTACCCCGGAAAGGATCCGCACCAGGGTCTGGGAGCGCGGCAGCGGAATCACAAAAGCGTGTGGCACTGGAGCGTGTGCAACAGCCGTGGCCGCAATGCTCTGCGAGCGATCCTCAAACAAAGTAACCATAGAGATGGATGGCGGCAACCTGGATATAGAATGGAATCCCCCGGCAGGGCACGTGTATCTGAGCGGTCCCGTAGAATTTGTATATGAAGGAGATATAGAATATGGCACTTGTTAACGAACACTTCTTAAAGTTACCCGGCAACTACCTGTTTGCCGACGTCGCCCGCAAGGTGAACGCATTCAAGTCGGCCCACAAGAATGTAAATGTCATCAGCCTTGGCACCGGAGATGTCACGCGGCCGCTTGCACCCGCAGTGGTGGAGGCTCTGCACCGGGCCGCAGACGAAATGGGACACGAGGAGACATTCCGCGGATATGGTCCGGAACAGGGATACCCTTTTTTGCGTGAGGCAATCATCAAGAATGACTACCTGCCTCGCGGAATCCATCTAGACATCAGCGAAGTGTTTATAAATGACGGTGCCAAAAGTGACACCGGAAATATTCAGGAGCTGATACGCTGGGATAACTCCATCGGGGTTACCGACCCGATATACCCTGTTTACCTGGATTCTAACTCAATGATTGGACGCTCAGGAGAAAAAGATATCCACGACAGGTGGTCGAATGTCATTTACTTTCCCTGCACGGCAGAGAACAACTTTATACCCGAGATACCGAATCGTCGTGTAGATGTAGTGTACCTCTGCTACCCGAACAATCCGACTGGGACTGTAATCTCCCGTGAAGAACTGCGCAAATGGGTCAATTATGCACTGCGAAACGACGTGCTCATTTTTTACGATGCCGCATATGAAGCCTACATTCAGGACCCCGATATCCCCCACTCCATCTATGAAATCCGCGGCGCCCGCAAGTGCGCGATAGAATTCCGCAGTTACTCAAAGACGGCCGGATTCACAGGCATCCGCTGCGGCTACACAATAGTTCCCGAAGAGGTTACAGCAGCAACTATGGATGGGGAACGCATTCCTCTGAATCCTTTATGGCTTCGCCGACAGTCCACAAAGTTCAATGGCACCAGCTATTTGAGCCAGCGAGCAGCCGAAGCAATTTATACTCCTGAAGGCAAAGAACAGGTGCGAGCCACGATAGATTATTACAGGTATAATGCAGAAATGATGCTCAAACGCCTCCGTACGCTCGGTTATGAAGTGTATGGAGGAGAAAACGCCCCTTACGTATGGATGAAGACGCCACACGGAGAACCCAGTTGGAAGTTTTTCGACAATCTTCTCTCCCGTGCACACGTGGTATGTACCCCCGGTGCGGGATTCGGCCCTTCGGGAGAAGGATATATACGCTTCACTGCATTTGGCAGTCACGCCCAGACTGAAGAGGCACTTAAAAGAATAGAAAGATTGTTCTAACACAATAAACCACACGATTATGGCTAACTTAAGATTCCAGGTCGTAGCGGAAGCATTCAAGAAGAAACCGCTCGACGTAAAGGTCCCGGCAGAGAGACCGTGCGAATACTTCGCAAAAAAGGTATTCAATCGCGAAAAGATGTACAAGTACCTGCCCAAGCAGGTCTATGAAAAAATGATGAATGTTATAGACAACGGCGCCCAGCTTGATCTGGCAGTAGCAGACGCTGTTGCTGCCGGAATGAAACAGTGGGCCAGCGAAAACGGCGTGACTCACTATACACACTGGTTCCAGCCATTGACAGAAGGCACAGCAGAGAAACACGACTCATTCATAGAACACGACGGCAAGGGCGGAATGATAGAAGAGTTCAGCGGCAAACTGCTTGTACAGCAGGAGCCTGATGCAAGCTCTTTCCCTAGCGGAGGCATCCGCTCTACCTTTGAGGCGCGCGGCTACTCTGCGTGGGATCCCACATCGCCGGTGTTCATTATAGACGACACCCTATGTATTCCAACGGTTTTTATATCATACAGCGGTGAAGCGCTGGACTACAAGGCTCCGCTGCTCAGGTCGCTGCACGCCATTAACGTTGCAGCAACCGACGTCTGCCACTACTTCTACCCAAATGTAAAAAAGGTCATCAGCACACTCGGCTGGGAGCAGGAATATTTTCTGGTGGATGAAGGCCTCTATTCGGCCCGTCCCGACCTTTTGCTGACCGGACGCACTCTGATGGGGCACGATTCTGCAACGAATCAGCAGATGGACGACCACTATTTCGGCACCATCCCCGACCGCGTACAGGCCTTTATGAAGGATCTTGAGATACAGGCTCTTGAATTGGGCATACCCTGCAAGACCAGGCACAACGAGGTTGCCCCCAATCAGTTTGAACTGGCTCCTATTTTCGAGGAGACCAACCTTGCGGTTGACCACAATATGCTGTTGATGAGCCTTATGCGAAAGGTTGCCCGCAAGCATGCCTTCCGCATATTGCTGCACGAAAAACCCTTTGCCGGCATCAACGGCAGCGGTAAGCACAATAACTGGAGCCTCTCCACAGACACCGGCGTAAGACTGCATGCCCCTGGCAAAACCACAGAGGACACCCTTAGATTTGTCGTGTTTATTGTAGAGACGCTTATGGGTGTGTATCGTCATAACGGCCTTATCAAAGCCAGCATAATGTCAGCGTCCAACGCGCATCGTCTGGGGGCAAACGAGGCGCCGCCTGCAATTATATCGTCTTTCCTTGGCAAACAGGTGAGCGAACTGCTGGACCATATAGAAAAAGCCGATACTGATTCCCTGTCTATGGCCGGCAAGCAAGGTATGAAGATGGACATCCCGGAAATCCCGGAGATTATGATTGACAATACCGACCGCAACCGTACCAGCCCGTTCGCATTCACCGGCAACAGGTTTGAATTCCGCGCCGTGGGGAGTGAAGCGAACTGCGCCAGTGCGATGATTGCCCTCAACAGTGCTGTAGCAGAAGCCCTGGTAAGTTTCAAAACCCGTGTAGACAAGCGCATTTCAGTTATATCTAAAGACAAGAAGTTTGCCTCTGGAGAACACAATCCAGTCTTCCACGCGATTCTGGACGTGGTGCGCGATGACATCGCAACCTGCAAGCCTATCCGCTTTGACGGGAACGGCTATAGCGACGAATGGGTTGTTGAAGCCGGGAAGAGAGGTCTGGACACCGAGAAATCCTGCCCTGTCATCTTCGAGCGCTTCCTGGATAAAAGCAGCATTGATATGTTCTCAAAACTTGGGGTTATGACCAAGAAAGAGCTTGAGGCCCGTAACGAGGTAAAGTGGGAAACCTATACCAAAAAGATACAGATAGAGGCACGCGTGCTTGGAGATCTTTCAATGAACCACATTATCCCTGTTGC
>JAFSUF010000087.1 GCA_017445425.1 Bacteroidales bacterium | reverse complement strand
GAGGGTGGCTACGAGATTTCTGCGGTAGTGACCGTGCCCGACAAGGCCAGCGGCCGCGGCCTTAAGGTCAACCAGAGCGCCGTCAAGCAGTTCGCCATGGAGAAGGGCCTGCCGTTGTTGCAGCCCGTTTCGCTCAAGGATTCAGAATTCCTGGCGCAGCTGAAAGCGCTCGACGCCGACTTGTTTGTGGTCGTCGCCTTCCGCATGCTGCCCAAGGAGGTCTGGAGCATGCCGCGCCTGGGCACATTCAACCTGCACGCATCGCTGTTGCCGCGCTACCGCGGAGCCGCCCCCATCAACTGGGCCCTCATCAACGGCGAGAAGCAGACGGGCGTGACCACCTTCTTGATTGACGAACAGATAGATACCGGCAAGATACTGTTCAGCGAGCCGTGCATGATAGAGGAATACGACACCTTTGGTACACTTCACGACAAACTTTGCACGATGGGTTCTGCCCTGGTGGTCAAGACGGCCGATGCCCTTGTACGCAAACGGGCCAAACCGCAGGAGCAGGATTCGTTCGCACGCCTCATCCCGGCCCCCAAGATTACCAAAGAGACCTGCCGCATAGACTGGACCATAGAGGGTTACCGCATCGTGAACCTTGTCCGCGGCCTCGCCCCCAGCCCCGCAGCCTACACCACACTGGTCAACAACGGCGTGGAGACCACCATGAAGGTGTTCGAGGCCTACGTATATACCGACCAGAAGAGCGAGGTGCCCGGCACCATCTTCACCGACGGCAAGAGCTACCTGGGCATAGCCTGCAGAAACTACTCGGTACGCCTGCTGGATGTACAGCTGGCCGGCAAGAAACGCATGGACATCGCCGACTTCCTTCGCGGATGGCGTCCCGGCGAAGACTGCAAGTTCGTATAACGGCGTATTATTCACTTTCTCCGCCGTGTCCAATCAGAATACATATAACGCTGCCGAACGTCCGGTTTTGCAACCGGACAGTGTTGTGATTCTGGCTGCAGGGGATTTCCCCCGGAGCGAGGCTGTGCTTCGCCTGCTGGACGAAGCCGACCTTATAGCCTGCTGCGACCGCGCAGCGGTCAATCTCGTCGCCACGGGCCGCGTTCCCGGCCTGATCGTGGGCGACCTGGATTCCATACCGGAAGATCTGCAGGCAAGATATGCCGGCCGGATAGTCCTCGACTGCGGCCAGGACGACAACGACTTGACCAAGACCTTTCACGAAGTGATCAAACTTAAGCCTTCTGTGATTCACATCCTGGGCGCCACCGGCGGCCGCGAAGACCACACTTTGGGCAATATCTCACTGCTGGCGGATTATCGCCGCGAAATCGAGGCTTACGGCCTCGCCTGCGAGATAGACATGGTGAGCGACTACGGGGTGTTCTGCCCCGCCACCGGCAGCCGTACCTTCGAGAGCATCCCCGGTCAGGAGATCAGCATCTTCGCCTTCGACAACACGCTGCGCGTAAGGGCCGAGGGTCTCGACTACCCCACCGACGCCGTGGTCTTCGACTCTCTATGGAAAGCCTCCCTCAACAAAGCCTCGGGAACCTCATTCACCCTCAACCTCAACCATCCCGCCCCCTATCTCGTCTTCTTCTGCCGCCCGGGACTGTGATTTAAGCAGCTCTCCTGGCTTTTTCCGGATCTTTGAAGAGAATCATGAAGAGGATGCCGACCACCAGGGCGTAGGCGGCAAAGATGTACCATGCAGTGCTCCAGGAGGGCACAGCTGCTTTATAGACCACTGCATCTACAACTGCGCCGGCGGCCAGCGTGCCGACGGTTGCGCCCAGGCCGTTGGTCATCAGCATGAACAGGCCCTGCGCGCTGGAGCGGATATCGGTGGATGTATTCTGCTCCACGTAGAGCGACCCTGAGATGTTGAAAAAGTCAAACGCGACACCATAGACTATGCAGCTGAGAACGAACAGCAGCACGCCGGGGAATGCGGGCGAGCCCAGGCCGAAAAAGGCGAAGCGGAGCACCCAGGCAAACATGGCGATAAGAATCACCTTCTTGATGCCGAATCGCTTCATGCAGAACGGTATCAGCAGGATGCACAGTGTTTCTGAGGCCTGGGAGATAGCTATCAGCGCGTTGGAATTCTTCACCGCAAAGGTGTTTGCAAGGGCCGGGTCGGCCGCAAAGGAACCGAGGAAAGTGTTGGCATAGCCGTTGGTAATCTGAAGCGAAGCGCCAAGCAGCATCGAGAATATGAAAAAGACGGCAAACTGCCCCTCCTTGAAGAGTGAGAAAGCCTTCAGGCCGAGCGCCTCAGCAAAGGACTGCTTCCCCTGCGACTTATTTACCGGACATGCCGGAAGGGTCAGTGCATACACCGCAAGGACGAGCGATATGATGCCGGAAGAAATCAACTGGGTATAGCTGTCCTGCATCGCCACCCCCTTGATATGCAAGAAGTTGGTGAGCAGCATAGAGCAGATGAAGCCGATGGTGCCAAACACGCGGATGGGCGGGAACGCCACTACCGGATCCTCTCCCTCCTGGGCAAAAGCGTTGTAGGAAACCGAGTTGGTGAGAGCTATGGTCGGCATAAAGAAGGCTACGCCGATGCTGTAGAGTATAAACAGCGGTGTGAATTCGACCGCGCTGCCCGCCGACATGCAGTAGATACCCGCACCGGCCATGGAGATGCCGGAAATGGCGTGACAGAGCGAGAGAACCTTCTGCGCCTGCATCGCTCGGTCTGCCAGGATTCCCATCAGGGTCGGCATAAATATGGAGACGATGCCCTGCATGGCAAAGAACCACTTGATCTGGCTTCCCAGACCTATATTGCCCAGATAGCGCCCGAGTGAGGTAAGATATGCACCCCAAGCTCCAAACTCCAGAAAGAGCATCAGGATGAGCCTGATTTTGACATTGCTTTTTTTCATAGTATCGTTATTTGGCTGATTTCTATTTGGGAGCCATGCGATAAACAAACAGCGCTATGATTGCGTAGATTATATTCGGCAGCCAGATCGCCAGCCATGGCGGCAGAGTGCCGGTATGGACAAACATCTGGCTGAAACGCATGAACAGGATGTACGAGAAGCTCAGGCCCACCCCGATACCTATGTTGAGGCCGAGTCCGCCGCGCCTCTTGCGGGAAGAGAGCGCCACCCCCATGAGCGTCAGGATAAAGGCGGAGAAGGGGGTCGCAATGCGGGTATGTTTCTCTATCTGGGCATGGACCACCATGTGGTCGCCACGTAAATTCTGCAACTCTATAAGTTCGTTCAATTCCTTTATCTTGAGCGACTCCACCACATTCTTGCGGCGGTAGAAATCTTCCACCGTGAGGGCGATGACAGTATCTTTAAGCGCCCCGGTCTGGATGGTCTCGTTGCCGTGCTCATCGTAGCTGCGGATAAAATAATTGCGGCAGGTCCAGCTCCCCAACTCCTCGTTCCACACCGCACTCGCTGCAGACATCTTGCTCACCAGCTTGTTATCCTTTATTGTCTCCAGCGTGAAACGGTTCACGGAGTTATTCCAGGAACTGAAAGATTCCACATAGACAAATTCACCCGGGGCAATCTGATAGTGGATATTGTGGTTGGAGTTAAAGAAGCGGTTGGCCTTGATATACTTTTGCTCAAACTCCAGCCGAGTAAAGTTGGCGGGGGGGATCACATACATGCCAAGCGCCAGAGAAAGGGCTGCAGCCAGAGCTGCGGAGACCATGTAGGGTACCAGCAGACGCCGGAAACTGATACCGCTGGAGAGCATGGCGATAATCTCGCTGTTGCTGGCCAGCTTGGAGGTGAAGAAAATTACCGTAATGAACACGAACAGCGGGCTGAACATATTCAGGATATACGGTATGAAATTCATGTAGTAATCAAACACTATCTCGTGCAGGGGAGCGTGCCGCTCTACGAAATAGTCTATCTTCTCGCTGATGTCAAATATGATTACGATGGCCACCACAATCACAAGTGCCACCAGGTAGGTACTGATGAACTTCTTGATGATGTACCAGTCAAGAATCTTGGGCTTCAACGATATCCGGCTCATAACCTTGTCTCAAGTTTTTTAACCACAGCATCTTTCCATGCCGCAAAGTCTCCTGCAAAGATATGCTCCCGCGCCTTTGTTACCAAATCGAGATAGAAGGCGAGGTTATGTTCGCTGGCAATCTCTGCTGCGAGCATTTCACCCGCTACAGTCAGGTGGCGGACATAGGCACGGGTGTAGGTATGGTCCACAAAAGAAGTGCCTTGGGGATCCAGGGGGGAGAAATCGTCCGCCCACTTGGCGTTCCTGAGGTTGATGGTCCCCTCCCAAGTGAAGATCATTCCGTTGCGGCCGTTGCGGGTGGGCATGACACAATCGAACATATCCACTCCGCGGGCAATCCCCTCCAGGATGTTGGCGGGGGTGCCGACCCCCATCAGGTAGCGCGGCTTGCCGGCAGGCAGCAGCGGATGGAGCAACTCCAGCATCTCATACATCTTTTCTGTCGGCTCCCCCACCGCCAGACCGCCAATGGCGTAACCTTCGCGGTCCATAGCCACAGCATGTTCCGCCGCCCGTTTGCGAAGGTCCGGATAAACACACCCCTGCACTATCGGAAAAAGAGCCTGGGGGTAGCCATACAGAGGCTCTGTTGAATCGAATCGGGCGACGCACCGCTCCAGCCACCTCTGGGTGAGGTTCAGCGATTTCTCTGCATAGGCATATTCGGCATCCCCAGGGCAGCACTCGTCCAGCGCCATAATAATGTCGGCGCCGATGGTGCGCTGGGTATCCATGTTATTCTCGGGGGTAAAGGTATGGCGGCTGCCGTCAATATGAGAGGAGAAGGTGCATCCGTCGGGACCAATCTTGCGTATCGGGCTCAGCGAGAACACCTGGAAGCCGCCGCTGTCGGTAAGCATCGGGCGGTCCCATGATGTAAAGCAGTGCAACCCTCCAGCCTTGCGGAGTATCTCCAGCCCCGGCCTCAGATAGAGGTGGTAAGTATTACCCAGGATTATCTGTGCCCGGACATCATCCTTTAAATCTTTATGATAGACCCCTTTAACGCTCCCCACAGTGCCCACAGGCATAAAGATGGGGGTCTGGATTGCGCCGTGCGCCGTTGTTATACGGCCGCTGCGCGCATTTGATGCGGGGTCTTTGGCAAGCAGTTCAAATGTCATTTCTCAACCCCCATTAATGCGCGAATCTCTGCCTTGGCCGCCTTCCAGCGCGGTATGTCAATCTTGCTTCCGATAACCTCTATGACCTTTGCGGCGATTATGCTGCCCACCTGGCCGCAGACATCCAGCGGCTGCCCCATAGAGAGGGCGTACAGGAAGCCTGCAGCATAGACGTCGCCCGCACCGGTACCGTCACGCGGCACGCCGGGGGCTACGTCCACAAAGTGGAATTCATCTCCCGATTTTATCAGGGAGCCTCTCTTGCCCTCCTTGACTATGGCAATCCGGCACATGCCGGCTATCTGATCCACCGCCTCGCGAGGTGCCAACCCGGTGAAAGCCAGCGCCTCCGACTCGTTTGCAAAGACTATGTCTACATAATTCCTCACAATGTCGTGCAGGAACGCAAGGTTGGATTCCACCACATTGTAGCTGGCCAGATCCAGGGAAATCTGCATCCCCTTTTCCTTTCCAATCTCCACCGCACGCCGCACAAGCCGCTGGTTCTGCACCAGATAGCCCTCTATGTGAAGATAGTCATAGCCGTCGAACTTTGCGGGGTCGAGATCCTCGGGCTCCAGTTCCAGCGCTGCTCCCAGATATGTGGCAAAGGTACGGTCGGAGGTCTCTTTATTTACTATCACTATGCAGCGGCCGCTGGGCGCCTTACCCCGCTCCAGCATAGAGTTGATCCCCTCCTGGACCTGGTCAGACTTGAAGAGGGAACCGATATCATCCTTGCCCACCTTGCCTATGAAACCCGTCTTCATGCCCAGAATCGCACAGGCGCTGATGGTGTTAGCGGCAGAACCGCCGGCTACATATTTTATCCCTTTGTCCTTCAAATCGAGCCAGATCTTGTTGCCGGTGTCGGCATCCACATGCTGCATACTCCCCACGGGAAGGCAGTATTTCTCAAGGATCCCGTTGTCTGGCAATATCGCCAGAATGTCTGTCAGGGCATTCCCTACGCCAAGGATGGATTTCATCTGAGAGGTTATTTTCGTTGTCTTGCAAATATACTAAAAATATCGCCGGGTTTATCGGCCAGCCGGTCGGCATTGCTGCTGAACTGGGGCCACCCCTCTACGTCGCGGTTCCATGGGCAGGCGTCCATACAGCAGTCACAGCCAAACAGATGGCCGTGCACCGCTGGCGACGAGTTGTCCCGGTTACGCGACTCTATGGTGAGGAACGATATGCAGCGGCGGGCATCTATCTTGAATGGAGCAAAGAGGGCCCCGGTGGGACAAGCCTGTATGCAGGCGCCGCATTCACCACACCCGTCGGGCACCGCCGCCTTCTGGGCACGCAGCTGTTCACAGTCAATTGCTTCGAACGGCACATTGCACACCAGCGTCCCAATCAAGGTGCGCAACCCCGCCACCGGGCTTATCAGGAAATTGTTACAGCCGATGAAACCCAGGCCGCACCGCACCGCCCACTCCCGCTCCATAACCGGAGCGCTGTCGGTGAATACACGGCCGCTGAAGGCGCCCCCGGCGGCGGTGTCAAGCGCCTCGCGGTTGGCTGCCACAAACGCGTATATGCGGTCTTTTATAATCTTGTGGTAATCCTCTCCGTGGGCAAACGAGGCAATTTGCGGGTCGTTATGATGGCTGTATGGCACCAGAAAGGCCATTACGGAACGCGCCCCCTCCACCAGAAGGGTCACATCCAGGCGCTTCTCTACGTTGCGGCCCATATAGTCCATATCGGCATTGCGCCCTTCTGAAAGATACTCCTGCAGACGGCGCTCCGCATCCGGACCCAGGGCACACGCCTCAGCCGCACCGAAGGCAGCAAAACCAAACGATGCCGCAGAAGCAGCCAGTTGAGGATAAACAGACATCAGTCGGCCTTGGATTCTACCATAATTGCACCGGTATGGCCGCGGTATTCTGGGGCATAGAGCGATTCTATCTCAACCAGACCGCTGTTAAAGGCCCCCGCCTGGGTTACAAAGAAACTCTCGCTAAGGTTGGTATCCTCCTCTGCAAGCACCTGGAAGTAATATTTTGTGCTCTCCGCCTTACGTTCGCAATAAAACCAGTTTGAACCGTATGAGCGCTCGTCCACGGAGTAGAAACAAGCCGGGCGGCTGGCCTCCATCACCACGAAAGAGCGGTTCTCGGTATTGTCTATCTTATACCGCACCTCAACCTTGTCCCCAACGCGAAGCATCTGGCCGTCGCGCAGTTGCTCGCCGTTACGCCACCAGGTGCGCACCACACTCATCTGGTTAGAGGCGGGCTGCACCTCCAGCATCGGCGCGGTGTAGGTGGCGTAAACCGCCCCGAACTTAACATCGGGCGCCTTGTATCTGATAAGGACATAGATAGCATCGGCACTGGCCATATTGCTCTCCCACTGCTGGTTATGCTTCTGGAGCAGGAGCCATTTCATTATGCCCCAGGCTATATCCATCTGATCCATCTCGGCAAAAACGGCCGCCAGGGTGGCGTGGGCGTATATCTCTGTGTGCAGCATTCCCCGGAAGGGCATGACGGCGTTGGGGAAGTAACACCCGACGGTATTGTTTATCACGGCATAGTCGCGCAGCGACTGCATCACTGTTATAAGCCGGGCATTCTCTCCGGCGCCCTTCAGCACCATGCAGAGTTTGGCCTTCTCCGCCACGGGGATATCCTGCCAGTCCTTCTTGCAGCGCTTCAGATACTCTTTGAGGATGCCCTGTGCCTGGCTGCCCATAGGATAGCCGGGGTGCTCCATACGGGCTGCGAACAGATAAGTCAAATCTCGCCAGTTCCATCTCTTTGCGGCACCAATCTCCAGTATACGCTTCTCCACATAACCCAGAGCTTTCTCTATCTGCCTGTCGATAGACGTATTGACCGGCAGCTTACCCACCTCGCGCATATAGTATGTCTTGTCCAGGAACATAAGGGTCAGAAGGTCACTGGAAGAGTTGCCGGGGAACCAGCCAAAGCCGCCGTCGCTTCTCTGCATAGAAGCCAGTTTGTTTACGGCGCGCCTCGAGAATCTGTCGTCAATGCTGTCATCTGCCAGCAGGCAACCGCGCATCTGGTTGACATAAAGGGCATCCAACCACTGGATCATATTGTCTGAAGCGGGCGCCTCCGGTTTGCGGAGCACCTCTATCAAGGCCTCCCTGGTGGAATACTCTTCATAGCGGATGGTGATGTCGGGATAGTTGAGACGCTCTATCAGTTCGCTGATACAGTTCTCTTTGGTTATGCCGCTACCAACGATGAACGACTCCGCTTCCGTGATTTTGCGCGACGCGGGGAGAATCTCAACCACATGCTTCTCCGCATCTGTCCCCTTATCGGCGGCAAGGCTTACTGTGACGCCCATCCTGCGGATTCCTTCCGGAATCTTCACCTCCCAGGAGGTAATCCCGGACCCGCCGCTGCCTAGCATCACCTCTTTTTCAGGCTTATCCACCTCAATCTGCTTTGAGGTATCCTCGTCGGTAATTATGATACGGGCCAGGCCGGTGATACTCTCCCTGCTGGTGTTGGTGACACTGGCATTGATTACCAAGCGATCCCCCTCAATGGCGAAAAGAGGGAGGTTTGTCTCTATCTTAACCGGCTTGTTTACAATTATATAGCGCTCCGCAGTACCACTGTGCAGGTCTTTGGTGTGGGCCAGCATTGCGATACGGAACGCAGAGAGGCCGTCGCGGGTGGTGAACTCAACTGTAGTGCCGCCATCGCCGGAAACCTGCAGCTGCGGTATGAAGGCCAGGGTCTGGTTGAAATCTTCACGGACCTCGATATCTGGCATCGGAGTCCCCATATCGGCATCCTCGCTGTCTAACATCACGCCATCGTCTGCCGTCATTGCACTGTTCATCACCATAGCCTCCTCTGCCACCGCCCCTTTGGACATCATCATCCTTGTAGCGCCAATCCGGACTACTCCGTCACTGTAGAGCCTGTAGTCGTTCAGGTTGGAACGGACATACGGCACCTGAGAATAGCGGGGGTGTATGGGATTGAACCAGAAATCGTTCTTGCCGTAACGGTCGCTGGTGACATCGTACACCGATATCAGCATTTCCGATGCAGGCGCCTCCACGGTGAATGACTCCTTTGTATTGGGGGTGGTCTTGTCCCGCAAGCTGTTCACTTTGATTTCAAAATTGGCGGAGGGCACTTCGCGCTCAAACTCATGACTGTGGCTGACTGTCCCCATATCCTTGAAGCCGAAAAGCGATACCGACACGCGGTCGGCCCATCTATCCTGATAGTTGAGTTTGATACGCTCTGCGCTACCGTTGAGATGGAGCGGCTTGCGATAGACAGCCACCCCGTCGCTGAACAGTTCCAGCTCCAGATAGATTTCTTCTGAACTACCCACCACAAAATCGACGGTACCCGTGCTTTCGACGGGATAGAAGAAGAGCCTGGTGTCCACCGGACATTCACGCTCATCCGGTGAGAACAGCACGAACTCTGTTTTTGTTCTCTTCTCTGCCTTGCCGGCTGCAGCCATGCACTCCAACACATAATTACCTGAGGGAAGGTTGGAAAAATCTATAGTCAGGGGGGCGCCGTAACGGATGCTTCCCTTGAGCACGGTACGGTCATCCTTGAGGAGACGGTATTTGCCTGTCGTATCCAGCTTGACGCCATCGCTGTTGCTGGCGGTGACTGTCACTGAGGCCGCTTTCTCCTTATTGACCAGCAGCAAGGTATCCATACGGTACTGATTGTCAAATTCTACGTCAAACAGGATGGCGTCGCGGGCCACAGATACGCTCTTGCTGCGCTCGCACGTTTCGCCATTGGGGGCCACGGCCTTGACTTTGACGGAGCAGACCCGCACAGAGACCTGGTCGTTTTCTGGAGCCGGCACTGCGAAAGATATCTCAAAGAGACCATCTGCATCGGTCAAGGCCTCCCCTTGCGCGAGCACGGCCTGACCGGTGCGGTATTGCCAGCTCTCCACTGAATACTCCACTCGGGCCCCGGCCACCGGTTCACCGGTGTAACCGAGCACACGCCCCTTCTGCTGAAGGACATCGTCAAAGGTGTAAGCACCTTCTATCTGTTCAAACTCAACCTTATACTTGGGGTCTTTGTATGCCTCCACATCCACCGTCACGCTGCCGCGGTCTGTAGCGATGCGGTAGCGTCCGTTCTTGTTCCCCTCAGGGATAGTAAACTTCCCGGCTGCCGAACCCATCTGGTTGGTGGTCAGATTGAGCGTGGCAATCGGCTTGTCTGCTGCCGGAGCGTATAGAGAAACATCTATCTTCTTGCCGGGCAACACCTTCCCCTCTTCATAGTTGGTAGAGAGGGCAATCAGTTTAAACTGTATTGTATCGCCGGCCCTGTAGAGTTTGCGGTCGGTATAAAGGTAGTGTACAACAACTGCTGAACGGCTCTTTTTGATAATATCAGGGGAATTGACATCCACCGCCGGCGACCAGCTGTCGGAAGCGTGTTCTGCATAGATCATCGCTGAACGGCCTTTCCTGGGGAAGAGTTGCTGACTGAGGGTGGTGAAGCCGCTCAGGTTGTATGTCTTGTGCGAGAGGATAGCAGGCTTGAAGAGAACTTCGGAGTCCTCCGCCTTCGTCCCCTGCACACAGGCATATACAGTGGCGTTTCCAAACGGCTGCCCGGTGCGGGCGTCGGCTATGTAAACCTGGTTGTTGCCCCCCATCTCGCGGGTGGCGAGCGCCACGCTGCCCACATAGAGCCTAAGGTAAGAGCTATCCGTGCCGGAACTGTTGAAAACCACGTAGATACCCGGTTTGACAAAAGTATATTTTTCCTTTACAGTTTCGTATATGTTATATTCGTTCCGGTAATTGGTAATACTTTGCTTGTGACACTGCTCTCCCTTTGCCGATACAATCTCCCCGGTAAGTCCGCCCGCCTGTTCGTAGCGGTCGTCCAGACGATAGACGGTAAACTCGCTGGAGGCGACATTGCGGCCCGAGAGCTCAAAAGTGACAGCCTCGCCCGGATATACAAAATTGACTGACCCGCTCTCTTCGCTGACCCTTATGCCCACCTGCCGGGCGTCCATCTGCTCAATTACAGAGAGGAACTCCTTTGCATTCTTGGGATAGCTTTCCGCCGCCAGGGTACACATCCTGCGTATCTTAAGATAGCTCTCTGCAGACGGCTTGAGGGCGGAATCCTCGTTGCGCTTGATCCGCATTATCTTCTCATAAACCAGCGCTCCGGCACGGGGATGCGCTGCATATCGCTCGATATAATGGTCCAGATTCTCCATCAGCTCGTTGTGAAGCTGGATGTAACCGGGATAATATTTGTTCGCCTCTTTCCAATTGTAACGTGTGAGGCTTTCGTATTTCTTGCGCATCACCTGATACTGCTCAAGAGTGTCTCGCTTGCTTGCTGCAAGCTGCTCCAGCTGGTTCAGATAGTTCACGGCGGTCTGCGGCCTGCCCGCCTCAAGGGCGGCATCAACCATGGCCCACAAATCGCGGTAATCTGCATCAGAATAGTATTGTCCTGACGGATTAAACGTCAGTGCAAGAAGCAGAAACAGTTCCTTCATGGCGTTATATTATTTACAAAAACGTTTTATGACCTCACGGTATACGCGGTCCCTGCTGCCGGCATCGGTGTATGTGTTGAAACGTGAGATGCACCTCTGCGGCGCGGGCCGCGCCCCGTCGCTTGAGAGGATATCGCAAATGGCGTTCCAATCTTTGGCGCGGGTCGCCTCCATCAGGGAATAGTCAAAGTAGAAAGGACGCGATACCCGGATATAATCGTCGTAGTCAAACGGCGCAAGGATCACCTTCTTGCCAGTGATGATATAGTCGAAAAAAACGCTGGAATAATCTGTTATAAGGATATCTGTGCCACCCAGGAAACCATACAGGCTGTCATAATCCCGGTCAGAAATGCACACGATCCTGTCCGGCACCGCATTGACCTTTGAGGCCCCGTTCTGCAAGTCGTAGAAGTGCCCCTTGTAGATGAGCACCATGTTGTTCTTTTCAAGCACCTCCCCCAGTCTCCCCGCATCAAAGCCAAAGCCGGCGAAGGGATTGAAGGGCAGGCCCTCACCGGTAGCGGTATCGCGGAAGGTGGGCAGATAGACAATCTTGGTGCAGCCGCTCCAGCGCGCCTCCAGACTCTTTATAAGCCTGTCACCCCCCCGGAACAACGCATCGTTACGCGGCAGGCCCGTGATGGCGTTAACCTCCGGCCGTATGCCAAATGCGGAGCAGAAAACCGGGCTGAAAAACTCCGACAGGCTGCACACCATATCGTAGGGGATAAACTCCCATGGAACCACAATGCGCCGGATAGCAGTCTTGAAGCGCTTCCACAGGGTATCCTTTACCATAAAGCGGCGAGCATCGTTACCCACTATCTTGATTGGACATCCGTGCCAAAGCATCACTATCCTGCAGCCGTTCAACTGCTTTTCACAGACATCTCCGGCGGCGGTAGAGACAAAGGCTATGCCGGCGCGACGGCAGAGGCTGCGCCCCTCGCGGGAATCCTTTAGCAGGGCACGGCGGCCTGCGGAGGTTATCTCGCTCAGGACAGCATCGCTGGAGGTTATCCAAACCGCTTCTATCTCAGGGTGATTGTCACAGACATATTCGAACATCGCACGGCTGTTGTCGTTGTACAGATTGCCGTACCACGCCCCAAACACCCAAAGCGACGGGTTGCGGCGTACAAGGCGCTGCATCCACCACGCCGGGAGGCTCACCAGCCCGCCCAATGCCCGGAGTATGTCTTTATCGTCCATCTTCTAACACTCAAGTTTCGCACTTGCGAAACTCTAATTCTAACATGTTCAAGAAGCGCTCCAGGGCATACATCAGCCAGCGCTGGTTACCGTTGTAGCGTTCCAGGTCAATATCGCGCCGGAATTCACTCCGCAGGGGGCCGTTCCAGTTGCGGAAATACTCGTCCACCGGCCTTGGCATAGGGACCTTCTCCGGCTCCTTCTCACCGTATCTCATCCTGAAAAGCTCCCGGACAAGATATTTGGATTCTCCACTCCGGATGCGGTTCAAATCCAGCGGCTTTACCAGTGAAAGGTGCTCGTAGGGGTCGCTATAGGGCATTCCGGCGGTGGCAAACGCGTTCATATAAGAGCCGTAACTCTCCAAAGTGTTGGGTCCCTCCATAAATGACACAAAGTCTATATTGTCGCCCCGACGATAGGGTTCGAACAGGCCGGTGATGGAGGCTGGCTCCACCAGCACCTCGGCCGGGTCGATATATATGTATCGCCTTATGAACTCTTCGTAGCCCCAGTCTTTTGCCAGCAGCAGATCCATCCCGCCAAAGACATAGTCGGCTCCGTCACCGATAATCATCCTCTCAATGCCGTCGGCGGCGGCCTGCCGGGCGGCGGCGTAAACTTGCGGCTCAATGGAGTGCACCGGGGCGCCCCGATGGCGCATCACCGGCTCCAGGCCCTCCTGCACCACGCCCCAGTCGATATCGACATAGTGCAGGGTCATATCATTCATGGCGGCAAAACGCTCTGCCCGCTTCAGCTCTTCCCGCTGGTAATTCCCGCCGAGGAAGCGGAAGGTGTAGGCATCGCACCCCCTCATATAGGTCGCCAGCGTAGCGGAATCCATCCCGCCGGAGAGAAGCAACCCCAGACGCTGCCCCTCCAGGCTACGGAACGTCCCCTGCAGGGCGGCATCGATATCGGCCGCGCTGGCCACAGGGGTGCAATCCTCCTTCATAGGGAGTTTAGCATTCACGTGCCGCATGCCCGGAGCAAACTCCACACCGTCACGCGGAATGAACCGGAATGCCAGAAAGGCACTGCAGCAATAGGCTTTGTCTACCATTTGTCCCCCCTGAGTTTTTCCAGGGTCTGGTTTATCAGGGTAGAAGAGGTCCCTTGGGTGTAAGGGAAATAGACTATCTCCACCCCCACCTCCTTGAACTGACGCTCATATTCATCCCATTTTGGAGTACCTTTCCAGTCATCACCCACAAACATCACGTTGAAGTGAAGCCTCTCCCACGCCGCCATCTTGTCCATATCCTCCTGGGCCACCACCTCATCTACATATTTTATGGCGCCCACGATCTGCTTGCGTTCCTCAAAGGGAATCACCGCCTGCTTGTGCTTGTAAGATACAAGGGCATCGGTCGATACCCCTACAATGAGATAATCGCACTGCTCCTTAGCCTTGCGCAGGAGATTCAGATGACCTACATGGAAAAGATCAAATACTCCGGTAGTGTAGCCTATTCTCATACTCTTAAATCCTGAATTACTGTTTCAATCAGGTTATGCATGGTATGCGATGCATTTACCCTTTCGCATGCCCTGCGCGCCATGTCACTTTTGTCACCCTCCAGCGCCTCCTTTATCAATGCATGAAGCTGCCCTTCATTTTTATAGATTCCCACGCTGCCATCGGGGAAAAGCTCCCTGATATACGGGTTTGCGTCACAAATCTGGTATGCCCCGCTGGCGCATATCTCGAACACCTTTGGGTTGGCACCGTCAGTTTGCTGTTCGTTGTGGATATTCAGCACCACCCGGGCGCGGTTGTAGAGCCCGTTGACTTTATCAGGCTCCACGTTATGGTTGGTATAGATGTCGCGCCGCTCGCGCAACAGAGCCTTGACGGGGTTCTTGTACCAGGGTTTATAAATACCCACGACCCTGATTCTCTTGTCAGGGAAGGCCCGGACCACCCCGGCAAGATATTTCTGCCGCTTCGCTGAATGGTACACATCGCCCACAAATAGGATGTCGATATCTTTCTGGACTCCTTCAATGGGATGATATACCGTTGTATCGGCCGCCTGGGGCAGGAAATGCGCCCGCTTTCCCTGCGCGGCATAGTAATCTATATCGCCCTTGTCATAGCAATAAAAGCGGTCCACGTGGTCTATGTGCCCTTCTATTACCGGGATATGCTTCACGGTGTCAAAACACCAGAGCGCCACCTTAGCCTTACTGCGAAAATAATCCAGGGTCTGGGGCAGCAGTATCTCACCGTTCATAATGAACACAAGCCCGGGGGCGGCATCATCAAAAACCCTTACGAACTCCTGCTGCCTCTCCACCCGGTTATGAAGGCGGTACCCCTCCTTGTCGCGGCATAGCTTGTAGGTTATCTTATGGCGGAAATCGTATGGATCGACCGGAGTATCGTACGTATGTACGCAAGTTGCGTATCCGGCATCATGAAAAGCTTTGGTTACACCCCATCCAAAATGGTAAAAGGCAGGAGCTATGATGAAAACTTTGGGCAAGGCCATATCATCATGGCGGGTTATTGTTTCACAGTGTACGTGATATGCAGTGTGGGCCTGCGCTCCGCGCCGTTGCCATTGATGACGCCCTTGCAGTAGTTTACGTAGTCCACGGAATAAACCGTAGACTCAGAAGAACTGGACGATGATGAACTGTTATAGTAGTTGTAATAGTTCATCATATTGTAGTAGTCGTAATAATCGTTATAACCATAACCGCCGTAACCGCCATAGCCGTATCCGCCATATCCATAGCCGCCGTAACCACCATAATACATATTGTACAGGTAGTTGTTATAGTAATCCGTATAGGCGGAGGAGGTGTCCTCCTCTTCTGTCTCCTCCCCTGTATAATAATTGAAGAACCAGAGGTCCCAGCTGCTGTTGAGCGGCTTGCCGGCAGACACCATACGCATAATGTTCTGCACGTAGAGCGTCACGTCGGGCTTGTAATAATCCAGCGAGCGGTTTATCTCACCCCGGTCATAAGCGCTGTCGTATATTGCAGAGAGCGGATAATACTGAGAATCGTCGTACGCATACTTATAGCGGGTCACGGGATACAGCGCGGCCGGATAACTGTCCACAACGGAATAGCCACCCTCCGGAACATCGTACGGGAGTTCTATGGAGGCACGGGTCACGATTATGTTCTCAAGGTCGATATCGTTCTTAGCGGCCCAGTCGACAAGGCTGTCACGGATCGCCTCACCGCTTACGTGCGGCTTGATGCCGGCCATGCCTTCGTAATAAATCTGCTTAAGGTTGTTGTTGCCGTCCACCTCCAGATTGCGTGTCTGGTGGGTGTAGATACCGGTGGCATAACTGCTGCCGATGGGAAACACCACAGTGGTATCGCGGTTAGTATCCAGATCATTGGTTGAGTTGAAGGTTAACTTCATCGCCCCTGCACTGAATTTTGTAAGACGGCCTCCTCCGCCCAGCGGCTTGTCTGCAGCGACATAAATGCCATAGAAGCGCTTGATAAACAGCTCTGTGCTGTCAAGCTCCTCCTGAGTGGCAGACATATACTGCTTAGCAAACGAGTCCTTGAGCGGGATAGTAAGGGTATCGGTACCGCAGTAAATCACCGCCCCCTCAGAAATCTCTTCAAGGGAGTAGTCGTTACGGCTGAAGCAGTTATTGTAAATCTTGGTGGTATCCATGGGCACCGTGAGGGCATACACATGTATGTTCTGCGGGAGCTGCTCCTGCCCATCTTCAAGAGTCTGTACGGAGAACTTCAGGAACTGCAGCCTGGCACGTTTGAACACGGGATCCTTACCCCACGGAAGGGTGTCAGGAGGGTTCACTGTAGCAGCAAACTCCGCGTTTGTCTCACCAAACGTCTGGTCATAAAGGTTACCCAATACAAGGTAAGAGGTGCTGGTCTGCAGGCTGTCTGCCATTTTCATACCCACGGGCAGGCCAAAGGTAACGGTGTGTATCTTGAGGTCCCTGTCAGACGGGACGTAAACAGACCCGTGTGTCTGATCGACCTTTATGCAGCTGCTGATGGCAAGAGAAAGCAGAGCGACCGCCAAAGCGACACCATAAAACCGATATTTTGCAATAGACATCCCCTTATGCTAAGATTTGGTCGTAAAACTTTTCGTATTCGTCGATGTAGGCGGTATTCTCCGTGCTGATGGCGGGGCTGGTGATTATAGGAAGATTCTTCTCCTTTGCATAAGCCTCCAGGCAGCCATTAACCCCGTCTGCCGCAGTAATCACACCGTCGGAATAACGAATGGCCAATTTCGCAAGATTTATGCCAGTGGTCTCGGAGGTTATCTCGCTCACATCCTCTGCATTGATGTTGCTGATGGCGACCCTGCTGGCCATGTCAGAAGAGAAGTTGAGCCCGTCCAGGTCATTATATAGCGAGAGAACCACCTTGCTGTCGGCAAAGATGGGATCCTGATTATAAACCTTCTTGAGATAGAGCGGCATCAGATAAGAGATCCACCCCTGACAGTGTACCAGATCGGGTTTCCAGCGAAGTTTCTTCACTGTCTCCAACACCCCGCGGGCAAAGAACATCGCCCTCTCGTCGTTATCTGCAAAAAACTTCCCTTCAGCATCGCGGTCCACGGCCTTCCGGTGAAAATAATCTTCATTGTCTATGAAATACACCTGCATCCGGGCAGAGGAGATAGAGGCAACCTTTATCACCAGCTGACGGTCCACCGCACCCACCACTATGTTCATACCTGAAAGGCGGATTACCTCATGCAACTGGTTCCGACGCTCGTTCACGCAACCGTAACGCGGCATGAAAGAGCGGATTTCGTACCCCTTTTCCTGAATGCCCTGCGGGAGGAAGCGACCAACCGTAGCAATATCAGACTCAGGCAGATATGGAAATATCTCCGAGTTGACGAAGAGCACTTTCTTGGCCTCTTTTGAAATGACAGCAGGCATATTTAGGCAAATTTCATACAAAGGTAATAAAAATTTTTTAACTTCGGGTCTAAAATCGTTACAAACCATGAAAAATGACAACAGTAAGATAGTCGGCCGCCGGTTAGTCAGATCGTATCTTACCTCCATTGTCAGCATCTCCCTGGTGTTGTTCCTGATGGCAATCGCCTGCTTTATATGGGTCAACACCAAGAGCCTTTCAAATTATTTCAAAGAGAATTCCGTTGTGTCGGTTATACTTCATAACAGCGCCTCTGAAGAGCAGGCCGCAGTCTTGATGCAAAAGATTGAGAGTTACGGTTTTGTAAAGAGTATCAAATGTATATCCCGCGAACAGGGGCAGAAAGAGATGGAAGAGCTGCTGGGCAAGAATTTCCTGGACGTATTCGCCACCAGCCCGATTCCCGTCTCCTTGGAAATAAACCTCAACAGTTCACATTTTTCTAAGGATTCACTGGCACTGGTCCGAAAAGTGATCGGCGCCGACCCGCTGGTGAGAGAAGTCACCTGCCAGGAGTCGCTGGTAGAGGCAATGAACAGCAATCTGGACAAGATAGGCCTCTTTGTTGCCGCCATCATCTCCATCCTGCTGATTATATCCGTGGCTTTGATTGCCAATACTGTTCGCCTGAACATATACTCAAAGCGCTTCACCATCCACACGATGCGCCTTGTGGGGGCCAAACGGAGCTTTATCCGCAAGCCGTTCCTGCGCCAGGCATTCTGGCAGGGTGCTATTTCTGCCCTGATTGCCGACGCCGCCTTTGCCCTCGTGCTCCAATATGCCTGGAAACATATCGGAGAAATGTTCGGATTATTTAATAATGAAACAATTATTACTATCTTTGCATTAATATTCGTAGCGGGCGTGCTGATATGCGTATGTACCGCTGCCTATATGGTGAACAAGCTATCCGATATATCAAAAGACGACTTATATCTTTAGGTAAGCAATGAGTGTTTTCTCAGTTTCCGAAAGAGGCGTGCGCACTATCCTGGTAGGGTTGGTGATGATGGTTGCGGGCTTTATCCTGATGATTGGCGGCGGCAGCAGTGACCCAAACGTATTCGACGAGGGGATGTTTGACGCCTGCAAACTGGTGGCTGCACCTATAGTGATTCTGCTGGGTATCGCAGTGGTGATTATCGGCATAATGAAAAAACCAAAAGACGTGCAAAAATAAATGGACTGGGTAAAAGCTATTTTCCTTGGACTTTTGCAGGGGCTTACAGAATTCCTGCCTATCAGCAGCAGCGGCCATCTTGCAATTGCAAAGGGCCTGTTTGGCATCTCCACAAACGACATCGCATTTGAAATTGTAGTGCATGCTGCTACGGCGCTCGCTGTGATTGTAGTGTTCTGGCAGGATATCGTCAAGTTGTACAACGGGGTAAAGAAATTCGAGTACAACAGCGAGACCAAATATGTGTTAATGCTGATTGTCTCCATGATACCGGTAGCTATTGTAGGCATTTTCTTTAAAGACCAGGTGGAAGCGCTATTCGCCACCGGCCCCCTCAATATCGGATGCGCCCTGCTGGTAACCGCCATGATATTGGCCGTGAGCCAGTTGTACAGTCCCCGCCACGGACACAGTATGTCATATAAGCGCGCTATCCTCATGGGTATTGCACAGGCCGTTGCAGTAATCCCGGGTATTTCACGAAGCGGTGCAACCATAGCAACCGGCCTTATGAGCGGTGCCCGCAAAGAAGAGGTCGCCCGGTTCTCATTCCTGATGGTGCTGGTTCCCATTCTGGGAGAGGCCTTTTTGGAACTTGTGAGCGGAGGGCTGGCTCACTCCACTACCGGGATAGTCCCTCTGGCACTGGGCTTTGCATCCGCCTATTTCAGTGGTGTATTCGCCTGCAGGGTAATGGTTGAATTCGTGAAGAATGCATCCCTGGGCTGGTTCGCCATCTACTGCACCGTCGTAGGTATCCTCTGCCTCTTTGTTTAATCTCTGATGGAGCGCGGGCGCTACATCTTCACTTCAGATTTGCATCTGGGAGCGGAGAAGTATGCCGCGTCGCAGCAAGATTTCATCTCTTTTCTCGCTAATCTTCCCAAAGACACCCGGGCGCTCTTCCTGCTGGGGGACGTGTTTGACTTCTGGTTTGAGCGGAAGCGGCGTCCCGTGGGGTTTGAAGCCGTTTTGCAGGCCCTTTCTGACACCGTCGCCCGCGGCGTGGAGGTCTTTTTCCTCAAGGGGAACCACGACTGGTGGACCTTTGGCCGGCTGGAGCGGGAAACAGGTCTTAAGGTACTCGGCCCGCAGCCGGTAACCCTTAACCTGAATGGAAAGCGACTGGTAATAGCCCACGGCGATGATCTGGGACCGATGGATTTCAAGGCGCGACTCACCCGCACGGTGCTCAAGGGCCGGCTGTCGATATTCCTGGCCCGATATCTTGTGCCGGAGCGGCTGCTCTACCATATCGCGGAGGTCTGGACCCGCTCCAGCCGCCACAGCAACGACCTCAAACCATACATTTTTACTACAGAGAGCCCCCTGTACCGCTTCGCGTGCAGTTTTGAGAGGTGCAACCCGGTGGATTACTTCGTGTTCGGGCACATCCACCAGCCTATCGACATGACCACCCCCGGCGGAGCCGGATTGCATATACTCAGCGACTGGTCGCAGGGGCCTTCCTGGCTGGAATTTGACGGAGAGACAATTTCGAGATATTTTTGTACATTTGAGAATTAAATAAACCAGATAAGACATGAAACCTACACTTTTGATACTGGCGGCAGGAATGGGTTCCCGCTACGGTGGACTCAAACAGATGGACGGCCTCGGCCCCAACGGAGAGGCAATCATAGACTACTCTATCTACGACGCTATCCGCGCCGGATTCGGCAAAATCGTATTTGTTATCCGCCACAGCTTTGCAGAGCCCTTCAAAGAGCATTTCCAGGCAGAGAAGTTTGGCGGTAACGTAGAGTTTGAGTTTGTATATCAAGAGTTGGATTACCTCCCGGAAGGCTACTCCGTTCCAGAAGGACGCGTTAAACCGTGGGGCACCAATCACGCCGTGATGATGGCTAAAGATGTCATCAAAGAGCCCTTCGCCGTTATTAACGCCGATGACTTTTACGGCAAGGAGAGCTACCAGACAATGGCCGACTACCTGCGCAGCATAGAGGGCACCAAAGGGAATTATTCCATGATAGGCTATCGCCTTGAGAACACCCTGAGTGACTTTGGCAGCGTATCCCGTGGCGTATGCACCACCGACGCCGACTCCCTTCTCACATCTGTGACAGAGCGCACCGCCATCTCCCGCAAGGGCGACAAGGTAGTTTTTGCAGAGGGCGACAAAGAGACAGAACTTGACCCCGTCTGCCCCGTATCCATGAACTTCTGGGGCTTCACACCCGAGTATTTTCAATATAGCGAAGAGGTGTTCAAGGAGTTCCTGGACGATGCCCTGTCAAGCGGCAACCTCAAGGCTGAGTTCTTCATCCCTTACATAGTAGATAAGCTTATTGCCCGCGGGCAGGCCACTGTGAAGGTCCTCGACTGCGATGCAAAGTGGTTTGGTGTCACATATATAGAAGACCGTCCTTTCACAGTTGAGAAGATAAACGCTCTGATAAAGGCTGGCGTCTATCCCGCAAAAATCCGCGAGTTCTAAAACACGCAAAGCCATACGGCATTGCAACAGGTGTCATGACTCCGGCCATCAGAAGAATAGTCCTTGCACTCTTTCTGGCTTTGGCCACCACTACGGCTAACGCCCAACTTGGTACAATGTACTCCTATTTTGACGGGTGGAGGCATGCCTTCTCTGAAGAGGGTATGTCAGAATGGTGGCCGGAATTCACGGTCAGATACTCCCTGGGCATACGCACACGGGGGCCATGCGTGACCGCCGGAATCAGGGTCGACAGAAACCGGACGCTGGGTATAGTGGCCGGACAATGGAGAAACTACTACCCCAGAAACGATGCCTATACATACACCTTAGGTGCCGGCATCTATATGCGCCGTTACATACACCTCTCAAGGCGTGACGTGGTCGCGTTTTATACCGATGCCTCAGCCGGGGTAGCGTGCGTTTTCAAAACCACCGGAGGCATCGTAGATCCGGAAACCGGCATAGTGCGGGGCTCTTCCAAGCAGCCCGGAGACCTGATGATTATCAGTTCCTGTGAACCCGGCATCCGCATCCGCCTTTTGGATAACTTCCACCTGTTCATCGGCCCTACCTTTGCCACCAAATGCTACGGCTTTCACATCGGCGTAGGATTCTGATGTGCGTATCGGATTGCCAGTGAACGGCAAATAGAAGGATGTAAACTTAAGGGGTGTCCGGGTGGCTTTATACCCGGCCAAAGATGAGGCAGGCGTTGTGCCCGCCAAAGCCAAAGCTGTTGCTCATTGCGATATTCACAACCCGGCGCTCTGCCTTGTTGAACACAAAGTGCAGATTGTAATCGATATCCGGGTCCTCCTCGCAGAAGTTGATTGTGGGTGGTATAATACCGTCGCGAATGGAATGGATGCAGGCAATAGCCTCCACGGCTCCTGCAGCACCCAGCAGATGACCGGTCATCGACTTGGTGGATGTGATGCTGGGGTATGAAGCCTTATCTCCGAATACCGACTTGATAGCCAGGGTTTCTGCTATATCGCCATGGTGGGTCGATGTGCCGTGAGTGTTGATATAGTCAATATCGGCGGGGGCAAGGCCAGCCTCATCGAGAGCCTTTTTCATGCACAACGCCGCGCCCTCGCCCTTGGGGTCGGGAGCGGTAAAGTGATATGCATCAGCGCTCAGGCCACTGCCCAGCAATTCTGCATAGATATGTGCGCCGCGAGCCACCGCGTGTTCGTACTCTTCGAGCACCAGGACTCCGGCACCTTCTGCCATTACAAAGCCGTCGCGTCCATTGTCAAACGGCCGAGAGGCACCGCACGGATCGTCGTTGCGGGTAGAGAGGGCGCGCATTGAGTTGAATCCGCCTACCCCGGCATCCCAGATGGGAGCCTCAGAACCACCCACCACCATAGCGTCGGCACGACCGGTCTCTATCATCTGCGCACCAGCGGCAATGGAGATGGCACTGGTGGAGCAAGCAGCCGTATATGCGAAGTTGGGGCCGCGGAAACCATATTTGATTGAGATATGGCCGGCAGCGATATCCGTGATGATCTTGGGAATTAAAAAAGGACTATATCTCGGGGGTTCCCCCGGGATATAGGCCTCAGCTTCTGTCAGAATGGACTCAAGTCCGCCAACGCCTGAACTTACTACCACGCCTATACGGTCTTTATCAACCGCCTCCAGGTCCATCCCGCAGTCGGCAACCGCCTCCTGGGCAGCTACCAGCGCCATTTGGGAGTACCTGTCGCAAGTCTTTGCATCTTTGGTGGTAAAACCGTGGTCCGTGATGTCAAAGTCAGGTATCTGACATGCAAAACGTGTCTTGAACAGGGTGCAGTCAAAACGGGTGATGGGGAATGCACCGCTTCTGCCTTCATCCAGTGCCTGGAAGAAGGATGGGACATCCTTTCCGATCGGGTTAATTGTACCGATACCCGTTATTACGACCCTCTTAAACTGCATTATTCAGCTTTCTGCGTATTATCTTCAATGTACTTGATGGCATCTCCAACGGTGGAGATCTTCTCTGCGATGTTGTCGGGGATGTCGATTCCAAACACGTTCTCGAACTCCATGATGAGCTCTACAGTGTCAAGAGAATCTGCACCCAGGTCGCCGGTCAGAGTGGCGTCAGGACGAACTTCACTTAAGTCAAGGCCAAGTTTGTCAGCAATAATGCGGTTAACTTTTGAAGCGATGTCTTCCATGATAAAATTTTGTTAATTAGTTAAATAGTAGTTATCTGTTTGTATTTTTTCTGCAACCAAATTGGCCGCGAAGTTATTATTATTTTTTCGGATTAGCAAATCCGCCCCCTTTTGCTACCTTTGGGATTATGAAAAACCTTGTAGTATTCGCCTCCGGTAGCGGCACCAATGCAGAAAACCTTATCAACTACTTCAGCACCTCGAAGGATTTCCACGTGGCCGCCGTCTTCTGCAACCGCCCGGAAGCCTTTGTGCTGCAGCGCGCTGCGCGGCTCAAAGTCCCCACTGAGACCTTCTGCAAAGAAGACCTTTGGGGCGGGAAGGTGATGCAGCTGCTAGAGAGTTACAACACCTATGCCATAATATTGGCAGGTTTCCTGATGATGGTGCCGCCCCAGATTTTGAAGGCATATCCCGGCCGGATCATCAACATCCACCCCGCACTGCTGCCCAAATACGGCGGCAAAGGGATGCACGGGATGCACGTACACGAAGCGGTAGTTGCTGCCGGAGAACCCGAAACTGGCATCACCATCCATCTGGTGGACGAGCAATACGACCACGGGAGAACCCTGTTCCAGGCCCGCTGCGAGGTGCTGCCGTGCGACACCGCCCTGGATGTCGCCGCCAAAATCCACCTGCTGGAGCAGGAACACTTCCCCGAGGTGGTGGAAGGCTACCTGCTGTATCTGGGGGAATAAGCTATTTCTTAATGAACTCTACGCGTCTGTTTTTGGCGCGTCCAGCATCTGTGCTGTTGTCGGCAACGGGTTCGTGACTACCCTTGCCCACCGGGCGCAGGTTGAATGGATCCACGCCCTGCTCTTCAAGAGCTTTAACCACGGCCTCGGCACGAGCTTGGCTCAGAGGGTCGTTGGTCTTGTCGGAGCCGACATTGTCGGTGTGGCCTTGAACCTCGAAACGGGCAGAGGGATTCTTCTTCATATACTCAGCCACCTTCTGAATCTCCTCCATCGACTCCGGCTTAAGAGTCGCCTTGCCGGTTTCGAACAGGATGTTGTTGGTCACGAACTTGCCGGTCTCTGCGATGGCCTTCTCAACGGCAGCTGCGGCAGCTGACATATCTGTGGTCTTCTGCTCATAGAGTTCATTTCCACCCTTGGCAAAGCGGAAGTTTGACATGTAGTTCTTATTGCCATTGAAACCACCCCACTCTGCCTGATGAATCTGTACCCGATCGGCGGCCTGGCTGTTTGGAATGTTGATAACGCGCTTACCGTTGATATAAATCTTGATAGCGCGCTTGTTGAACGACAAAGCAAAGTGGCTCCAATCATTCTTTTTCATTTCCCAAGTCTTACCATCGCCAGAACTACGCCAATCACCAGACACAGATCTGTAAGCGCAGGTCACCGAGAGTTTGTCATAGGACTCGCCGATTCTGATTTCATACACACCCTCACCATCGCTTTTGTTAAACTCAAATTCGTAGCAGTTGCTTAGCTCAGTCTTGGGGTCGTTCATCCAGAAATCACATTCTAATGTGAAGAAATCCGGCAGATAACTGGATTGATTGGTCATCAAAGGCTCAATCCTCGTGCCGGGCTCGAAGTGGATACACTTCTTCCCCTTCATACTGGCCACATCGGTAGAACCGTCAATCAAGTCCCATTTGGAGGGGAACTCACCCATCTGCTCGCCCTGCAGATTGTCTTCGAAGAACACTACGGTACCCGGCACGAAATCTGACTGCTCATACACAGCATCTGTATCTTGCGAACCTTCTTCAATCTCTTCCTCTTCATATTCTTCGGCCTCTTGTTTTTGTTTCTTCTTGCTTTTCTTATCGGACTTTTTCCCCTCAAAAGCGTCATTGATCTCCTGTTCAACAATATCGCCAACGTTACGCTCTACGGCATCTTGTGCACGGTTTTTCAGACGCTCCAAAAATTGGGCATCCGCGGTGGTGCCTGCCACAAGCAGGATTATCAAAAGGATTACAAGCTTTTTCATATTATCGTTGTTTTAAGTGATAACTTGATTTTGTAAAAAATTGGTGCTATTGCTACCGTACTCCAAATGCATAGATGCTGTGGCTGCGGTAAACCTCGCCGGGACGAAGCTCCACGCTGGGCCACTGCGGCTTGTTGGGGGAATCTGGATAGTGTTGAGTCTCCATACAGATGGCGGTGCGGATCTCATATGCAACGCCCCTCTTGCCGCGTACGCTGCCGTCCAGGAAATTGCCCACATATACCTGCAGGCCGGGTTCTATTGTATAAATCCTCATATCTATGCCTGTGGCAGGGCAGTAAAGCTCCGCTGCAACCTTGGAAATGTCGCCACCGGTGTCCAGCACCCAGTTGTGGTCGTAGCCGTGGCCGTTATGCAGCTGCTCATTGTCGGCCTCTATCTCCTCGCCGATGAGCTTGGCGGAACGGAAATCAAACGGGGTACCCTCCACGGGGGCTATCTCGCCTGTCGTCATAAAGGTATCATCTACCGGAGTATATCCGGAGGCGTTGATGGTCAACTCTTCATCCAGGATGGTGTGGTTCGCAGGGTCCCCGGAGAGGTTGAAATATGAATGGTTGGTCATGTTTATCACCGTAGGGGCATCGGTGGTGGCCTCGTAGGCTATGTCCAAGGCATTCTCTGCCGTCAGGGTATAGGTGACGGTGGCCTTCACGGTGCCGGGGAAGCCGGCATCGCCGTCGGGCGATTCAAGGGCAAGCTTGATATGGCTTTTATCGGCCTCAACCACCTCAAACACGCGGTAGTGCCAGCCGTCGGGGCCGCCATGCAGGCAATGGCCATAGTTGTTGCGCGGCAGCTGATACTGGACGCTGTCTATGGTTATCAAACCCTGGTTGATGCGGTTGCCGTAGCGGCCGATCACCGCCCCAAAGTTGGAGTCGTTGTTCTCCGGAAAGTAGTCGCGGATATTGTCAAATCCCAGCACCACGTCGCGCATCTTCCCTGAGCGGTCAGGCACAGATATAGAGACTATGCGGCCGCCGAAGTTAGTGACGCACACCTCCATACCGGAGTTGTTCTTGATGGTGTAGAGCGCAACCGGCAGGTCGTTGTATGTGCTGTCAAACTGCGCCGGGTCGAGGCCAGAAACGGTCAGGTTGCCCTTTTTAGGGCCACAGGATATGAGCAGCAGCGCCGCCAGGGCGGTCAGAATGAATTTTCTCATTGTCTGCAATGATTAACGTTTTTTCATAAATCCGGAACCGGCCGCAAAATGCATCCCCGCTCCAGTTAGTAAAATTAGCAACCTTTTATCTAAAACCAAAGAAAAGTATTACATCTGCACCTACATCACTCAGCCTTGGTGGTGGAATGGTAGACCCTATGATGACTGGGGCCAGGCCCCAGACCCCTCGCTTCTGCCTTGCTATCTCACAGACCTTCCCTGCCCGGCTTCCGCTATCGCCCGACGGCGATTATTAAATCCAGTGCCTACATTCAAAAAAAGTATTACCTTTGCGCCTACACTAGGCCTTGGTGGTGGAATGGTAGACACGAGGGACT
Source organism: Bacteroidales bacterium (assembly GCA_017445425.1). Taxonomy (GTDB): domain Bacteria; phylum Bacteroidota; class Bacteroidia; order Bacteroidales; family UBA932; genus Equibacterium. The sequence goes on along the minus strand of JAFSUF010000087.1, from coordinate 456 downwards.
TAGACACATTTGAGTGCGCTCTCTGAAAAGAGAGATGTAGAATGTCGTAAATTCAAGGAATCCTTAACAGGTAATGCTGATGGTAATCTTGAGCCAAGCCTCTAGGAAGAGGAAGGTGCAGAGACTAGACACGACACACCTAAAGGGCGTTGCCCCATGGTGAAGGAATAGTCCGGACTACGAACTCTCGGACGCCAAGTCCGACAGGTGGCGAAAGCCATAGTAGCAAGAAAATCCCTTGGCCCGAAAAGGCCGTGCGGGTTCGATTCCCGCCCGAGGCACCTTAAAAAGAGCTAACTGTCTGATTTTTAGCGGTTAGCTCTTTTTGCGTCTCAATTTTTGGCGACATTTTGGCGACTTGGGGACGTTTTTCCCGATTAAGCCGGGCAATTACCTCTTCCGGCTTGTTTAACTCTTCGACCAGTTTATAGACCGTTGTACAAGGTTTGTGGGAGG
>JAFSUF010000086.1 GCA_017445425.1 Bacteroidales bacterium | reverse complement strand
AGGGCGGACCTGTCCGTCGTAGCCGTCTATGCACCAGCAATGGTCGTAGCCCTTTCCAAACTTCAGAGGCTCGTAGTCCGCATCCAGGTCGCGCCCTATAGGCTTGGCCAGGGTGAAATCCATCGGTGTTCCGGCAACGGGAGCCATTTCACCGTAGGGAATCAAGGTAGAGTCGCCGGGGAGGAACCGGGATGCATAGAGCTTAAGCAAGTGACTCCGTACCCCGTCGCCACCAAACGCTTTCATCCCGCGAAGGTTGAAATATACGTGATTGGTGAGGTTCACCACGGTGGGGGCATCGGTCACCGCGGAGATTTCCAGCCGCAGGACATTCCTGTCGTCAAATGTATATACCGCCTGTATATCAAGGGCGCCGGGATATCCGGCATCGCCGTCGGGGCTGTGCAGCTTAAAGCGGACACCGCCTTCAAACTCTTCTGCATCCCAGATACGGTTGGCGAAGCACTGCCCGCCGGGGCCGCCGTGCAAGTGGTTGGGGCCGTTGTTGATGGCCAGCGAATACTCCTTGCCGCCAAGGGAGAACTTGCCCGCCGCGATGCGGTTGGCGTAGCGTCCGGGAATCTTGCCGGCGCACGGGCCGTCCTCCATCCAGTCTTCCGGATGGGCGTATGTCAGGGCCACGTTGTCAAAGACACCGCCCTCATCGGGCACCACAATAGCAACTATGCCGGCGCCAAGATTGCTCAAGGTAACCCGGCTGCCGGCATTGTTGGTGATTGTAAAGTGCTTTATCTGAGTTTTCTTACATTCCATCTCTTTGCACCGTCAGAGATTGCGACGTTGATAACGCGCGGATCCAGGTTGAATTTCTTCTTGTAGGCTTTCTGGACAGCCTCGATGTAGGCTTTCGCATCGCCGCTGCGGACGATTGCTATGACGCAGCCGCCAAAGCCGCCGCCCATCATACGGGCACCCACCACGCCGTCGCATTTGCGTGCCACGTCCACTATGAAGTCGAGCTTTTCGCAGCTCACGCCGTAGTCTTTGCTGAGGCCGTCGTGCGTTTCGAACATCTTCTTGCCGAATGCGGGGACATCACCCTTTGCCAGATCGCGGCAGCCTGCCAGCAGGCGCGGTGACTCTTTTACAACAAAAGAGCAGCGCTTGTAAACCATCGGGTCGAGTTTATCCTTGTACTGCTCCAGCAGTGCGGGGCTCACGTCGCGTAGAAGTTCCACGTTGGGATGATCCTTCTTGATGGCGGCCACGCCGGCTTCGCACTGCGCGCGGCGTACGTTATATTCTCCGGAAGCGAGGTTATGCTTTACCATAGTATCGATAAGGACAATCTTGTAGCCTCTGGGATTGAAGGGGACGCGCTTGTAGCCGAGGGAACGGCAGTCAAGGCGGATAACCTTGCCCTCCTTGCCCATAAGCGAAGCAAACTGGTCCATGATGCCGCAGTTCACACCCACATAGTGGTGCTCAGTCATCTGGCCGATTTTTGCAAGTTCCTCGCGTTTGAAACCAAGTTTGAACAATGTATTGATCGCATAGCCAAATACGCTCTCAAGAGCGGCGGATGAGGACATTCCCGCACCCAGGGGGACGTCGCCACCGAAAGCGCAGTCAAAGCCGCCGGGAGCAGCGCCACGCTCTTTCATCTCCTGAACGACGCCATAGATGTAACAAGCCCACTGCTGTGCGGGTTTCTTGGGGTCGTTGATATCAAAAGTGAGCTTCTCGCCGTAATCCATGGAAAAAGCATTCACCTTTGTTGTACCGTTGGGGGCAATGGCCAGGCTGATACCCTTGTCCACGGCTGCGGGGAGCACGAAACCGCCGTTATAGTCGGTATGCTCGCCAATCAGGTTGATACGGCCGGGGGAGGTGAAATAACTGAATTTGACGCCGGGAAAATTCTTCTTGAAAGCGTCGATGACTTTTTTTGGTTTTAACATATCGCGTCAGAATTATTGTTAGTTGGTATAAGTCTTGTAAAGGTATCAAATACTTTGAATTTTTCAAAAATGGTAGTACATTTGCAACGAAGAAAAGCGGGAGTAGCTCAGTTGGTAGAGCGTTGGCTTCCCAAGCCGAAGGTCGCGGGTTCGAGACCCGTCTTCCGCTCAAATACAGACAAGTCCGTCCCACGCGGCAACGGGCTTGTTTTGTCTTACACCGATACCCTCCGATGAAAAAAATATTCTCTTTAATAATCCTTATAGCCATTGTGTGCCCGGCCCTGGCCCAATTGCCGGGATATAAATACCAGATAGTTCCATATACCATAAAAAGGTGCACCCGCGAGATAAAAATCCCTATAGACACCTTGAGTACGGACGATAAATTCATAGATATCATCCTCTACGATAACCATACTTGGGAATATCTGACATATGACCGTCCGGACATCGACAGCACTGCCGTATATGACGATTACTTTGACATCGAGGCGCTGCATGCACACTACCCCAACGAGAGCATTCCGGCCGAGGTGGATATCTGCCTGACAGACGATGCGCACGGATACTGCGTCCCGTACCAGGGAAGGGTCAGCTCCAGGTTCAAGATGCGCCGCCGCCGTCCCCACTATGGCCTGGACGTTGCGCTACACACCGGAGACAGCATCCGTGCCGCCTTTGACGGTGTAGTCAGGATTGCTACCGGCAGGCGCACCGGCGGTTACGGCAACCTTATTATCCTGCGTCACTCCAATGGACTTGAGACCTATTATGGCCATCTATCCAAACTTCTTGTAGACGTCGGAGAACCGGTAAAGGCTGGTGAGGTTATCGGCCTTGGCGGCAGCACAGGACGCAGCACCGGCCCCCACCTACACTTTGAGACGCGCTACCGGGGGAAGGCCTTTGACCCCGAGAGATTATTCGATTTTGAAAAGGGTGAACTGCGCAGCAGCGAATTCTGCCTGAAGAAGGACTATCTCAACATCTATTCCCACTACGGACAGACCGACAAGGAGTCAAAAGCTGCCAGCCAGGCGCAGTATTATAAAGTGCGCAAGGGGGACACTCTGGGAAAGATTGCCGCGCGCCACGGTACAACGGTTAACAAAATCTGCCGGTTGAACGGCATAAAATCCACAAAGACGTTGCGTGTAGGGCAGCGCCTGCGCGTACGGTGATGAAACGCGCGCTGGTCACAGTCTGCCTGATGGCGCTTGCTTTCTCCTGCCTGAAAGCGCAATACGACCCGTCGCACTTCTATTATGCAGGGCGGCAGGCGCTCAGTGACGGCAAGTACTCGCTGGCCATAGAGAACTTCAACATTCTCTCCCGCATCGACACCATCAGTCCCGAGGCGTTTTTTTTCAGGGGCATCGCAAAATATAACCTGGGCGATTTGAACGGGGCCGAACGCGATTTTGACCTGAGCCTGAAACGAAACCCCCTGTATACATACGCCTATCACTACCGCGCCATAACCCGCAGCCGCCTCGGGCGCTATGAAGAGGCGCTGGAAGACCTGCAGGAGGCATCAGAACTGCGCCCCGGCAATACCGGCATCTATTTTAGCCGAGGTGTGACCTACTTCCTCTCACAGCAGTTTGACAAGGCGGTGGAGGACTTCAACAGCTTTATCCGCAAAGAGCCCAAGGAGAGCAGCGCGTACCTCAACAGGGGAGCCTCCTACCTGTTTCTGGGCGATACCACCAAGGCTTTCAACGACTACAACAAGGCCATCGAGTTGAACAACCAGGACCCCGAAGGGTTTGTACGCCGCTCCCGAATCTATGCTTTGCAGAACAAATACGACGAGGCCATCGCGGACCTTAACCGCGCCATCGCCCTGGACCCGACCAACACGCTGGCTTATTTCAACCGGGCGATACTGCGCTATGAGAAAAAGGACTGGATTAATGCCATCGACGACCTCAATGCCGTTCTGAAAGAGGAACCGGGCAATGCACTGACCCTATACAACCGTGCCTTGATTTATGCACAGGTCGGAGAATATGACAAGGCTGAGGACGACCTCGACCGCGTGATCAACATCAACCCTGAAAATGTGCTGGCATACTTTAACCGCGCCGCGATATTCATGCAGCAGGGGAAATACCAGCAGGCGATACGCGATTACGACCGCGCCATCGAGCTCTACCCCGATTTTGCAAAGGCCTATATGAACCGCTCTTATGCAAAATCCATGACGGGAAGGTTGAGCGAATCCAAGCAGGACTGGCAGACTGCCCAGCAGAAGGTGCGAGAATATAAGATTGCGACCGCTACAGAAGAGGGGTATGAGGCGTTCGCCGACACGACCCGTAAGTTCAATTCGCTGCTGGCGCTGGACGCCGACTTTGCCAAGAAGAATTTTGACAACGAACTGCTACAGTACCGCGACGTGGACATCAAACTCAAACCTATGTTCCAGTTTGTACCGCGGGAAGATGCTGTGGCGGCAGAGAGCATCTCCACCATCAGGGGGAAGTTGATATACGAAAAGTTGGACAACTTTCTGGCGGCACTGCCGGTGGCGACCCAATTCATATCGGCAAAATCGTCACAGAAAGAGACTGCAGCCGCAAAGCTGGAACCGCTCTCGGAGCAGATACGTCAGGGCAAAGGGACCCAGGATGTCCGATTTGCCAAGGCTATGTATGAAACCCAGGCAAGCCGCTTTAACAATGCGATGGAGAGTTACAGCGTCGCCATTGATATGGATGGGACTAACCCTTTCATATATATCAACCGCGGCGTGCTGCAGGCAGAGATGACAGATTTTATCTCCAGCATGGAGAACAGCGTGCAGACCCTCACCATGGACAACACCGGCAACACCACCAAGACAGTTGTGAAAGACCACGCCAGCACAACCTACGATTATAGTGCAGCTATAGACGATATGATGCAGGCCGCAGCCCTTGCACCCGACTTCCCATATGTATATTACAATCTGGGCAATCTCTACTGCCTTTCCGATGACCTGCCTACGGCTGTGGTAAACTATACCCGTGCCTTGGACCTGTTCCCCTACATAGGGGAGGCATACTACAACCGCGGCCTGGTACAGATCTTCCTCAAAGAGAAGGAGAAGGGGTGCATAGATATCAGCAAGGCTGGCGAGCTGGGCATCCCGGAGGCGTATGGGGTAATCAAGAAGTATTGCACAGAAGAGCCTGTGCAGTAACATCTACCAGTTGTCATCATCCTCTTCTACGGTGAGGAAACGGGTCCCGCCAAGCGCCTCAATGGCATCTTCTATATCCATCTGGACGGAAGGGTTACCCGCATCTGAATACAACATCTGTAAAAACTCAAGATACATTACCAGAATCGAGGCGTCCCGGCGGACCTTTGCCTCGCCGATTTCAACGTTCACACCCAGGGCCGACGCCTGATTCTTTACCAGTTTGCTGATGTCGTTTTCTATGAATATCTCCCCTTTGTGGAAGACGTTGATATTGAACAGCACCCTGCCGTTCTCTACATATACCGGCACGAAGCCTCCGGTAAAGCATAAAGGATATATCGGCAGGCCCGCAGCCTGAGCCACTATGAAATACACCAGAGAAAGTGCCAACGGACTCCCTTTGCGCTTTTCCAGGACCGCCATAAGCAACGAACTCTCCAGAGACATATCAAAGGGGTTGGAAGATGTAAAGCCGTATCTATTATAGAAGACATGGTTCAGCAGGCGTACATTCTCCACACCGGTCTTGGCATCGGAGATCTCGGCCATTACGGCCACGGACGGCGGCATGATCATCTCCAGGTAATCCTCCCTGGCAATGGTCGGATCGGTCACGGATGCCAGCAGATAACCCGCCTCAAGCATGCCGCACTCCCCATCTTTGCACTGCTCCGCCAGTTGCCTCAACCCCTCTATCGCGGCCTTCTTCCCATATTTGTCCAGCATCCTGCCCAGCACCACCTTGCGGGAGGGATCCATCTCAATCCGGTAGCACTCCCTCAGGCTCTGCAGCGGTCCGGGCCCGTTATCCAGGAAGTAACGTTCCAGAGCGGCGCTGACAGCGGGGTCGCCATCGCGGAAAAGATCAACTATATAGTGCATTTGCTCCACACCCCAAAGATAGCCCTTGTTTTGTTTTTTTGCTACATTTGTAAAAAAACGTACTCAACTATGATAATTACCTGGCCCCGGATGCAAAACGTGCTGCTTGGAATAAGCGCCTTCCTGATAGTGACGCTGTTCTGGTCTGAGATGTGCTACGGCTACGATGCAGAGGGGATGCGATACAGCATAAAGTTCACAGAACACATCCAGTTCCTGGTATTCAACTTCATCACCGCTTCGCTGGCCATCGCGGCCATCTTCTACCGCAAACAGTACATCCTCCAGGTCCGGGTGTGCATCATCAACATGCTCATCCTGCTCGGCTATCAGATATGGCTGATGGTTGCATTCTTTCAACTCAAGAGTGCCTACACCTTCACCGTTTACACACTGTTCCCTTTTGTATGCATAATCCTCCACTTCCTTGCGATACGATACAGTTGGAACGACGCAACCGATGTGATTGCGCGCGACTTCCATCGCAAGATGGGCAAATCATTAAAAAAGTAGCCGTATGTCCGTGGTATTGTTATTCTCCATAGGCGGTAACCTGGTGCCGAAGGGTATCGACACCGTATCGCAGCCCATCATCAACATAATCGTATTCTCCTGCCTGGCAGCGGTGGCCATAGCCGTGCTGGTCACCGTGCTTATCGCACGCAGCAGGCGGGCCAGCGCCCAGCGGGAGGCCGATGCCCTCCAGAATGAGCTCAAGAACAAACTCCAGCTGAGCCAGGCAGAAACCGCCAGCCTTCGCACCTCCACAGAGCAGCAGCTCAAGGTCAAGGATGAACTTATCGCCCAGATGGCCCGCAACTATGAGAAGAACCTCGAGGATATCCGAAGCAGTCACAAAGAGGCGCTAAAGGCGCAGGCGGAGAGCCTGAAGGCAGAACTTACCGCCCAGACGGAACAGCTGCTCAAGCAGCGCGAGGCTGAACTGGACAAGCGGGCAAAGGAGAACTTTGAGAACATCACTAAAAATCTGGGTAAGGATATCTCTGATATGAAGAGCGCCTTTGAAGCTAACAAGAAGACGCAGACAGAGACAAGCGCCAGCCTCAAGAGCCAGTTCGAGAACGCCGTGAAGCAGCTGGAGCAGCAGACCCGTTCCGTGGGTGAGAAAGCCGACCATCTGGCAGAGGCAATGCGCGGACAGAAGAAGTTCCAGGGTATCTGGGGCGAAACTCTGCTGCTTAACATTCTCACCGGAGAAGGTATGGTAGAGGGCCGTGACTTTGACAAGGAGGTAACCCTGCGCGACCGGTTGGGCCTGGTAATAGAGAATGAGGATACTTCCAGGCGGATGCGGCCCGACTTCATCCTGCACTTTGCCGACAATCAGGACATTGCCGTCGATTCCAAGGTATCCCTGGCTGCATACGCCGACTACCTGGAGGCAAAGAACGATGACGAGCGTCAGGACGCGCGACGCCGCAATGTTGAGGCAATCCGCAACCAGTACAAGAACCTCAGCGCCAAGGATTACAACAGTTATATCCAACCCGGCCGGCGTATGGTCGATTTCGTGATAATGTTCGTCCCCAGTTTCCCTGCCCTTCAGATGGCCTACGAAGACGATCCCAAGATATGGCGCGACGCCTATTCCAGGAAAGTGCTGGTCACCAGCGAAGAGACAATCCTGCCCTTCCTGCGTATGATAGAGCTTGGCTGGCGCAACGTGGAGCAGGTACACAACCAGCAGAAGATTATCGATGCCGCAGGCCGGATGATAGACCGCGTGGCCGATTTCACCAAGTACTACGCCACGGTGGGCAAGAAGCTGGAAGAGGCGCAGAAGGCCTATAACGACGGCAAGGCCAAGTTGGCGGAGAGCGGCAACAGCATACTTGTGTCGGCCAATCAGGTCCGCAAACTGGGAGTTCCCTCCAAGAAAAGTCTGCCGGAACCCGGTGACGACCTCATAATGAGCACTCAGTTCGAGGCGTTGTCCACGCAGGAGTGATATCGATCAAGTTTTAATTTATGATTTGACGGCAATAGTGAGGCCGTCTCTTAACGGGAGCATCACGCAGGCGGCACGCCGGTCTGCCCTTACCGCCTCGTTGAACGCCAGTATTCCGCGGCTCTGAGGGTCGTGGGCGTCTTCTGTGACCTTGCCGTCCCAGAGGGTGTTGTCTGCGATGATGACCCCGCCCGGGCGGACCTTGTCGATGACCATTTCCCAGAACTGCGGGTAGAACCTTTTGTTGGCATCGATATACACCAGGTCGTAGGTTACAGTCAAACCGGGGATTATGTCCAGCGCATTGCCCAGAAGCAGGTTGACCTTGTCTGTGATGCCTGCCCGATTGTACCCCTCGCGGATGACGTCTTCCAGTTCGTCGTTAATCTCGATGGCGTCTATGCGTCCTTCAGGGGCGAGCCCCTCTGCAAGGCATACGGTACTGAATCCGGTGAAGACCCCAAGCTCAAGGATGTGCTGCGGGCGCATAATCCTTGATATCGCGCTCAGCAGGCCGCCGACATCGCGCCCGGAGAGCATTCTGGCGCGGTTGGTGCGCAGGTGGGTCGCCCGCACTATCCAATCCAGCGCATCGCTTTCAGGGAGCGATGAGTGGCTGTGGCAGTACTCCTCCAAGGTCATAGCTATCGGTATATCAGTTTGCAGATCCTGTCTTCTGCAAAAATCTCGTTTGCCACGCGCTGCAGCTGCTCTGCGGAGATGGCCTCAATCCGTTCGCGGAGTTTCTGTGCCGTGGGATACTCTCCGCCGCGGAGGATGCTGCGTCCGATTGAGAGCGCCTGGGCCTCGCCGTATTCGCTGGCGATGGCGTTCTGCGCAATCATCTGCTTTTTTGCGGCCTTGAGGGCGGCGGGGGTGAGGGGCACTTCGCGCACCTTCTTGAGTTCTTTGGCCACCAGATCCAGGCACTTGTCAACATTGCTCTTGTCGCTGCCGAAGTAAATCACTGATACGCCGGCTGTTGAGTATCGCACATAAGATGCGTCAATATGATAGACCAGCGCTTTCTTTTCCCGCAAGGCGCTGTTGAGGCGGGAGTTGCTGGCCGGGCCGCCGAGTATGTTGGTCAGCAGTGAGAGCGCCATGCGGTCGGGATGGCCAAAAGGGTATGCCCGGCTGCCCAGTACGCAGTTGGCCTGGTGGAATTTGCGCGCCTTGTCTATGCTGAACAGGTTGTCAGCAGGCTTCTTGGTCATTGGCGCAGGGGCCTTGCGCCCTGCAAAGTATGCGGTGTACTTGTCGAGGTGCTTCTCAACCATGGCCAGCACCGCGTCCTGCTCAAAATCCCCCACCACCACAAAACTCATATTGTGCGGCACGTAACGTTCGCGCACGTAAGAACGTATGTCGTCTGAGGTTATCGCCTTCAGGGAAGCGGCGGTCCCGAGAATTGTGCGGGAGAGGGGATGCCCTTTGAACAGTTGCTTCTCGTAGTCTTCAAATATAAAGTCCGAGGGGTTGTCGAGGCACATGTTTATCTCGTCGGCCACCACGTTTTTCTCCTTCTCGAGTTCATCCTCTTCAAACAGCGAGGTGAACACTATCTCAAACGAGAGGTCTATTGCTTTGGCAATGTCTTCTTTAAGCACTGTGCAGTAAACAACAGTCTCTTCCTTTGCGGTGTAGGCGTTCATGTCGCCGCCAAGCTTCTCCAAGCGGTCGTTTATGCTCTGGGCAGAGCGTTTTTCGCACCCGCGGAATATCATGTGCTCTGTCAGGTGTGCTAGACCGTGCTTTCCCGACGGCTCGTTTGCCGTGCCAGCCTTGATGCAGAGGGCGCAATATGCTACTGAGGAACCGGTCTTCCTGAAGGCTACCTTGAGCCCGCTTTTGAGCGTGAAAACTTGATTTTCCATATTCTGGATTTGAGAGGTGCAAAATTAATAATAATTCGTATTTTTGTGTGATATGGGACAATTCATAGTATCTGCACGGAAATACAGGCCCGCCACTTTTGACAGGCTTATAGGTCAGGAGAATATCGCCCGCACCCTCAAGAATTCCATCTTGAGCGGGCAGCTGGCGCACGCCTACCTGTTCTGCGGCCCGCGCGGCGTGGGCAAGACCAGTTGCGCCCGCATTTTTGCAAAGACCATAAACTGCAGCAATCCCGGGCCAGACATGGAGCCGTGCGGCGAGTGCGAATCGTGCCGCTCCTT
>JAFSUF010000085.1 GCA_017445425.1 Bacteroidales bacterium | reverse complement strand
TAGTTATCGTATTTGTTATTGCATTCTTAGGTGCTATAGGCACAGTTGGTTCAGAGTCTGCATCAGAAAAGAAACGCACTTTAAAACTCTTAAACGAACTTAGTACAAGCAAAAGAGTATTGAGTTTCATTAAAGAAGATATTATAAACAATGGAGTTGAAGACATAGAGTTAGCTTACGAACAAATGGAGAAGGGAATTGATGAAATAAACAAACAATATAGTGAAGCTAAGTCTTATTTGGAAAAAGAAGAGAATCTCTTGAATAGTGATTTTGAAGCTTATCGACGGAAATATGCGGGCTGTTCGTCTTTGTTCAGCAAGGGGTATCTTGAGATAGATCCAGAAGGGAAGATATCAATACCTAATGCAGTAAAAGAGTCTGTGGATATAGTTTACTCTTTAATGAATAAGTATCATCTTCATCAGTTTTCCATTAAAAGGAATTTGCCTCAAGAATAGTTTTTTGTAGGGATTCCGGAGCGAGTTCAGTCACTTTTTGATTGAATAAATGAAGTGGAGATTCACGGTCAGATTAGAATTGACAGCGTATATTACCTATTATGTACTACTTCGACCCTCATGAAATCATATCATCCCTGGTGATGCCGCTCATGGACACTTCCAAGCGGACGCGGGAGTATATCGAGGAAATCTCCCTAGACGAAGCGCCGGTACCCGTGGTTCGGCGGCTGATCGTGCCGTCGAACCTGTATGTCGGCCACTTCGTATACGTGCTGGTCTATGCCATGGGCTGGGATGGGTATCATCTGACGGAGCTGACGCAGGGGGACACGCTCTGGCGTTCGACGAAGGAGAAGGCGATGGATGCGGAGTCGGATTTGGACTACGAGGAGTGCTATCCGGGGTTGAAGGTCCGGAATTCCTTCCGCGCGACGGTGAGCCAGCTGCTCAAGAAGGTGGGGGACGAGTGCTCCCTGACCTACGACATGGGTGACTCGTGGCACCACACCGTCCGCCTGGTTGAGATCCGCCGCTATGAAGATGCACAGATCCGTTTCAGCAACATCGGCGTAGAACTCCTCTCCGGCGAGGGCGCCTGCCCGCCTGAGGATTGTGGCGGCGTTTCGGGCTACGAGGAGATTCTTCGGATTATCAAGGATCCTGAAGATTGCAACTATGAGCACTTCCGGTCATTGCTGGGGGAAGGGTTTGACCCGGCCTATTTTGACTTCCGTGCTATCCGCCGTAGGCTATATGACTATGAGCGGACAATTAGCGAAGTGCTGCACGGGTTCTACGAACGATAATAGGGGTTATTTGGATAATCATCGATAAAAGAGTATCTTTGAGAAAAGGTTTAATTACAGATGCCGCAACAAAAAACTCAGCAGTTGTTCATCTGTCGGATGACCCATATAGACAATGTGCCCTTCATTGTCCAGAATGGTCTGTGGTCAAAGTTGAGTCCGGTTCAGGATCCGAACTTTATCCCCATTGGGAATCCGGACATCATTGACAAGAGGACGAACAAGTTTGTGGTGGTCATTCCGCCTGGTGGCGTATTGGGTGAGTATGTGCCATTCTATTTCTCCGGCCATTCTCCGATGTTGTTCAATATCGCAACGGGGTATGGGGTGAAGAAGGTGCCTCAGAGGGACATCGTGTTTTTGGTATGTGATGCATTGGAGATTGTCAATGCCGGTATCCCATATTGCTTTACGGATGGCAATGCGACCAAGGCAATCAGCAAGTTCTACAATACGCTATATGGGCTGCGTGAGTTGGATTGGCCTTGCATCCGAGCCACATATTGGAAGAATACAGAGGATGATTATGACAGGGTCCGTAAGAAGATGTCTGAGTTCCTCGTCAAGGATCACATTCCTGCGAATCTTATTCGGGGGATAATTGTCAAGAATCAGGATGCGGAACAAAAGGTGACGGCAATGTTGGGAGATACTTTGCCTGACTGCAAGATAAAAGTGGATACGAAATACGAATACTATTACAGGGGATATGATTAGTTATACAACAGGTGATTTGCTGTCTTCCAAGGCGCAAGCCCTCGTCAATACCGTGAACACGGTCGGTGTGATGGGGAAGGGGATAGCTTTGCACTTTAAAGAAATGTTCCCATACAACTTCACCGTGTATGCAGAGGCCTGTAAAAGGGGAGAACTGGAACCAGGCAAAATGCTGGTGGTCAAAGATTCTAACTTGGCATTAGGAGAGAGGCTTGTCATTAATTTCCCCACCAAGGTTCATTGGCGTCAACCCTCTAAATATGAGTACATAGAAGATGGACTCCAAGACCTTGTTCGTGTTATAAGGGAATACGGGATTACCAGTATCGCGATTCCTCCTCTTGGGTGTGGCAATGGGGGACTGGACTGGGCTGTGGTCAAGGAAATGATTAATAAAGTGCTGTCTCCTTTGGATGGTATCGAGATAACTGTGTATGAACCGTCCGCAGAAGTCGCGGCCCTGCTAGCAAGGCAATCCAGGAATGCCGCAGCACATTTGACTCCGGCGCGCGCAATGCTCCTGTATGCGATGTTCTGTTATGAGGTACACGATGAGCGTTGCAGCCTTTTCGTTGCGAACAAGCTGAGTTTCTTCTACCAATTGCTGGGTGAGAAGGAGTTTGCGAAGATGCCGTTTGTGGCCCGTTTCTATGGCCCTTATAGTGTCAGTGTCGGACATATGCTCAACGCCGTGAATGGAAAGTATATTCACGGGTTAGAGCAAATGGACCGGAAACCCTTTGAAGCCTTGATGCTGGATTATGAGCGTAAAGCCGAAGTGGGGGAATATGTTCATAATCGCCTGTCTCAGGCCCAAATCGAACACGTCAAGCAGCTTCTGAAATTGATTGACGGGTACGAGTCGGCCTATTCGCTGGAGGTCTTGGCCTCCGTCGCCTATGTAAGGCGAGAGCATCCCGGCATTGGTGTGGACGATACTGTTAATGAGATTCAGAACTGGTCTGCCCGCAAGAAGAATCTCTTCAAACGTGAGCATATTCTAGCTGCATATGAACACCTGAATGCATGGATGGCATAGTCAGTCGTTCAGTAGGCATAGTTCAGAAGGCCTCCTTCCCGTCAGGGTTGGAGGCCTTCTTGTTAGTTGACCGTCGCAAGCAGGTCGCGGCACACGGAGTAAGATCCGCAGTAGTGCTGAAACTGTCCTGTAATGATGCTTGGACTAATCTTATACGTTTGAGCGGTACTCATAATGGGCCATTTCGCCGTGAAAGGGGAATGCCCCCATTTCTCAAATAGTTCATCTAAAGGAGCATCTGCCCTGAGGGCTTTGACGGCAAACTCATTTGCTTCAATCTCCTTGGGATCTTCAGCATCTGGTTTAATGATGTCAATGTAATCTGGACGGCCGGACTTCTTGATGTGCTTAACTATATGTCCCAATTCATGCATAACAGCGAATGCGAAATTATCTAAGCGCTTGTAGCGTAAAGATACCGCTATAGTCGGATTCTCGCCGTCCCAGAACGAATAACCGTCCACGGGCGTTTTGTCCAAGTTGTCTTCAATGACGAATTTGATGCCGTATTTATTGAGGAGTCTCTCTGTCTTTTCCTTGGTATTGTCGTTCTTGTAGAAGTTTGCGTTGAGCTTTTGGATGAGTTCGTTGACTTTTTTGGGGTCAAAAGGCGTCTTGAGAGAGGTGTCGCCACTTTGTTTGCGAACCATTAGGATCCAGGTCATCATGTTGGCTGGGTCCACTTGTAGACTAGTGGACTGGTGGAAGTATGCAACCTTGTCTGTGGCTTTCGCCTGAAGTGCATCGACCGTGGTTACGCCGAAGAACCGATATACCTTGTCAACGTTTTCTTCCGGAGTGCCGGTGAGTCCGAGTTTCTTTTTTAGGTAGGAGGCATTGAAAACCTCTTTGAGCCGGTTCCATTCTTCCAGGCTCTGCCTCCTCTTTGCGATTGCTTCGTCTTTCCGGATCATGGCCAAGTCATACTGACTCTGATAGGAGAGCCATTCGGCTGCCGGGATGTTTTCGATGATGGCTTCAAGCATAAACGCAATCTCTGGAGAGATGCTGCGACGCTTCTTGATGATGTCGTTGATGACAGGAGTTGACTTTCCGATAGCATCGGACAGGTCTTTCTGTGATATTCCTCGCTCTTTCAGCACTTTATCCAAAATCACGCCGGGATGTTCGACCTCGTTGGCCTTGTCTGTTTTGGAGCGGATGGGCATATAGTTATTGTGTTGGTTCTCAGGCAATAGCGACGTTATTGGACGCTGTTTGGGATTGCAAAGGTACGATATTTATTTGGATAATCCAAACGAATCATTAACATTTATTAACAAAAATCAGAATGAAAACTTGTTGGAAAGTTATCAATACGTTTTTGGACATTTCCGTTTTTATGCGTACATTTGCGGAAGATTATTAATAGAGACTGCCTATGGATAGATAAAAGACGAACCCCATATAACAAGGAATGATGCAAGGTTCCAGCTCACATCATTCCATAAGTAAAGCTCTTGGAGGGGCGATGACATTAACCAACCAGTGCAGGTTGAGGGTTTGTCGTATTTACTTATGCTTACAAAGATAGTTTGTAGCTGTTACAAATGCAAGAGCTGGGACCAACTTTTTGCGGAGAAGTGCACTATTCTCTTATGTGTAACGATTCAAAAACAGTTAATTATGAATCATTTGCCAAACCAACCAGTGCATCCTATGCATTCCAAAATCTTTGAATTCTCCGTTGATGGCACAAGGTGCCACACGGAACACCAGTTCTTGACTGGATCGCAGATCAAGCGCATGGCCGGAGTACCGGCCGAGTTCGAACTCTATCTTGTTGTCCCCGGATATCAGGATGAGTTAATTGATGATGATAAGACTGTGAACCTGGCGCGACCGGGAATCGAGCGATTCGAAAGCCGCAAGCCGGGACACCAGATGATTATCTTCATCAATACTTCCCCCAAGCCTTACGACAGGCCCGTGATTACTTACAATGATGTGGTCATCCTATTCGGCGGAGATCCAAACAATCCGCAGAAGGGATACTCCATCTCTTATGCTGGCGGCCCAAGAGAGAATCCTCGCGGTGTTCTCGCTCCTGGTCAGCAGGTTTTTGTCAAACACAAAATGATGTTCAATGTCGATGAGACCGATAGATCATAGCGAGGACCTCATCCGTCTTCAGAACGATGGAATAGTGTTTTCCATCGTCGGTGACAACCTGCTGGTTGTGCCGGGCGTGCCTTACTTGAATCCGGCAACGGAACTCAAGTCCGGCACGTTGGTAATGCCTCTCGAAATGTCTGGAGAACGTGTTCTTCCGCCCAAAGACCATACGGCTGACTGGGCGGGGGAACACCCCTCCGATATCAATGGATCTCCAATCCACGGACTTGTGAATGGCCGAACTCCTAAGCAACTTGGGCAGGGATTACACACCGACTTCTTCCTCTCTTGTAAGCCCGTTGCCAATAACGGCAAGTACAAGGACTTTTACGACAAGGTGACGATGTATCTTCACATGATCTCAGCGCCAGCCCTTGCCAAGTATCCGGAGGAATGCAAGAAGATGGAAAAGCCGGTGCTGATTGAAAGCACATCCAGTCCATTTGTCTATGGTGACACTAACGCGGCTCGGGCGTACATCACTGGCATCTGTGAGCGCCTTGCCGGCTGGAAGGTCGCCGTAATCGGGCTGGGCGGTACCGGCTCCTATCTGCTTGATGCTTTGGCCAAATGCCCGGTAGCTGAGATTCATCTTTATGACGATGATACTTTCGATACCCACAATGCATTTCGCGCTCCCGGTGCGCCTAGTATGGCCAAACTGAACGAAAGGCCCTCAAAGGTTCAGTATTTCAGCGAGATATACTGTAATATGCATAAGGGGATCATTGCTCACCCCGTTCGCGTGACGCGTGAGAACCTGCCTGAGCTGGAGGGGATGGATTTCGTGTTTCTCTGTGTGGACTCCGGTGCGGTTAGGGCTGAAATCGCCAATTATCTTGCGGACCATAATAAGTCCTTCATCGACTCTGGCCTTGGCTTTACTATATCTGAGCAAGGGAAGATTGTGGGACAGATTCGCGTGACTACTGGATTCCCGGAACATTATGATCACCTCAAAGACTCATTCGGAAGTCAGAGTGGTGAAGATGATTTATACGCAAGCAACATTCAGGTGGCCGAACTGAATGCTATGGCCGCCGAGCTGATGATTCTGAAATGGAAGAGAATGCTTGGCTTCTATGGTGACATGACCTCAGTGAGCGATGCGAATTTCGTTTTTACCGTTCAAGAAAACGCCTTGTTCAATCAGACCGTAAACAATGAAGAAGAGGATTGACACGTTGCGTCCTGTTTATGTTGAGCAGCTCCCGGATCTTCTCGATCCGGGCCTGCTTTACGTAAGCATGAAGTTCAGCATCTGTGCGCATTCCTGTGCGTGTGGTTGTGGTAGGAAAGTATTTACTCCGCTTGGCCTGAGAGATTGGCAATTGTACTATGACGGAGAGAGCATCACGCTCTCGCCATCCATCGGCAATTTCCGTTTCCCCTGTCAGTCTCACTACTTCATTCGGCATAATATAGTTGTATGGGTAAAGGATAGCGAACAGGGCACACTCAGAAAGAAGAAAAAGAAAAATCGACTCTCGTTTAGTTCGCTTTTTGCCGGTATCGGCAAGAAAAGGGGCAAATTTGGGTGACGACTACTAATTCTTGCCGCGGCAAGTTCTCTTGTGGTCATGCATGGCTCCGCCCGGAAGAACTGGCGAAGCGGAAGGCGTAGCGGGGGACTTGAAAAAACTACGGCTAATATGCAAATTGGCCGTAGTTTTTCGATAATTAAAAATCTTGGGAATTTTGATTCTTTGCAGCATCGGACTTATCGGCTCTTCGAGGCAAGTCCATTACTGACGTGAACAAGGTGGGGAGTGGGTGGCGAACTGGAGAAACGCATGACCTAGAGCAACGATGGCAACATCGAGGACAACGACGGAGGCGATGATAACCCCGGCGGTGGATTAGTATTTAATCTTGAAGTAATCCAGCAGTGCTTTGTACTGGTCTTGACCTGTCAGGCAGGTGTCGGTGAGGTAGCCATTGATGTGGCCCCATTCGTTTAGGCCGCGGTAGTAGTAGAGTTTGAGTTCTTCGTTGATGATGAAGGGGACGATGTGGTGGGCGAGGCATTCTTTGAACATCACCAGGCGGCCGACGCGGCCGTTGCCGTCCTGGAAGGGGTGGATTCGTTCGAACTGGCAATGGAGGTCGATGATGTCTTCGAGCGTTTTCCCCGGCTTGTCGTTGTAGGCTTTGAGCAAGGCCTTCATTTTGGTATGCACCTGCTCGGGCGGGCAGGTTTCTCTTCCACCCACTTCGTTGGGCAGGCGTTTGTAGTCGCCCACGTTGAACCAGTCTTTACGGCTGTCGGAGGTCCCGGTCTTGAGAATTCGGTGAAGTTCTTTGATCAGGGCCTCCGTCGGTTTATCCTCGGCGTGGTCGATGATATAGTCGATGCAACGGAAGTGGTTGGTCGTCTCCACGATGTCGTCCACGTTTATGGTTTGAGATTCGCCTTTTGCAGTAATGCCGATCGTGTTAGTCTCGAAAATATAGCGAGTCTGGTCGTGGGTCAGTTTGCTGCCCTCAATGTGGTTGGAGTTGTAGGTCAGATCAATCTGCGTGCGGTGATAGATGCCGCCGCTCACTTTGCCCTCTTTCTCTTCGCGAAGTCTCTTCAGAAGGGGAGAGGGTTTCTTTTTGCCTCCGCCGCGCGTGGGCAACGGGGCATCGACCGGGATACTCCAGGTCTTGCCGGTCAAGAACGCTCCCTCAATTTTCCCGTCCGCGCACCAGTTGCGGACCGTCCTTTCTGACAGGCCGTGTCTTTCTGCAAATCCAGTGACTGATATATACTCCATATCGGTAGGCATATTCGTGGGCATCATATCGGCAAGATTGGCCTTGCCGCACCTACAAATATAGCACTTTTTGCCGATATCGGCAAGAATTGCTCGTCATTCCCGGCTTGACCGGACTTTTAGATGCTTGTGCTTTTAAAAGACAGTTTGTTTTCGTTATTTTTGTAGGCGAAATCATATTGAATACCGACGTCGATATATGACAAAAGATTCTAAGTTTATTAAGAAGCTGTACCATTGGTACTTTGCCAAGAATGTGCTGCCTTATTGGGTGATTCTGCTGATGGACATGGGTATCTTGTTTGTATCGGCAGTTTTCATTTATTGGGTGTCCAACCGCACGCAGGTTACGGTTGATAACCGCTGGGCAGTGGCTTGCACGGCCGGGCTCTATGCGCTGCTGGGACTGGTGGGGGCGAAGGTGTTCAGGACGTATGCCGGGGTGCTGCGCTATTCTAACACGGTGGACCTGGTCAAGTTGGCTTATGCCAACATGATTACTTTGGCGCTGACAATTGTTTGCTCCCTGGTAATGCGCTGGGCTGGGGTGGAATTTCTCGGTGCGCTATCACCGCTGGAGACGTTGATGACCTTTTTGCTTGCAACGCTGATGATGTGGGCAATGCGACTGACGGTGAAGATGCTGTTTATATCGTCTAAGGCGGATGAGCCTGCGATGCGGGTGCTGATTTACGGTGCGCTGACGGGCGGCGTGGGGATGGCTAAGTATATCCGTTCGCAAAATCCTATGCGCTTTGAGTTAGCGGGCTTTATCTCGCACGAGCACCGTATCAAGGGGATGAAGCTTGTGGGCGTGAACGTCTATACGCTGGACGACGATATCGCCGGGATTATTCATAAGGATAAGATTAAGGCTGTTTTGGTGAGCCCGGCCAGGGTGAATGACTTCCGTCAGAATCAGCATATTCAGGATGTGATTATAGGCGCGGGTTGCAAGATATTCATGGCGGAAGAGGCTAAGGAGGCAAGTGTCCGCAATGGCGAATTGACAGATAAGGAGATGCAGCTGCATGAGGTGACTGTGGAGGACTTGCTGCCCCGTCAGGAGATTAAGATCGATTTGAAGGCGGTGGAAGAGCTGTTGTCTGGCATGCGGGTGTTGATAACCGGTGCCGCTGGTTCTATCGGTATGGAGATTGTCCGGCAGGTGGCGGCTTTCAAACCGGCAAAGATGATTCTGATTGACCAGGCGGAGACGCCCCAGCACGACGTTCTGCTGATGATGGCGAAGGATTTCCCCGATGTGGATTGCGAGGTGATTGTGACCAGCATCGACCGGCAGAGCAGGATGGAGGCGGTGTTCAGTGAATACAGGCCTGACTATGTGTTCCACGCTGCGGCATACAAGCATGTTCCTATGATGGAGAGCAACCCCAGCGAGGCGGTATTGAACAATGTTAAGGGTACAAAGATTATTGCAGACTTGAGTGTGAAGTACGGAGTGAAGAAGTTTGTGATGGTATCTACAGATAAGGCCGTGAACCCGACCAATGTGATGGGTTGCTCTAAGCGTATATGTGAGATTTATGTCCAGAGTCTGGACCGGAAGCTGAAGAAGGAGGCGCTGCTGGGCACGGGCTCTAAGGAATACACTCAGTTTGTGACCACCCGTTTTGGTAATGTGCTGGGTTCTAACGGCTCAGTGATTCCGCTGTTCCGTGAGCAGATTAAGAATGGCGGCCCTGTGACTGTGACCGATGAACGCATTGTCCGCTACTTTATGCTGATTCCCGAGGCTTGTAAGCTGGTGCTTGAGGCGGGTACGATGGGCAATGGCGGTGAGATCTTTGTGTTTGATATGGGTAAGCCGGTCAAGATTGCGGACCTGGCAAAGAGGATGATTGCCCTCTCAGGTGCCGGAAATGTGGAGATTAAGTATACCGGCTTGCGCGAAGGCGAGAAACTGTATGAGGAGGTTTTGAACGAGCGGGAGGGCACCAAGCCCACTTTCCACGAGAAGATCCGTATCGCGCAGGTGAGGGAGTATGACTATGCGGCGGTTTCTAAGGATATCGATGAGTTGGTAGAGATTGCCAAGACCTTTGATAAGATGGCTACCGTCAAGAAGATGAAAGATATAGTGCCGGAATACAAGAGCAACAACTCGGTGTATGAGGTGCTGGATGAACCGGTGAGAAGTGATAAGTAGGGTTGGGTTTAATTAGTTAGGATTTCAAGATTATGAAGATAACACAAGAAATATTGGACGATCTTACGGCTCAGGCGAAAGCCTCGCCGCGGCTTAGGATGAATCGCGATTTGCGTAACTCGCCGGAGGACGGGTCGCAACGAATGCTGAATGCGATGGAGCCTGGGACTCAGTTGCCCATCCACCGTCATACAACGACTTCAGAAACCGTAGTCTGCCTGAGAGGTCATCTGCGTGAGATTTATTATAACGATAAAGGTATTGTTACAGAGGTAATTGACATGGCCCCCAGCAGCGACTGCGTCGGCCTCAACATCCCAATCGGCCAATGGCACTCAGTTGAGGTGCTCGAGTCCGGGACAGTAATCCTGGAGTGCAAAGACGGCCCCTACGCCCCGCTGGGTGAAGATGATGTCATGAGTCTGTAAAAAACTGATAGAGTTAAGTGAAAGGTCGATGCCCTAGCATCGGCCTTTTTTTTGTGCCTGTCGGGCAAAATATTCTGCCGAGATTGGTTATATTTGCAAAGATGAACGCTTTTAATAATAAAACTATTTTGGTTACCGGGGCGGCGGGGTTTATCGGCGCCAATCTGGTGATGAGGCTGATGGAGACCCCCGATCGAGTCGGGGGTGACAACGGTGGCAAGGTCAGGGATGGCGACTGTTTGACCATCGTGGGCCTGGACAATATGAATGATTATTACGATGTGTCGCTGAAGGAGTACCGTCTGAAGCGTATTGAAGAGAAGTACGCCTCCGTCATTGCCGGCTCGAGTGGGGCATCATGCCCGTCTTCGGAAGTGCCGTCATGCCCGTCTTCGGAAGTGCCGTCATGCCCGGCCCAGACCGGGCATCTCAAATATGTGTTCGTGCGTGGCAGCATTGCGGACAAGGCGCTGGTGGATAAGCTGTTTGCGGAGTATAAGTTTGATATCGTGGTGAACCTGGCGGCGCAGGCGGGTGTGCGCTATAGTATTGAGAATCCGGATGTTTATATTGAGAGTAACATTATCGGGTTTTACAATATTCTGGAGGCTTGCCGCCATTCCGTTGACCACGTTCCGGACCAGGGCACGCAGTCTCCTTGTTCATGTTCGGAGACCGGAATGAGTTCTCAAGCCGGGAATGATGGTTATAAGGGGGTGCAGCATCTGGTATACGCCTCATCCAGCTCGGTTTATGGCGGCAACAAGAAGGTGCCGTTCGCGGTTGAGGATCGGGTGGATAACCCCGTGTCGCTGTATGCAGCCACCAAGAAGAGCAACGAGCTGATGGCGCACTGCTACAGCAAGTTGTACGACATCCCCAGCACCGGACTGAGGTTTTTTACGGTTTACGGGCCCGCCGGCCGCCCCGACATGGCCTACTTTGGATTCACAAATAAGTTGCTGAAAGGGGAGACCATTCAGATTTACAACTACGGCAACTGCCGGCGCGACTTCACTTACGTGGATGATATAGTTGAGGGGATTGTCCGTGTGATGGCCAGGGCTCCGGAGCGCAGGCGAGGGGAGGATGGCCTGCCCGTGCCTCCTTATGCTGTATATAATATTGGCGGCGGCCAGCCGGAGAACCTGCTGGACTTTGTGAACATCCTGCAGGAGGAGTTGCTCCGCGCCGGTGTGCTGCCAGAAGATTATGACTTTGAGGCACATAAAGAGCTGGTGCCTATGCAGCCCGGGGACGTACCCGTCACTTATGCGGACGCTACGGCGCTGGAGCGGGATTTTGGTTTTACCCCCAAGATTACGCTGAGGGAAGGTCTTCGCAAATTCGCGGAATGGTATAAGGCGTACTATAAGTAGCAAACAAGGATAGAACGGACCGAGGCTGATAGAAGCGGCAAAGAATAAGAATATTTTAAAAATCAGATATGGTAAAGATAGGAACTCCACTCACTAAAGTGGCAAAGAAAGCACTGTTGTGCGGTTCAGGAGAACTGGGAAAAGAGGTCGCAATAGAATTGCAGCGTTATGGTGTCGAGGTCGTGGCCCTTGACAGGTACGAGAATGCCCCCGCGATGCAGGTGGCGCATCGCAGCTATGTGCTGTCGATGTTGGACGGCGCAAAACTTCGCGAAATCATAGAGAAGGAGAAGCCTGATCTGATTATTCCCGAGGTGGAGGCCATCGCAACGCCCACACTGGTGGAGTTGGAGAAGGAGGGGTATAATGTGATACCTACGGCCAATGCCACGTTCCTGACGATGAATCGCAAGGGCATTCGCCAGCTGGCGCACGAGACCCTGGGCCTGCCCACCTCCAACTATCGTTTTGCCGCTACCCGCGAGGAGTTTGACGCAGCCATCAAGGAGGTCGGCACCCCCTGCGTGGTGAAACCCATTATGAGTTCTTCTGGCCATGGCCAGAGCGTGTGCAAAACCCCGGCCGATGCCGACAGATCCTGGAATATCGCCCAGGAAGGCGGCCGTGCAGGCGCCGGTGAAGTGATTGTGGAGGGCTTCGTGAAGTTCGATTACGAGATCACCCTGCTTACCGTCCGTCATTGTGGCGGTACCACTTTCCTGAATCCCATAGGCCACCATCAGGTGGAAGGCGACTACCGCGAGTCATGGCAGGCCCAGCCGATGAGCGAGAAAGCCTTAAAGCAGGCGCAGGATATCGCCAAAAAGATTACCGACGCCCTTGGCGGATACGGAATCTTTGGCGTGGAGATGTTTGTCTGCGGCGAGCAGGTGCTCTTTAGCGAGGTCTCGCCCCGTCCGCACGATACCGGCATGGTGACGATGATTTCGCAGGATCTCTCCGAGTTTGCCCTGCATGCCCGCGCCGTCCTCGGTCTGCCCATACCCGGAGTGAATTTCTTTGGTCCGTCGGCCTCCAAGGCCATTGTTGTTGAAGGCGACACGACTGAGGTCGTATTTGAAAATCTGGAGGAGGTGCTCGCAGAACCGGACGTTCAAATCAGGATTTTTGGGAAGCCGTTCATCAAGGGGCATCGCCGCATGGGTGTAATCCTGGCGCGCGACGAGAGCGTGGAAAAAGCTCTTGAAAAGGTTGAGCGGGCCTATGCCAGGTTGCAGGTGCGAGTCCTCTAAGGGAGCAGTTATCATAATTTGGTGAATCTGTTCTTATTTGCTACCTTTGAATTGCAGGAAAATAAGTGTAATACATATATAACCGCCTAAATATCAATGTTTTACCCCCCCCTATAGTGATTCGCCTTATGAAATTGCTGTCTTCATTTAAAGATTCCTACCTCCGGGGAGGGCTGATTTTTGCGATAGACATCGTCTTGTCGCTTGCAGCATCGCTCATTGCCTTATATTCGGTTAAGGAGCGTGTGGAAGGACTCTTCAACCCACGTTTTTTTGTTTTGTACCTGGCATGTGCCATGCTTGGATTTGTGGCCCTGTCGGTGCTTTTCAGAACTTTCCGCATCATTATCCGGCATCTGGGCGTGCGTGATGTAATCCCTTTCGCCGCTGTCGCTGTGGGCAAGGGAGTCATTCTTGTAATAGCGTTGCTGCTGGGGGGCGTGTACTCCAAAGCTGCATTTCTTGCGGTAGAGATTGACGTGCTTATTACAGCGGCATTGCTGCTGGGCATAAGGGTATGCATGATTCTGGTCTATGATGAGCTGATTAAGAGGGAGCAGAACCATTATAACCATCAGCTGATTCTTGTCTATGGCACCTCTGATAAAAGCGTTGCCACAATCAAACGTCTCCAGTATTCTCCCCATTACAAGATCTGCGGGTTTATCGAGCGCAGCGACCGTGATGAAAAGTATATTCTGGAAGCCCTTCCCGTTTATAGTTTCTTTGATGATAAGCAGCTGGACAGGCTGATTCTTGACCGCAACATAGATGCGGTTCTTTTTACCCGCGACACGGATGCACAGGCGGAGGCTGAACGTCTGTTAGCTTACTGCTCCCGGCACGGCGTCAAAACCCTGATTGTTCCCACTCTGGATGAGGTGTCTGACGGTGATAACTTCTTCCACCCCCGTGAGATTAATCTGGAAGACCTTCTTGGCAGAAAAGAAATCAAGATATCGCTGGAAGAGATCAAGGCCTATTTCCAGGATAAAGTTGTGATGGTCACGGGAGCGGCCGGGTCGATTGGTTCTGAACTGGTCCGTCAGGTTGCGGCATTTGGCGTTAAGAAGCTTGTCCTCTACGATAACGGAGAGACGGCTATGCATAATCTCCGCCTTGAGTTGGAGGATAAGTTCAAGGGGGTCGATTTTGCCCCCGTCATCGGCGATGTCCGTCATCCGGAGCGCCTCGATTTTGCTTTCCGCTCCTGGCACCCTCAGGTGGTGTTCCATGCCGCTGCTTATAAACATGTCCCGCTTATGGAGGAGAACCCTTGCGAGGCTGTTCTGGTAAATGTCCAGGGCTCCAGGAATGTGGCGGACAAGTGTCTGGAATACGGTGTGGAGAAGATGGTTATGATATCTACAGACAAAGCTGTCAACCCCACCAACATCATGGGTTGCACCAAGCGCCTGGCAGAGATCTACGTTCAGAGTCTGGGTCTCTCCCTTGAGAGAGGGGAGAGGGAGGGGAAGACAAGGTTTGTTACCACCCGATTCGGCAATGTACTTGGCAGCAACGGCAGTGTTATTCCCCGTTTCCGTGAGCAGATTGCCAAAGGCGGCCCTGTTACCGTAACGCATCCCGATATCAATCGCTTCTTT
The DNA here is from genome assembly GCA_017445425.1 of Bacteroidales bacterium. GTDB lineage: Bacteria > Bacteroidota > Bacteroidia > Bacteroidales > UBA932 > Equibacterium. Next base: position 20,407 of record JAFSUF010000085.1, on the reverse strand, counting down.
ATGACCATCCCTGAGGCTTGCCGGCTGGTGATGGAGGCGGCGACCATGAGCAGCGGCAACGAGATTTTTGTGTTTGATATGGGCAAACCGGTGAAGATTGATCTGCTTGCCCGCAGGATGATTACGTTGGCAGGTTTTACGCCTGACAAGGACATCAAGATAGAATATTCAGGGCTGCGTCCCGGTGAGAAGCTTTATGAGGAGGTCCTCTCAGATAAGGAGAATACTCTCCCTGCGTTCCATGACCGTATCAGGATTGCCAAAGTGCGGGAGTATAGCTATCCGGAGGTAGAGAAGGCTGTTGATGATATGACTGCCCTTGCAAAAAAGGTAGAAATCCCGGAAATGGTGAAGGATATGATGCGTATGGTGCCGGAGTTCAAAAGTGTGAATCCCCAGTTCATGGATTTGTGAATCTCTGGAAACCTTGATTTTGAATATTTGACCAGATTGAATAATTTTGCCCGTCTGATTCCAGAATAGTGTCGCTATGAGTCTGTTTAACGAATTGCTTAAGGTATCCCTCGGTACGCGTGAAAAGTTGTCGCGGGTGCCTGCATTACATGAATGGATAGCGTTGTTAAATGAGGCCAGACATAAGTCTGTGGCTGCGTTTTTCTCTTACGGGATTGAGAGGCTGCCTGAGGAGCAGCGGCCGTCGGAGTCGGCTTGGCAGCACTGGCTTGAGTCGAGACATAATGCCGAGTCTATGTACAGGCACCATTTAAAACGTGCCCGTGAGATATCCGAGAGGTTCCATGAGGCCGGTTTTAAATGTTGTGTGCTTAAGGGGGTAGGAGTCGCCCAGCTTTATCCCGACCCGGCATGGAGAAAGTGCGGGGATGTGGATCTGTGGGTTGCAGGCTCCAGAAGGGAGGTGATGAAATGGATGAAAGCCGAGGGCAGGGTGGAGCACATCATGTGGCACAATGTCCACTCTGTTTTGCCCCCTGCTTTGAGCTCTGACGTCCATTTCCACCCTACATGGCTTTATAAGCCCTCTCATAACCGCCCTCTGCAGAGGTTCTTCCGCAGGAATATGGCCGCTCAGATGGAGGTGGACAAATCGTTGGGGATTGCTTATCCCTCTGCACGGTTTAATGCAGTATATGCCTTGTCACACATATTCCGCCACTTTCTTGCAGAGGGGAGCGGAATACGTCATATCATCGATTATTTCTACATTCTCAAGGCGCTGCAGGAAGATGAGCGCGGGTGGGTCATGAAGCAGATAAGGCGGATTGGCCTCTCTAAGTTTGCCGGGGCAATCATGTGGGTTATGAAGGATGTGTGCGGCGCACCGGACGAGATGCTGCTTTGCAAGCCTGATAAGAGGGAGGGCACGTTCTTTCTGGAAGAGATTGCCCGGCCCGGCACTCAGCATACCTCCGGCAGCCTGCGCAAATCAAGGTTGCGCGCCCACACCCGCAGGGTTTGGTGGCACTATCCCGGTGAGGTCTTCTGGATCCGTCCAAGAAGGACCTGGCACAAGTGGTGGAAGTTCTTGAATAGATAATTCTGTTAACCGGGGATGTCACTTACTCAGATAGCTTTCGTTCTGATGCTGGTTGCCTTTGTGGTAACCATGCTGGTGTATCCCCTGGTTCTGTCATTTGCCCGCAAGCATAACATTGTAGATAATCCCGATGCCCGCAAGTTGCAGCGGGAACCTGTACCTATTATGGGCGGGGCGGCAGTTTGTATCGGTTTTATGACCGTGAGTCTGATTCTGTTTGCCATTGTGGGCGATATCAGGCTGCTATGGGCTCTGCTGATGCTGACGTTTATATATGCCATTGGCCTTTGGGATGATTTACGGGATATCTCCCCTGCATTGAGATTTATTCTGGAATCGGTGCTGGTTTGGATAATGATTCCGGTTCTGGGTATCGAGATTAACGATTTTCACGGCTTGTGGGGCTTGCATGTCATCCCGGAATATGTGAGCGTTCCGCTCACTTTAGTGGCTGGCGTGGGTATTATAAACTCGGTGAATCTTATAGACGGGGTAGACGGTTATTGCTCTTCGTTTGGCATGATGGCCTGTTCGGTTTTTGCAGTTCTGTCTTATTATTCCGGGGACTATGTCGTGTTCTGCGTGGCTCTGTTTGCCATAGGTGCTTTGCTGCCGTTCTTCCTCCACAATGTTTTTGGTTACCGCTCCAAGATGTTTCTGGGCGACGGCGGGAGCCTGATGCTGGGCACCATGCTTACCATGATTGTTTTCCGTACCCTCACTTCCGGAGCCCCTTGTGCTGTTTATGAAAACCTTGGACTGTCGCTCCCGGCTATTTGTCTTGCTATCATGGCCGTGCCGGTATTTGACACCCTTAAGGTGATGACATACCGCCTGATACGTGGCGTATCTCCATTCCAGCCAGACAAAAATCATCTGCATCATATGTTTATAGATGTGGGATATACCCATTTGGCTACATCCGTTTCTATACTTATTGTCAATTTCGTCATTATAGCAGTCACCTTGTTCTCATGGCGTCAGGGCGCTTCAATTGATATGCAGGCCTATCTGGTAATTGGAATGGGACTGTTATTGCAGGGGTTCTATTTCTTTGTCCACCGCCAGAAGAATCTGAACAATGGTGAGGGGTCGGCGATGTACAGGCGCTGGTGCAGCCGCAGCCACCGCACTAATCTGTCAAACACCAAATGGTGGCGTAAGATTTCCAAGACGGTAGACGGCCGTTTTCTTGGCGGATCTTCTTTTTACTCTGACAAAGAGTCTGCAGACTAATCTCTTTTGAATATATCCCTCGTATAAACCTTGTCCATTACATCAGACAGGGCGGGATCGCTGCGGTTGGCGATTATGGCGTCTGCCTTTGATTTGAAGGCCGCAAGGTCGTTTATCACGGCGCTGCCAAAGAAGGTTGAGCCGTCGGGTAGGGTGGGCTCATATACAATGACCGTCGCCCCCTTGGCCTTGATACGCTTCATTATGCCCTGGATGGCGCTTTGGCGGAAGTTGTCGCTGCCGGTTTTCATTGTCAGGCGGAATACCCCAACGGTGACATCGTGCTCACGGGCGGAATCCCAGGTGCTGTTGGCGCCGTAGTAGCCGGCCTTTGCCAGCACCCGGTCTGCGATATAATCCTTACGGGTGCGGTTGCTCTCTACGATAGCGCCGATTATATTCTCCGGCACGTCGTTGTAGTTGGCAAGCAGCTGCTTGGTGTCTTTGGGGAGACAGTATCCTCCGTAACCGAAGCTGGGGTTGTTATAGTGGCTGCCGATGCGTGGGTCAAGGCATACGCCCTCTATGATGGAGCGGGTGTCTAGCCCTTTCATCTCGGCATAGGTGTCAAGTTCGTTGAAATAGCTCACTCTCAGCGCAAGGTATGTGTTGGCAAACAGTTTCACAGCCTCTGCCTCCGTGGTGCCCATGAACAGGACGGGAATCTCCTCTTTGAGGGCTGCGTTCCTGAGCAGGGTGGCAAAAGTCTCCGCGGCATCCTTGAGGTCATCGCTGTCGCACCCGACTATGATACGGGAAGGGTAGAGGTTGTCGTAAAGGGCCTTGCTCTCTCTGAGAAACTCTGGGGAGAAGAGGATGCGCGACCCTGGGAAGCGCCTGCTCACAGCCTTGGTATAGCCAACGGGCACGGTGCTTTTAATTACCATGGTGGCGCTGGGATTCATCCGCGTGACCACTTCGATGACCTCCTCTACGTGGCTGGTGTCAAAAAAGTTCTTCTGCGGGTCATAGTTGGTGGGGGTGGCGATTACCACAAAGTCGGCGCCGGCATAGGCTGCAGCGGCATCGGTAGTGGCTGTAAGGTCAAGCTGTTTCTCTGTCAGGAAGCGCTCTATGTATTCATCTGCGATAGGTGATACGCGACGGTTAATCTTATCGACTTTGTCGGCGACGACATCCACTGCTACGACGCTATTGCGCCGGGCAAGGAGCGTGGCTATGCTCATGCCCACATAGCCGGTACCTGCTACTGCTATTTTCATACGACAAATATACGAAAAATTGTTTTTTTAATACAAATTGCATATCTTTGAGCGGTTAAATGAATAACTATCACAAATTATTAATTATACAAACACGCAACTATGAAAAAAGTACTTGTTGTTTTAGCTTCATTGCTTTTCCTGGGCGTTTCTGCTAACGCACAGAATGAGTTCTATCCCGGCTGGTATCTTGGTGTTCAGGGTGGTGCTAACTATGTAACCTCCAACAATTGGACAATCGGCCACTTCAAACACATTTCCCCCAACGGCCAGATCAGTGTCGGTTACGATTTCACCCCGGTATTTGGCCTGCGTGGTTCCATATCCGGCCCTATGGGTTACTTCACCACCAATGGCAGCACTTTGAACCCCTTCTATTATGGTCAGGCTGCTTTGGATGCAACTTTTGACATCTGCAACATCTTCAAGTATAAAGAGACACGTTTCCTGAATCCTTATATCTTCCTGGGTGCAGGTGCAAACTACCGTTTTGCTGCTAACGACCAGGCTGGTAGCTTCAGCCCCGCCGTCCGCGCCGGTCTTGGCTTTGACTTCCGTCTGAGCGAGCTGGTTGACCTCTCTCTTGAGTTCCAGGACAACGCGCTCAACAACAAGTTCAACACTCTGGACGATAACACCTACTTCGGTGGCGAAATCCTCAAGATCAAGAAGCCCTTCAAGTGGGATGACAACTTTGCCGCACTGCTCGGCCTCAAGTTCAACATCGGTTCTGTAAAGAAGAAAGCTGCTGTCCGCGCCGCTGAGGCTGCTGCCGCTGAGGCTGCCGCTCTCGCTGCTGCAAAGGCTGCCGCTGAGAAGGCTGCTGCAGAGAAGGCAGAGGCTGAGCGTCTCGCTGCCGAGAAGGCTGCTGCAGAGAAAGCTGCCGCTGAGAAAGCTGCTGCTGAGAAGGCTGCTGCAGAGGCTGCTGCCGCTGCACGTGCTGCTGCCCGCGCACAGGTAGAGAACGTTTATTTTGACCTCGACAAGTATGTCATCAAGAAAGAAGAGGCTCCCAAGGTTGACCATATCGTGGCTGTCCTCAACGAGTTCCCCGATGCAGTCGTTACCGTTAGCGGTTATGCTGACAAGCAGACTGGTAAGCCCAAACACAATATGACCCTCTCCCAGAACCGCGCAGAGCGCGTTGCCAAGGCTCTCAAGGATGCAGGCATCGCTGCTAGCCGCATCACCGTTAACTACTATGGTGACACCGTTCAGGTATCTGACGTTCGCGAGGAGAACCGTGTAGCAGTTGTCGTTACTAAGTAAACAGAGATTCTGAATTATATAAGAGGGTGACTAAAAAGTCTTAGCCACCCTCTTTTTCTTTGTACTACTGGTTTGAGACTTCCTCAAATATGCAATTCTCAGAGCCTTTAAAAACCTTTTTAGTCAGCCTCTTTTTGCGCTCCGGTGCAGAACGGGACGGAAAGTTTGCTATATTTGAGGATACTTAGGCGTTTTTAAGCGTTTAAAACCGTGTGGAAACGGACAGGTATTTTAAAAAGACATTTATACACGTTTAAAAAAGATATGTACACCTCTGACAACCTTATGTATGTGGCCCACAGCGATAACGGACCTATATATATTAACCCCAGGATGCTTAACCGTCACGGACTGGTGGCGGGGGCTACCGGAACGGGAAAGACCGTGACGCTGCAGGTGCTGGCCGAGACATTTTCGCAGGCCGGCATTCCCTGCTTTATGGCCGATATGAAGGGGGATTTGAGTGGAATAAGCCAGGCGGGTGCCATGAGCTCTTTCATTGCAAAGCGCTGCCCTGAATTCGGTATAGAGGACCCTCAGTTTGAGGGGTGCCCGACCCGTTTTTTTGATGTGTTCGGCAAGCAGGGTCACACCATGCGCACCACCGTCTCCTCAATGGGGCCGCAGTTGCTCTCGCGTATGCTGGAACTTAACGACGTGCAGGGTGGGGTGTTGAACATCGTGTTCCGCATTGCAGATGATAACGACCTGCTGCTCATAGATATAAAGGACCTGAGGATGATGCTGGACTTTGTCTCTAAGCATGCAGGTGAATATACGACGACCTATGGCAATATCTCCGCGGCCTCTATCGGTGCCATCCAGCGCGCCATCCTCACCCTGGAGGACCAGGGGGCGGACAAGTTCTTTGGCGAACCGGCGTTCAATGTGCAGGACCTGCTGGCGGTGGAGAACGGCCGCGGTGTGATGAATGTGCTCGCTGCAGACGAGTTGATGATGCGTCCCAAGCTCTATTCTACCTTCCTGTTCTGGCTGCTTACGGAGCTTTACACCCTGATGCCTGAGGTGGGGGACCTTGAGAAGCCCAAGCTGGTGTTCTTCTTTGATGAGGCGCACACTTTGTTTGCAGATACGCCCAAGGCCCTTACAGACAAGATAGAACAGGTGGTGCGCCTGATTCGCAGTAAGGGTATCGGTGTATATTTTGTTACGCAGTCGCCTACTGATATCCCAGACAGTATCCTGGGGCAGCTTGGCAACCGGGTGCAGCACGCCCTGCGTGCCTACACTCCGCGCGACCAGAAGGCGGTGCGGGTTGCGGCAGAGACTTTCCGAGCCAACCCGGGCTTTGATACTGCCACCGCCATAACGGAGCTCGCTACCGGTGAGGCTCTGGTAAGCTTCCTGGATGAGAAAGGTGCCCCTTCTGTAGTGGAGCGGGCGAGGATTTTGTTCCCGCTGAGTTCCATCGGCGCCATCAGCGAAGGGCAGCGGCTCGATATCAACAGGAGCGCCCCGCAGAATATCCTGAATTACGACGGATTCTTTGATCGCGAAAGTGCCTACGAAGTCCTCACCGCCCAGTATGAGGAGGCGGAGAAAGCTGCCCAAAAGGCAGCTGCTGAAGAGGAGAAGGCTCTTGCACGCGCCCAAAAAGAGAAAGAGCGTGAGAAGGCGGGGAAGAAGGCATCCTCCGGCATCAAGAGGACCATATTCGGCACTATGATAGCGGCGGCTGCAACCTCTTTTGCCCGCAGCCTCGCCACCAATGCGGCAAAGTCCATAACCGGCTCAGCCACCAAAAAGAAATCGACCGCGGCCAAAAAGAAAACTGCGACATCGACGGCGGTAAAAAAAGCCACAAAATCCGCTGTTAACAGCGCTACAAGGCGGATTACCACAGAGGTGCTCAAAGGATTGTTGAAATAGGCTGATGTTCAGCCTATTATTATTATTTTTTTTTTTTTTTCTAGCCGAAAAAACGTATTTTTGCGCACCTTTTGGCTTTTTTTTTAAAAACAAAATGTCAGAATCAAAAATGTCAAAACTTAGTGTTTGTTCTTACGAGGCTCCGGCCTCTGATCTGATAGTTATTGACTGTAAAGGTGCAATGATGCAGGCTGCTATTTCTGACTGGCAGCACGGTGGCGAATTTAACGCTCCCTTTGAAGGCCCCCTGGAGATATTTGAAGTCTCCGCTCCCGAGTTTGTGCTTTATGACGATTCTGAAAGCAACTAACAAATTATATTCACTTAATCAAGCTATGAAAAAAACTTTCTTTTTAGCTACTATGGGGGTCTTGATCGCAGGCCTTTGTAGTATCTGCTCCTGTACTGCCGTACGGGAAGAAGCTCCTCAGGAAGGTCTCTTCGCTGAGGAGATTCTATGTTATGTCACTACAGAAGACGGCGTCGTTACCAAGACCGTCAACAATGGCTCGGCTACTCTTTGGGCCGACAATGACCAACTGACCGCCATCAATATAGAGGATGGCGCAGAGAGCTATGTCTCGGGCCACCTGACCTACAGGGGCAACAACACTTTCGGAGGCCGTTTGACATACTCCGGTTATGTCAACGACTGGTATATGATTTATCCCCACCGCGAAGACAACAAGACTCCCCAGCAGATTCACATCACCATCCCGGAGTCTCAGGTCCAGAGCGGTAACAGCAATATGGACCACATAGCCGGCGACGGTTTCCCCCTGATAGGTAAGGAACTTGGCGTGCCCCGCTCTGACCAGCTCAGCGTCCGCATGCGTAACGTCCTCTCCCGTTTTGACTATAATGTGACCAACACTACCAGCGGTCCCATCGTGGTCAAGAATGTAGAATTCACCGCTACCAGCGAGATTACCGGTGATTTTGTCGGTGATATCACTTATGACAATATCCCCTGGAAGGCTCAGTCAGGCGCGTCCAAGAAGGTTATCCTCACAGTTAACGATGCGGAAGCCATTGCTGCCGGTGAGGCCGAGCAGTTCTATGCCGGCGTGCTCCCTTTCAGTATCCCTGCAGGCAGCAATCTGAAGGCAAAGGTCACAGCTACCGATGCAAATAACAATGAGATTGTATTCTACCACCAGTTTGCAATTTCAAGCGATACCAACATCAACGCCGGTAAGACCTACACCTTCAACCTCAGTTTCGATGCTGCCCACAGCACGGATCCCGATCCCGATGACCCTACACCCCAGGATCCCGAGAAGGAAGATCAGGAACTCTCGTTTGCCCAGGCTACCGTTACATGGCAGGTCGGCAACGGTTATACAATTGGCAATACTTACGACGTCCAGGCAGTCAACGGCGCCCACACCACCGTTACCTACTCCTCCAACAACGAGGCTGTAGCTAAGGTATCGGGTACCCGCATCGAGATTGTCGGTGTCGGTACAGCTACCATCACCGCAAGCGCTCCTGCCAACGATATCTATAATGCTGCAACCAAGTCATACACTCTGGTAATCTCCCAGTCTTCTACTCCGACAGGCGACGCAGTTTACACTCTGGTTACTTCCGAGCCCAGCAGCTGGGACGGCACTTACCTCATTGTGGACGTGGATGCAGGCAAGGCATTCGCAGCATTCAGCGACAATGCAAGCAATTATGCAGTGGATGTTACAATCAGCAACGGCCAGATTGTCGCTGACTCCAATATCAATAAATATGCCTTCACGGTGACAGACGCAGGTGTCGAGCACTCCAACTCCAACTTCTCCGGTCTGGAGGCATACAACATCTGCAACAGCGACGGCATGTATATCTTCGGGTCCAGCAGCGAGGTTTATATCGGCTCTACCAACCAGAAGGCAAGCCAGAGCAGCAGTAGCTCTATGAACACTTACTACAGCGTCCTCAAATATTCCAATGGAGGCGTCCAGGTTGCAAGTGCAGTCCAGAGCAGCGGCTCTTACAGGTATTATCTGGGTTACAGCGGCGGCTCCTTCACTTATTCCGGCGGCAGCAGCGTATCCTCCAGTGATACCGACCGTCGCGTACAGCTCTTCCGCCTGGAGAACGGCTCCGCAGCCACCAAGCAGAACCAGAACCTCTCGTTTGCACAGAGCAGCATCCAGTGGACCCTTGGTAGCGGTTACACCGCAGGCAACTCTTATGCAGTTCAGGCCGTAAGCGGTGCCCAGACCACCGTTACCTACACCTCCAGCAATACCAACGTCGCTACTATCTCCGGTACCAACGTCGTGATTGTGGGTGCAGGTACCACCACCATCACTGCAAATGCAGCTGAGAACGATAACTACTATGCAGCTTCCAAGAGCTACACCCTGGTTATCAGCGACGGCTCGACTCCCACTCCGAGTGGTGATGCAGCATATGTTAAGGTTACCTCCGAGCCCACAAGCTGGGACGGTACTTACCTCTTTGTTGACGAGAGCAGCAGCAAGGCATTTGCAGCTTTCAGCAGCAACGCAAGCAGCTATGCAGTGGATGTTACAATCAGCAACGGCCAGATTGTTTCTAACGCTACTGTTGATAAATATGCCCTCACAGTCTCTGACGCAGGCGTAGAGCACGCTAACCTGTCGGGTCAACAGGCATACAATGTCAAGAATACTGACGGTATGTACATCTTCTACTCCAACAGCGAGTTGCAGATCAATTCTACCAATAGCCGCACCAGCAGCTACAGCTCTTCAGCAACCAGCTACTATCACGCATTCAAATATGATAACAGCGGTGTCCAGGTAGTAAGTTCTGGCCACTCCAGCGGTTACAACAAGTATTACCTGGGTTATGTGAGCGGCGCATTTGAGTATTCCAGCTCAAGCGCAAGCGACCGTCGTGTACAGCTCTATAAACTGCAGGCTGATGGCGGCACAACTCCCGTCAATCCCGACAAGCAGAATCAGACCCTGACCTTTGCAAGCCCCAGCATTACCTGGTCGCTTGACAACGGTTACACAGTGGGTAACTCTTATTCTGTTCAGTCTGTAAGCGGTGCCCAGACAACTGTAACCTACAGCTCCAGCAACACCAATGTTGCTACTGTAAACGGCAGCCAGCTGGTTATCGTGGGTGCAGGTACAACCACCATCACTGCAAATGCAGTCGGTAATGACACATACAATCCTGCATCGCAGTCTTACACCCTGACCATTACTTCTTCCGGTTCCAGCTCTTCAAGCACATCCCGTACCTACACATATCAGACAAGCGTATCTGCAGGTACCTACCTGCTTGGCGGCTATGAGTCATCCGGCAGCCAGTATTCAATCGCTCTGTTCCCTACAGTGCTCACCGGCAACTGGTCCAGCAGCCAGGGTGATGTTACCAATGGTCAGTACATTGGCCAGAGGGACATCGACTCAAGCACTACCCTCACTTTCAACAACGACAGTGAGATATTCAACGCAGAGGTAGAGCTCATTGCTTCCGGCTCCAACTGGAAGATCAAGGTTAAGAGCACCGGCCAGTATCTGGTCGTTCCTACTGCAGACAACAGGATTGTTTACACCGACTCTGAATCTTCTGCTACCGCATTCACCATTAGCGGTAGTGGCAGCGGCAGCACCAGCGGAAACGGCATGGGTGTAAGCTCCGGCAGCTATTACTTCTATCACTCCGGTTCCGCACACGGCTTCTCGATGCGTGCTTACCAGGTAACCAACATCCGTCTCTATAAACTTACTTCGGAAGGCGGTTCCTCTTCTAACCTGCAGGACCAGAACCTCTCGTTCTCGCAGTCGACAGTGACCGTATCGATGAACAACTATCCTGCGGGTTCGACCTTGTCTGTCCAGCAGGTTAGCGGTGCACAGACCAATGTGACTTACACCTCTTCGAATACCAATGTGGCTACGGTTTCCGGTACCACCATCACTATCAAGGGGGCAGGTCAGACAACCATTACCGCAAACGCAGCTGCTTCTGGCACCTACAATGCAGCATCCAAGGGTTACACCCTGGTGGTTAACGAGGCTTCTTCTACTCCTTCTACCGGTGACGCTACCTATGTGAAGGCTACTTCCCTGACAGTAGGCGGGACCTATCTGATCACCGACGTTTCCGACACCCGCCTGTTCAAGGGTGCCACCGACGGTTCTTATGTAAGCATCTCTCCTGCAAGTGGTGTCATCACCGATGCTAACAACGCTTACAGCGGCTATGAGTTCACCGTAACCCAGAGCGGCAGCAAGTATTGCCTCGTATTCAACGACGGCAAGTATCTGCTCTGCGACTACTCCAACAGCGGCAACAGCACTACCGGTCTAGTATTCGAGAGCTCGAAACCTGCTGACGATTATCTGTACAGCTTGACTGTAAGCGGCGAGGTATTCGAATTCATGACCGCCCAGAGGAACTCCACTTCAACCAGCGAGGTACTCTATTACAAGACATCTTCGATGTCCGGTAACGGTACCGACCGCTTCAAGATCGGCGGCAGCGGAGCAGGTGTTGGTGTTCACCTCTACCTCAAGACCTCCAGCGGCAGCACCAAGAAGACCCAGTCGCCTTCTTTCTCCCAGAGTTCGATTACCCAATCCATGGAGACCGCCAGCGGCACAATGACCGTCCAGGCACTCCAGAACGCTGTGGGTAATGTGACTTACTCATCTTCTAATACAAGCGTTGCTACCATTTCCGGCACTACCATCACCATCAATGGCTTTGGCAGCACTACTATCACAGGTACCGCAGCCGGTAACGATGAGTATTACTCTGGTTCTGCATCTTATACCCTGTATATCAACCGCGTTTCCCAGGAGGGTGTTTACAACCTGGAGAACGACTTGGTTTACAACTACCTGAACGAGGCTCTCTCTACATACACAGCAGACAACCACAGCTCAACCACCCTTATCAGCGGCGGCAGCAGCTGGAGTTGGGGCGGCGGCAGCTCATCCAGCAGCGGTGTTTACTCTTACAACGGCGTTAACTACAGCCCCAGTTGGTCTAACCGTTGGGATTGCCCCAAGCCGGTTACCATCACCTGGTCCAGCGCACTCTCCGGCAGCAAGGATGTATATGTTTACACCGACGCTGCACACACCCAGCAGGTGAACTACATAGACCAGCCTATCACTGTAAGTAGTGCTTCCAACTCGGTTGATGTTTACAACCTCATCCCCGAGCAGGCAGGCAACCGCCTCACTTACTACTATGTGGTGAAGAGCGGCAGCAGCGAAGTTGCTTCCGGTAACTTTACCACCGAGGGTCGCCGCCGTATGATGAAGATCAACGAAAGCTTCACCAGCTCTACATATACAGAGAACCGTGCAAACAACTGCCGTGACTTCGGTGGGCAGATAACCAGCTCTGGCAAGCATATCAAGTTTGGCAGGATGTATCGAGGCAGCAACATGGACAATACCGATTCCTATGAGCAGAAGGTCATCAAGCAGTATATGAATATCGGTCTTGATGTCGACCTGCGCGGCAGCAGCGAGAGGAACAATCCTCTGGGCTTCACCCAGATTACTACCTACGATGCCGACACTTACCGTGGCCATACCCAGGAGTCCTACAGCGGCACCAACGATCTGAACAATGCCCAGAACATGGGCGCTACCCTCAAACGCGTCATGAACGCAGTTGTAAACGGCGTCAATGTCTATATCCACTGCCGTGTGGGTGCCGACCGTACAGGTTACACCTGCATGATGCTGGAGGCAATCCTGGGTGTTCCCCTGGAGCGTTGCGACATGGACTATGAGATGACCTCATTCTCTGTAGTAGGTGTCCGCAAGCGTACCAGTGACAGCGTTAACTACTACCACAGCGGTGTATCCCAGATCAACAACCAGTCTGGCAGCACTTATCAGGAAAAGGCAGTCAACTACGCAGTCAATACCCTTGGTATTTCCCGCGACCTGATTACCCAGTTCCAGAACACTATGCTTGAATAACATATTTTTGCTATGAAAAAACAAGATAACTTTACCCCGTACGAATCTCCGGTTTCTGTATGTGTCAGTGTAAATCTGGCCGGTATAGTGTGCCAATCGGGCAAACCGGGAGAGGATGTTCCGTATGATCCCGGTCACGACGGCGAACTCGACGTCTTTGACAACTCTATTTTTGACATTCCTGCCGATGATTACCTCTATTAGAATTTATTTCAAGTCTATGAAAAAGAACATATTTTCTGCACTCTTATGTGCACTGGCAATTGTGGCAGTGGCAGCCTGCAACAGGCCCGAAGAGAAACTCGAGCAGCAGGACAAGAACCACACCGTTACTTTCGAGGCTCAGGTGCCATCGGCCTCGGAAACTAAGACTGCCTTGATGCTCAAGGTTGTCCCTGACTGGAGAAATACCGATGTCAATGATGTCCACATCTTTGAAACGGAGACTCCATCAGCTGGCAATCCCTACTTTATGGAGGCAACCAAGGTGGAGATGACCACCCCCGTGGACGGCAGTTGGGAGAAGGCATATTTCTATGCCGAGTTTGACAACGCAACCGTTATCGTCAACCCTCCGTCCGCACTCACCAAGGCCGGATCGACCTTCGCATACACCGCTCTCATGGCGACCCGCGAGAACGACAAGTACCTTGTACCTTCTCTGCAGCAGCCTCACGTAGAGTCCCTGATTGACCCCAAGGCAGATTTCCTGATTGGCAAGTGCTCCGACACTTACTCCTCTTCCCGCCACGGGCAGAGGGTATTCCTCGAATTCTTACGTCCCGTCGCCCTCTCCCGTCTGGCTATCACCAACCTGGAGGGCAGCTACATAGAGAGCGTGAAGATCAACTGCGTGGAGAATACCAGGGAATATAACGGTATCATTACCGGCGAAGTCGCTTACTCTGACGTGGATTTTGAGACCAGCACAGCTGATTTCCAGGCCAATGCCAACGCCTACGAGCTCACCATGAAATATCCGGACGGTCTGAGAAGGACAGCAACCAGCTATGTATATATGGTTACCGTTCCCGGTACCAAGAGTGTGCAGAGTGTTGAAGTTGTTACCGACAAGTATATTTACACCAAGACCTACGCTACCCCCGTTTCTCTTACCTTCTATGCCAGCGAGTTCATCAACATCGCCATGGACATGACAGTCAAGGAGGGCGGCAACACTACCCGTGTGGCCCGCGAGGCTATTGAGATGGAATACCAAGGCACCAGTGGCGATCCGGTTGACCATGTGGTTTATGACATCTACTCTAATGATATTTCCGATTTCGGTTCAGTAGCTCCCACTCTCTACATTTCAAATCCGGAAAGCGCCGGCACAGTCACTTTCGTCTCCGGCAATACGGATGTGGCTACCGTTGACCAGGACGGTAACGTCACCCTTACCGGTCTTACCGGCGAGACGACCATCACCGCAACTGCGACTGGAAACGGCCTTCAGTATGTGGGCGGCACCGCAACATACAAGATTACCGTTGTGAATAACTCGCCAAAGGTGACTTATTACAAGGCAGCCTCCATTGATGCCGGTTATGATTATATGATTGTCTCTGCAGACAACGCTCTCAGCTATAACGGCGAGAGTCTCGGCTCTCAGGCTGTGACTGTTGATGAGCAGACGCAGACCATCTCTCTTGAGCAGGCAGATGGTATTCTGTGGACAGCGGAGGCTGTAGAGGAGTCTCTGGCAAATTACGGTACGCACTCCTTCAGCCATGGCGCCGGCCACCTGATGCGCCTGAGCGAGAGCGGCAGCTACTCGCTGGTAGCCTCCGACGGCGACCTCACCAAGTATATGGTTTGGGACTATGACGGCACCAACTTCAGGAACATAAGCATCTATGAGTCCACCGTCACCTCTTTCTATGCATATTACAGTGAGGGTTGGAAGATTGCCTCTTCCGGTTACGGCCAGACAGCTCTCTATACTGCACGTATGCCTCAGACTCCCGTATTTGAGACTGAGACTGTAGCCTTTGACATCTATAACGATGCGGATACTCCCTTCACCGGCCAGGCTGTCTCCGAGGCAAAGACCAATGTAACTTATTCCATAGACAACGAGGCTGTTGCCACCATAGATCCAGCAACCGGCGCAGTTGAAGTGATAGGTGAGGGTACTGCCGTGATTACAGCCACTGCCGCTGCAAGCGACAATTATCAGGGCGCAGTTGCGACCTATACTCTCAATGTTACCGACAGCACTCCCGGTGCAGCCAAGGCCAAGTACGTCAAAGTTACCGATGTCAGCAGCCTGGAAGTCGGCAACCAGTACATTCTGGTTTACGAAGGCGGCAACATGGCTTTCTATCCCTACATAACCGGGAGCAGCTTCACCAAGAGCACTTCAAATGCAATTGCTGTAGAGATTAACAACGGTGTAATAGAGTCTGACGATCTCCAGAAATGCCATCTCACACTTGAGCAGGGCTATTATCTTAAGTCTGACGCAGAGAATATGTATCTCTATCCCGGCACAAGCGGCTCCAGCTCTTCCCTGAATGCAGAGGAAACTGCGACCAACGCCCTTACCATCGGCTTCACCAGTGCCGGTATTGCAGAGATCAAGTGCGGTAACTATTATCTGGTATGGTCCACCTACAGCAGCTACTTCAGCTGTAACACCGCCATTGAGGGCAACTACCAGACAGGTATATGCCTCTATATGCTCGATGACGGCCGCCAGTCCCAGACCATAGCATTCTCCGCAGCTGAGGCTGCATACGATGTATATGCAGGGGCATGGGAAGAGGGTAAAGAAGTTCCCACCCTGTCCGGTGCACAGACCACCGTTACCTATGCCTCTTCAAACGAGGCTGTGGCAACTGTGGATCCCTCTACCGGCGCGGTTACTCTTTCCGAGGGTATTAAGAGTTGTGACAAAGCGGTGATTACAGCCACCGCCGCAAAAGACGAGACCTATAGGGCTGCAACCGCTTCCTACACCATCAATATTACCAGCAGCGATCCTGCAGATCCGGTTTACACCAAGGTTCTCTCCAACGATGACCTTGAACCGGACGGTCAGTATCTGTTGGTTTACGAGTCCGCATCCGCAGTGTTCAAGCCGATTCTTAACGGAAGCGCATTCACAAAGAGCGCGGCAAACGTGCAGGAAGTTCAAATCGTGAACAACACCATCACTTCAAAAGAATTGGGTAATTGCGTGATCACTTTTGAGGATGGCAAGTATCTCTGGATTGAATCTGCAGGCAAGTACCTCTATCCTGGTGCTTCCGGCAACTCTGCCCTCGGCGCAGAGGATAAGACAGAATCCCACACAGTAGCTATAAGCATCGATGCCAACGGTATCGCTACTATCGCGCGTGCCAGTGACGCTACTTACCACCTCTACTGGTCTTCCAGCAACTACTTCAGTGGCATCAGCCAGACCGGCAGCAGCTATGCAGCTAACATCTGCCTCTATAAGCTGGACGATGGCCGTACTCCCCAGAACATGTCATTCTCTGCTAATGCGGCTGAGTACGATGTGTTTGTAAGCAACTGGGTAGAAGGTAAGGGCGTTCCCGCCCTCAGCGGTGCTGAGACCGACGTCACCTATGCATCTTCTAACGAGAGCGTTGCTACCGTTGATCCTACTTCCGGTGCTGTCACCATCGCATCTGGTGTCAAGAAGGGCGACAAGGCTGTGATTACCGCAACCGCCGAGGCAAATGCAACCTTTAAGAAGGGCAAAGCTTCCTACACTATCAATATCGTCAACAGCAATCCTGCAAAGGTTATGTACTCCAAGGTTACCTCTGCCGATGAAGTTGTTGCTGATGGCAGCTATGTATTCGTTTACAGAAGCGGCTCTACAGTCAAGGCATTCAAGCCTGTGCTGAACTCCGGCAAGACAGCGTTCCAGCAGGCTGTTGCCAATGCTGTTGATGTGACCATCACTGACGACCAGATTGATGCTGATGATGTTGAGGGTTGCGAAATTGTCCTTACCAACCAGGATGGAACCGACCTGAAGTTCTCTATGGTGGTTCCCGCTGCTGATGGCGTTAATGACTACTATTTCGTTCTGAGAAATAGCAGCACTAACTTCGTGGCATCCACCACTGAGAATGGTTATCGTTCTTCTTTCGCTATCTCATCCACTGGCGCCCTGACCATCAAGAGGGACTCCTATAACTTCCGCTACTCTTCCAGCAGTAATTACTTCCAGTCCAGCACCAGCAGTGCAAGCTCTCTGGAGTTGTTCAAACTGGACGACAATCAGCCCAAGAAGCGCAACCTTGCGTTCAGCGCAAGCGAAGCTTCTGTGAATGTTTATGGCCTGACTCTCCCTTATGCATTTGCAGGTGCTCCGACCCTGTCTGGCAAGACCGATGGCGTAACCTACAGTGTTTCATGCTCTGATGCTTCTGTTGCGTCAAGTGCATATCCTACAGTATCTGCTGCAGGCGCCGTTACCATCAATGGTACAGGTGTATTCACCGTCAAGGCATCTGCACCCGCTACTGCAGAACTCCAGGCAGACGAGGCTTCTTACACTCTGACAGTCATTAGTGAGGCCGCTTCTAGCTACACCAAGGTATCATCAATTACAAGCGGTGCAACCTATCTGATTGTGTCTACCGATGCAAACAACTACACTGGTCTTGGCGGCAAGAGAGCTTTTGCAGGTGACCAGGCAGGTACCGCAGTAGAGGTAGAGTCAGTTGACGGCACTATTACAGGTGACTATTCTGCATGTGAGTTTACTATTACTGCTGAGGGTGATGCATATGTTCTCAATGGCCCCGAAGGATATGTAACTGGAAACTCCAGCACTACGTACAGTCGCTATATTAGGGTCAGCTCAACCAAAGGAACCATGTCTTTGACAGACGCTGCAACCCTAAGCGCCGCTAAAGACGGCGATGGTCTTGTGGAAGATGCTTTCTACTTCTACTATACAAAGACCAGTGGTGGCAGCACCTCAATCGAAGTTTTGTACTTCAATAGTGACGGTAAATACAAGGTTGGCGGCACAGGCCGCAAGTACGGTGTTTACCTCTACAAGAAGAACTAACCATCAATACTCAATAACTAAGAAGCCGATCCTCATGGACCGGCTTCTTTGATTTATTTTATGCGGTAGAGAGGCTCGTCGTAGAGCAGGTATTTCCTGGCTTTGCGCAGCCACTTCTGCTCCTCTGTCTTGAGGTGGTTGCGCAAGGTGTCGTAGTCGGCTTCGCCGCGAAGGTATGCCATCACCGTCTCGCTGCCGGCCAGGGAGTCCATCCGTTCGTTGAAGGTAAATTCAGGGCAGGTTTCCCTGATGAAGCGGATGAGCCGCAAAGTGTGCAGCAGGGCATTATAGCCCGTCTCTCCGGGGTTCGGTATCATCTGAAAGCCGTGGCACAGCTGGCCCTGATAAAGGCCTGTATGGGGCGTAAAATCGCACCAGCGCATATAAGTAGCACGATCATAGACCGGAGAATCCACATCGTTCCATGTGAGGGCGTTCTCCCACACATAGTCGCGCCCCCGCTCCAGCCGTGCCATAAAGGGGGCGCCAAACATCTCGTAGGGGCGGGTGGTCCCCATGCCGCAGCTCACGTTGGTGCCGTTCCAGAGGTAGGCGCCGCTCATAAAGGTGGCGGAGAACAGCGAGCCGAATCCGCACGGCTGCGGGATGCTCCACGGCATCAGTTCGCGCGCGGCGTCGTTTGCGGCGGCAGAGATGATGTGGAGCGGGAAGCAGGCGTTCATCTCGCTGTAATACATGTTGGCCAGCTCCCCGAGGGTGAGTCCGTGCTTGTGCGGCAGGCCGTCGTAGTGTCCGCCCTCCACGCAGCGGCCGCTGGGGTTGAAACGGTCCACTATATATACCGATACCGGCTTGCGGCTGCGGTTCTGCTCTAACAGGAAGTCCCGCAACGGCTTCAGGAAGGGGTCAAACCTATTGCCGGTGATCTGATGATCTATCACCACGGCGTCGGAGGCAGCAATCACGTCGCGCTCCTCCAGGGAGGAGAGCCGCACCACGTTGCGGTAGCGGGCCAGCGTGTAGCCCAGGTATTCTCCGTATTGCGGATGCCACGCCGTGGGGCTCTCCAGCACGGCAATGCGCCCGCGCCTGAGAGTCAGGTCCTCCTGCTCCAGGAGCGGTGTAGTCCTGAATGAGAACATATCTTAGAGAATCTCGTGAGCGAGGTTTACTATCTCTTCTGCGAGAGCCTCGCCGGCAACCTCTATGGGCGCCTCTGCGTAGATGCGGATGATGGGCTCGGTGTTGGACTTGCGCAGGATGACCCACATCTTGTCCGCCTCAAAATCTATCCGGACACCATCTATGGTGGTGAGTTTCTCGCTTGCGTAACGCCTCTTCACCGCCTCGAAAATCTTCTCCGCAGCCGCAGCGTTGGGGAGGTCTATCTTGTTCTTGAAGATGTAATAATCGGGGTATGTGGCCCTCAGTGCGCTTGCGCTGAGCCCCTTGTGCGCCATGTGGCTCAGGAACAGGGCGACACCCATCAGCGCGTCGCGGCCGTGGTGCAGGGCGGGGTAGATGACGCCGCCGTTCCCCTCGCCGCCGGTGACCGCACCCACCTCATGCATCTTGGTGGTGACATTCACCTCGCCCACGGCAGAGAAATAGTAGGGGCAGCCGTGTGCCTCGGCAATGTCGCGCAGGGCACGGCTGGAGGAGATGTTGGAGACTGCGGGACCTTTTACATGGCTGAGGACATAGTCCGATACCGCCACTATGGTGTACTCCTCGCCAAACGGCTCTCCGTTCTCGCAGATGAACGCCAGGCGGTCCACATCGGGATCCACGCTGATGCCCAGATGTGCGTTGTTGGCGACCACGGTGCGGCTCAGCCCCACCAGGTTGGCGGGTAGCGGCTCCGGGTTGTGGGCAAAGTGGCCGTCCGGGGTGCCGTTGATGGTGATGCACTCCACGCCCATCTGCTCCAGGAGCTTGGGCATTACCACGCCGCCCACCGAGTTCACAGGGTCGAGCACGACCTTGAAGTGGGCGTTCTTTATTGCTTGCAGGTCCACCAGCGAGTCGTTCATCACGGCCTCGATGTGGATCTGGGTGTAATCTTTATAAGTTATTGTGCCCAGCGCCGTTACCTCGCTGAACTCAAAATCCTCCGCAGCGGCGGTGGCCAGCACGGCCTTCCCGTCGGCATCGGTGAGAAATTCGCCCTGCGCGTTAAGGAGCTTGAGCGCGTTCCACTGCATCGGGTTGTGGCTGGCGGTTATGATGATGCCACCGTCGGCCTTTTCACCAGTGTCAGCAATCTCTGTGGTGGGGGTGGTGGCCTTCCCGATGTTGATGACCTCTTCGCCGCACCCTACCAGGGTGTTGC
>JAFSUF010000084.1 GCA_017445425.1 Bacteroidales bacterium | reverse complement strand
GTGTGTTACAAATGTATAAATAATAATTTTGCAATTCAAATAACTTTAGTATCTTTGCACTCCCCAAGAGGGCTTATAAAGTCGTTAAGCTATTGGCAAAGAGATATTTAGTGTAATATCCGCTTACGGCTATTAATTTTTAAAAATTAATTTATGTACGCAATCGTTGACATTGCAGGACAGCAGTTCAAGGTTGAGAAGGGCAGCAAGATATTTGTGAACCGTCTCGCAGCCGATGTTGATTCTTCGGTAAACTTTGACAAAGTCCTTCTGATCGACAACGAAGGTGCTGTCCAGGTTGGCGCACCCTATGTTGCCGGCGCTACTGTAAAGGCTACCGTAATGGAGCACTGCAAGGCTGACAAGGTTATCGTTTTCCACAAGATCCGCCGCAAAGGTATGAGCAAGAAGAACGGTCACCGTCAGTATCTTACTAAAATTCAAATCGACGAAATCGCTTAAACCAGTTTAGACTATGGCTCACAAAAAAGGTGTCGGTAGTTCAAAGAACGGCCGTGAATCGGAAAGCAAACGCTTAGGCGTTAAATTGTTCGGCGGTCAGGCAGCCAAGGCTGGCAACATCCTGGTCCGTCAGAGAGGCACTGTCCACAATCCCGGCGAGAATGTCGGAATGGGTAGGGACCATACTCTTTACGCATTGGTCGATGGTACAGTGGCATTCAAGAAAACCCGTGGCAACAAGTCTTTCGTCTCTGTAATTCCCGCAGCTCCCGCTGAGGCAGAGGCGTAATTCCCGTCCAGGTTTTTATCTAAGAATAATGGGCATCCCGCTTGGGTTGCCCATTTTTTTTTGCTTCCGGGAGACGTTATCGACAGTAATATTATTTTGCTACCTTCGCAAATAATATGAAAAGGATTATTCTTATCATGGCGCTGTTGGCGCTGATGCTGGTCGGGGCGGGGGCGCAGGAGAACTCTGGCGCTTCGGCGCCTTTTGCCCAGTATCTTTCCCAGGCTAAGTCATACCCGTTTGTGGTAGTGGACAAGCAGGCGTTCCGCCTCTCTCTGGTGGATTCTCTGGGGTACGCCATAAAAGAGTGGGGGATAGCTTGCGCCAAGAACTACGGTCCAAAGCAGCGCCGCGGCGACCACAAGACTCCTGAGGGTGTCTTCAAGATTAACGAACTGCTTTACGCCAAGGGAATTCCCCACGATTTCCGTGACGGCAAGGGGCCTGTAAAGGACGCGTACGGCCCCTGGTTCCTGCGGCTGGACGTTCCCGGATTCTGGGATATCGGCATACACGGCACCCCGTTCCCGGAATCGATAGGTTCACGTGCTACGGAGGGGTGCGTGAGGATGCGGAATGAAGATATCGTGGATCTCAAAGAGCGTGTAAAACTCGGTACGGTGGTGATTATCCTCCCGGACCCGGTTGGCGCCGAATGACATATCTTCTAAAAAAGTGTATATTTGCAGTTCGTTAAAACGATAAAGAAATGTTACAGCTCAAACTTCTCAGGGAAAAGCCCGAATTTGTTGTAGAACGACTTGCTGTCAAGAATTTTGACGCAAAAGAGATTGTGGACCAGATACTTGCTTGCGACCGTGAACGTCGTGCCGCACAGAGTGAACTGGATTCATTGCTGCAGCAGCAGAAAGCAAGGGCATCCCAGATCGGCGTCCTGATGAAAGAGGGCAAGCGCGAGGATGCAGAGGCTGCAAAGGTCTCTGTGGCCGAACTCAAAGAGCAGTCTAAAGCCATGGAAGAGAAGATGGCCCAGGCTGAGAAGCGCCAGAACGACCTTCTGGTACTCCTCCCAAACCTCCCTTGCGCACAGGTGCCTGAAGGCAAGAATGCAGACGATAATGTAATCGTGAAGATGGAGGGTGAGATTCCCGCTCTTGCAGAGGGTGCACTGCCCCACTGGGAGCTGGCAGCCAAGTATGACATCATAGATTTTGACCTGGGCGTGAAGCTCACAGGCGCGGGATTCCCGGTTTACAAAGGCAAGGGAGCCAAATTGCAGCGCGCTCTGATTAACTATTTCCTGGAGTTCAACGGCCAGGACGGTTATCTGGAGGTCGAACCGCCCGTTATGGTGAACGAAGCTTCCGGCTTCGGAACCGGCCAGCTCCCCGACAAGGAGGGGCAGATGTACCACGCCACATTGGATAATTTCTACCTTGTGCCCACCGCCGAGGTGCCTGTGACCAACATCTACCGTGATGTTATCCTTGCCCAGAAGGATTTCCCTGTCAAGATGACCGCTTATACCCCCTGCTTCCGCCGCGAAGCGGGCTCATACGGCAAGGACGTGCGCGGACTGAACCGCCTGCATCAGTTCGACAAGGTGGAGATTGTGCAGCTCAGCCTGCCGGAGAGATCTTATGAGGCACTGGACGGTATGGTGGCTCACGTAGAGAGGCTTGTGGCCAGCCTTGGCCTCCCTTTCCGCATTGTGCGCCTGTGCGGCGGCGATATGAGTTTCACATCTGCCATCACATATGATTTCGAGGTGTTCAGCGCGGCCCAGAAGCGCTGGCTGGAGGTAAGTTCCGTGTCTAACTTTGAGTCGTATCAGGCAAACCGCCTCAAACTCCGTTACAAAGACGAGAACGGCAAGATTCAGCTTGCACACACCCTCAACGGCAGCTCGCTGGCATTGCCCCGCATTGTGGCGGCGCTGTTAGAGAACAACCAGACGGCAGAGGGCATCGTGGTACCCGAGGTGCTGCGCAAGTGGACAGGCTTCGATATGATCGATTAATACTTGATGAACCCTTCCGGTCAAAGAGTGATAATGGGAATAGACCCCGGCACCAGCATTATGGGCTACGGGGTCATTCTTGTTGATGGGAAAAGGGTCCACTTTGTGGACTTGGGGATAATCGATCTCCGCAAAGAGAAGGATCATTTTATCAAACTGCAGCGGATCTTTATCGAGGTGGGGCAGTTGTACGACCAGTACAAGCCGGATGACCTCGCAATCGAGGCCCCTTTCTACGGAAAGAACCCCCAGGTGATGCTCAAGCTGGGGCGGGCGCAGGGAGCCGCCATCGCCGCAGCCCTGCAGCGTAATATCCCCATCTTTGAATATGCCCCGCGAAAGGTAAAGATGGCAATAACAGGCAAGGGAGCTGCCTCCAAGGAGCAGGTGAAGGCTATCCTGGAGCGAACGATGGATGTCCGTTTAGATGTCAAATATCTGGACGCCAGCGATGCCATTGCGATTGCGATGTGCCACTTTTATCAGCTCACCAACCCGATGACCGACACCAAGGCCTCCACCAACTGGAAGAGTTTTGTCGCCGCTCACGCCGACCGCATCGTTAAATAAGATAAATATGGAACTTGACCAGTTAAGGGATGACTGCGCACGCCGCCAGAAAAAGGGGCTGCACTTTATTATGGCTTCTGTTGTAATCTGGGGGATGATACTTGCCGTACATCTTTCAAAGTTGACCATAGAGCAGAAGAACCTTATAACTTTCTGCTGCTCCGCCGTGCTGTTCCCCCTGGCGTGGGGCCTGTCCAAAGTGTTTGGGATTGACTTTGAGGGGAAAGGCAATCCTCTTACAAAGGCGGGCATACTGTTCAGCATCAATCAGATGCTATATATTTTGATTGCGATGTGGGTCTATGCCGCCGTCCCGGAGAAGATGCTTATGGTGTATGCCATGATTTTCGGCGCCCATCTTATGCCCTTCTCATGGCTCTATAAGTCAAAGAGTTATCTGGTATTATCCATTGCCATACCTATAGCAGCCCTTGTTCTGGGCTTGCTGTATCCACCTTATCTGCTGGCGGTTGTCATGCTTGCGACAGAGGCGGTCTTTTCAGTTTGCCTCTATCTTGAATGCAAGAAGGCTGCGAGCGCAGAGTAACGCAAGAGATTATAACTGCAGCTTATAGTAGTTAGTCTCGTAGCGGCAGAAACCGAGGGCCTGGTACAGCAGGTTCGCGGTCTTGCGTGCGGGTCTCGATGTGAGGTGCAGTTCGATGGGGGAGAACTCCCGGCGGGCATATTCTATGATATGCTCCATCAGCATCCGTCCGATATGGCGGCCACGGAAGGCGCTGCCCACCACCACATCTTCAATGCACCCTTTTGTGCCGGTCGGGGTGTGGGAGACGCACAGGCTGGCGCATCCTATAATCCGGCCGTCCTCTACCGCTGCGAACAGGTGGGTGGAGGGGTCCGAAACGGTTGTCAGAAGCATCCCGGGGGTGACCGTCTTATCAGAAGTCAGCTCTTCCATCAGCGAAACCAGGCTGGTGGAATTGGCCTCGGAAAGGGTGTTCAGCTCAATTATCTTCATGGTTTTGAACAATGTCGCGGTCGCCCGCATAACTGCGCCACTTGGCAAGCAGGGCGGTGAAATCTTCCGGGATCCCGCTGTCAAAGAAGATTTCCTTCCCGGTGCCGGGGTGGATGAATCCCAGCGTCTTGGCGTGTAGCGCCTGGCGTGGCATTATGGTAAAGCAGTTGTCTATAAACTGTTTATATTTGGCGTAAAGGGGCCCTTTCAGCACCCGGTCGCCGCCGTATCGGTCGTCGTTGAAAAGCGGATGGCCGATATGGTTCATGTGGACGCGGATCTGGTGCGTGCGGCCGGTCTCAAGGTTGCACTCCACCAGGGTGGTGTATCCGAACCTCTCCAGTACCCTGTAGTGGGTCACTGCGGTCTTCCCTTGGGAGCCGTCTTCAAACACCTTGAACCGCATCCGGTCGTTGGGGTCGCGCCCGATATTCCCTTCTATGGTCCCCGAGTCTGAAGCTACGTTGCCCCACACCAGCGCCCAGTAGGTGCGTTTGATGGTGTGCTCGAAAAACTGTCCCGCCAGTTTGAGCTGGGAGACGTCGTTCTTGGCCACCACCAGCAGGCCGGAGGTGTCTTTATCTATGCGATGCACGAGGATACCCATGCGTTCGTCGGCGGCGTCGGCCTCCTGGCTTATGCCGAGGTGGAAAGCCAGCGCATTGATAAGTGTCCCGCTGAAATGGCCAAATCCGGGGTGTACCACCATCCCGGCCGGCTTGTTCACTATAAGCAGGTCGTCGTCTTCATACACTATATTGAGGGGGATAGGCTCCGGATGCACCTCAAAGCCGCGCCTCTGATAAGGGAGCATGATGGTGATTACATCCTCCGGACGCACTTTGTAATTGGCCTTTACCGGCCGGTCGCCGACCCGCACGTACTGCGCCTCTAAAGCCAGCTGCACGCGGTGACGCGAGGTCTGTTCCATCTTGCTGGTGATGTAACGGTCTATCCTGAGCGGCGCCTGACCTTTGTCCACTACAAAGCGATAGTGCTCGAACAGAGGCTGCTCCTCGTCGCCCTGCTCAAGGTCGCCCACCAGAGAGTCGTCTTCCAGCATCTATTTGTTCTTTTCCGGATTAACGGTGAGCCAGATATCCACGTTGCGACCCATCGGGACGCTTGTGGCGGCATCGGGTGACTGGGTATAAACCACGGCATGAAGGCTGTCGGCGTAGTTCTTTACGCTTTCGTCGTAGCGCACGCGCCCCACGTTGAGTGAGTTCTCAATTATGTTGGAGGCCGCAACGCTGTAGGTGAAGCCTTTCAGGTTGGGGACATCGGTAGAGTTCTCCTCATAATCCAACCCCAGCACAAGGTCAATCTTGCTCTCGGTCTCAAGTTTCTTGCCGGCGGCGATGTCCCGCCCCTTGTATTGCTGCCGCAGCACATTGTTGGTGGCGATATCGCTCACGTAGGTAAGTTTGCCCACGGTAAGGCCGCTGGAAGAGAGTTCTGCGGCTGCCTGGCGCAGCGAATAACCTATGACGGATGGTACGGTGACCATACGGGGCACTGTGGAGTTGATTGTTATGAAGATGCGGCGGTTCTTCTTGACGCGGCTGCCGGCGGGTGGATTCTGGGAGAACACGACCCCGAGCGGGAGATGCTTCACATATACGGAATCGGCAACTTCTACCCTCAGGTGCAGGTTGTTGGCCACCCTGTGCACAGTTTGCAAATCCAATGCGGTAAAATCAGGAACCGTAAGTTCTTTGTTGTGGCGGGTGAACAGAGCCAGCAGTAACTGCAGCACCAGCACCATTGCGATAACGAAAACGATGCCCCCGATAAAATTGCGCAGCAGCGATTTATCTTTACGAGAATTATATGCCATAACAGATACAAAGATATAAAACTTCAGGCATAAAAAAAGAGACCCGTTGGGGCCTCTCGCTCGTTTTCAGATAAATCTGTTAGAATCTGTCCTCGCTGGAAACTGTGAGTTTCTTGCGCCCGTGACGACGACGTGCTGCGAGCACGCGGCGGCCGTTTGGAGTGGACATACGCTCGCGGAAGCCGTGTTTGTTACGACGCTTGCGAATCGAGGGTTGAAATGTACGTTTCATATTTATAGATTTTTATTACTTCTGTTTTGGGGACTGCAAAAGTAAATAGTCTTTAGCAAAATACCAAATTTACTTACGAAACAGTTACAACTTTTTTCCCTTCGAACCACACTTCCTTGAAAAAAATGCTTATGTCGCTGACCATGACCTTCTTGGGGTCAAGCAGGCGCTTGCTTATGCAGAGCTCGATTTCGCTCTCCACGTCGCCCCCTTTGAGGCAAATCACCCCCCTGGTCCATTTGCCGCGGACCCAGCCCAGAATCTTGTCGAGCGGGGCGACTGCGCGCGAAACCACCCAGTCGAACCGCCCCTCCAGACTCTCTGCCCGTGCATTAACGCACTGCACGTTATCCAGTTTAAGCGATTCCGCCACAGAGCCTGCTACCATTATCTTCTTGCCAATCGAGTCGCAGAGTACAAACTCATTCTGCGGATAGCGTATGGCCAGCGGGATGCCGGGGAAGCCGCCGCCTGTGCCAAGGTCCAGGATTCTCTGCCCGCCGGCGCTGAGCACATTGTCCATCGCTGCCGATATGGCCAGCGAATGGAGCACGTGATGGGTAAAGAAACTATCCATATCCTTGCGGGAGATGACGTTTATCTTGGAATTCCAGTCGGAATAGAGGGCCTCGAGGGCAGATAACCGCTCCTTGCAGAGGGGGTCCAGGCCGGGGAAATATCTCAGAATCTCTTCCATGGGTTAATGTGCTTCCAGCCAGTTCTTTCCGGCATTGCAATCCACAATCACGGGGACGGCAAGCTTACATACGTCCTGCATCTCTTCCACTACCATCTCCATCAACTTTTCCCGCTCATCCTCAAAGACGTCAAACAGCAGTTCGTCGTGTATCTGCAGCACCATCTTGCTGCGGTAGCCATCCTCTTTGAGGCGGCGGTGGATGTTTATCATCGCCAGCTTGATTATGTCGGCACTGCTCCCTTGGATGGGGGCGTTCACGGCGTTGCGTTCTGCCAGGCTTCGGACGGTAAAGTTCTTTGACTTGATTTCGGGCAGATAGCGCCGCCGGCCAAAGATGGTCTCGACGTAACCCTTTTCTGAGGCTTGGGAGATGACCTTGTCTATATAAGTGCGGATGCCGGGGAAGGTGCGGTAATAGTCGTCTATCAGGTTTTTGGCATCTGAGCGGGAGATGCCCAGCCGCTGCGCCAGCCCGAACGACGATATGCCGTACATTATGCCAAAGTTGGCGGTCTTGGCCTGCCTGCGCTGGTCTTTGGTGACCTCCGCTACCGGTACGCGGAAGATTTTTGCGGCGGTGGCAGCGTGTATGTCATCGCCTGTGCGAAAATCGGCCACAAGGGATGGATCGCCGCTGAGGTGAGCCATGATGCGCAACTCTATCTGCGAATAGTCGGCTGCCACAATCCAGTCGGCACCGGGCACAAACGCGCGGCGTATCTCCTGGCCCAGGGATGTCCTGACGGGGATGTTCTGCAGATTGGGCTTGATGCTGCTAAGGCGCCCGGTGGCGGTAAGCGCCTGGGTGAAGGTGGTATGGACTCGCCCGTCGGCGGGGTTGATGTATCCCGGGAAGGGGGCGATGTATGTGGTCATCAGCTTCTTTAAGCCGCGGTACTCCAGAATCATCTCTATCACGGGATGCCTGTCGCTGAGGGCCTGTAGGGTCTCCTCGTCGGTGGGGTAGGCTCCGGTGCGGCTCTTTTTCACTTTGGGATCCAGCTGGAGCTTATCAAAGAGGAGTGCCCCTATCTGCTTGGGAGACTGCACGTTGAGGTTCTGGTCTTCTGCAATGTCACGTATCTGGCTCTCCAGGCGGGAAATATCTCCTTCCAGCGAGGCGCCGAATGCCGCCAGTTGGGCGGTGTCTATCCTGACACCGTTTGTCTCCATGTCAAAAAGCACCTCTATGAGCGGCATCTCTATGGATTCATACAGATGCCAGAGGCCTGCCTTGCGGAGTTCTTCCTCAATTACAGGGGCCAGCCGTCCCACAGCTACGCAGCTGCGGCAGGCTGTTTCGTCCTCTTTGGCCTGCGTGTCTGCTGGCGCCATGGAGAAGAGATCCAATTGCACTGGCTGCGGTTGCTCTTCGCCGGCATCTTCTGCCTCAAGCACCATGTCCAGACAGCTCTTCAGCAGATAGTCGGTCTTGTGGCTCACCTCGGGGTTGAGCAGGTAGTGCATTATCTCGATGTCTTTCAACGGGCCGGCAATGCGTCCTCCTGCCTTTGCCAGGTTGTGCATGCTCTCCTTGATGCCGTGGCCGCATTTGACAATGGATTTGTCGGCCAGAATGGCCTGTGCTGCAGCATCATCGAGGTTGAAGGTGGCGTACTTATCGCCTGCGGCGAGGATAATCTCTTTGCCCACGCTGACCGCCACACACCCTTTGCTGCGCGCCATGCCCAAGACTTCGCCTCCGGAGGCCTTGCTGCACTCCAGGTGCCGGGTTTTAGGCGCAGTGACAGTGCCTTCGCCCTCGGGCAGCATCTTTATCAGGCTGGGGAACTCGTATCTGTCAAACAGTTCGCGCACCTGCGCGTTGCAGCTGGCGGTCAGATGCAGGTCATCGAGGTTTACGCCCACATCTATGTCATCCTTGATGGTGACCAGGAACTTGCTCATGGCAATGTGGCCCCGCGCCGCCTCAAAACTCTCCCGCATTTTGGGGGTGAGTTCGTCTAAATGGGCATAGATGTTCTCTACGGTGCCGTATTTGCCAATCAGCTTCTTGGCGCCGACCTCGCCCACGCCAGCCACGCCCGGTACATTGTCGGAGGCATCGCCCCAGATGGTGAGGATGTCAATCACCTGGCGGGAGCTCTCTATGCCGTAGTTGGCGCAGATTGCAGCTTCGTCCAGAATGGTGTCGTCTCCGCCCGCTTTGCCCGGCTTGTACTGGAATACGTTGCCGTGCACAGCCTGCCCAAAGTCCTTGTCCGGGGTCACCATATATACCTGCAGATTGTCTCCTGCAAAATGCTTCGCGGCGCTGCATATCACATCGTCCGCCTCAAATCCGGGGCGCATCAGCACCGGAATCTCCATAGCCTTCATCAACTCGCAGAGGGGCTCCAGCGCTTCGTGTACCAGTTCCGGGGCTGCACTGCGGTTGGCTTTGTATTGGGGGTACGCCTCGTGGCGGAAAGTGGCCGCATGCGGGTCAAACGCCACCGCCAGGTGGGTCGGCTGCTCGCGGGAGATTATTTCCAGGAGATACTTTGTGAATCCGTAGAGTATCGATGTGTCCTCTCCCTTGGAATTGATCATCGGACGCCGCATGAATGCGTAGTACATCCTGAAAATAAGGGAGTGTCCGTCTATCAGAAATAACTTGTCCATCACACAGTTTCGCAAGATTTAACTTATTGTACTCTTGGGCGTTAGAGAGCTTGCGAAACTTCTCCTCACGCACCTCCTTTATAACGTAACCCCATCCCTAAATCCCTTCCCTCGGGGAAGGGACTTACCCAACGCCCTTCGGGCTCTATACGTTAGTAGTATCTTTGCAAAGTTAAGGATTATATTTATAACTTTGCACCCGTTTGAAATCCTAATAAATACTTAAATATATGCGTAGAAAAATAGTTGCAGGCAACTGGAAAATGAATACCACAGTTGCAGAAGGCGTGGCACTGGCCAAGGATCTGGTGGCTGCCATGAACCAAGTTCCCTCTGACGTTAATCTGGTGGTGGCACCGCCGTTTGTGCACCTGACCAGCGTGGGCGAAGCTATCAAAGGCAGCAAGATCGCCCTCAGCGCGCAGAACTGTGCAGACCAGCCCAAGGGCGCTTTTACCGGTGAGGTTGCAGCCAACATGCTTGCCGGCATCGGTTGCCAGTATGTAATTCTCGGTCACTCAGAGCGCCGTCAGTATTATGGCGAGACCTCCGCCACCCTGGTGGCAAAGATGGCCCTTGCACTCGAGAACGGCCTGCAGCCCATCTACTGCGTAGGCGAGATGAAAGACGAGCGCCTGGCTAACAAGCATTTTGACGTGGTTAAGGCTCAGATAGAAGAGGTTCTCTTTGGCCTTACCCCCGAGCAGATGGGTCACATTGTGATTGCTTACGAGCCCGTTTGGGCTATCGGCACCGGCCTCACCGCAACCAGCGAGCAGGCAGAAGAGATCCACGCATTCATCCGCAAACTCGTTGCAGATAAGTTCGGAAAACAGATTGCAGAAGACTGCACCATCCTCTACGGCGGCAGTTGCAAACCCTCCAACGCCAAGGAGCTCTTTGCTTGCCCCGACATCGACGGCGGCCTGATTGGCGGCGCTGCCCTCAAAGCAGCCGACTTCATTGCCATCTCACAGAGCTACTAATCAGCTACGGTTTTCTGGCGGCATAAGCGGTGGCTCTAAGCCAGCCCTATGCACATTATGCAGACTAATTACTGCACGCGATTCAACAAAAATACCGGCCAAAGGACCGGTATTTTTGTTTAACATCATTCTCCAAGTCCTGAGTATTCCATATCCGTCAATAATTATGCTCCGTGAACATAATGTTTCTGGAACATAATTCCAAACGGATTCTCACTTACTGTTATTGCTTTATCGTCTGATCGTTTCGGCACCGATTCAGTCGAAACAATTTACCTCTCGTCGATGATTGTTACGCCGGGGTATTTGGCGGGATTGAAGGTGACTTCCTCTTCTGTTACGCCGATTGCGACATTCTCAAGGGAGATGGTGATGCCTTTCTCCTTGCATCTGTAGTAGATGGGGAGGTAGGTGTCCTTGTTCACTGCCAGCTGTATCTTCTTGGGGTCGTCTTTTTTGGTGTTGGTCTTGGCCTTCTTTCCGGTCATATACCAGGCTTTATCGTCCTCACGGTCTATCTTGAGGTCGTAGTCACTGTCAAGACCTTCGAGATGTTTGACCTCGCCGTCCTTGCTGTCGGAGGATTTTGTGTAATGTTTGATGGTGACGGTGTTCTCCTTTGGGTCAAATTTCCATTCGGTGTCGGCGCTGTGCCAGGTGACGGGGGAATCTTCTTTGCCGAGAACTTCTATTCTGTAGCAGTCGCCGAGAAGCCAGGTCCTTCCACCTGCTTTGCCTATGATGGGTATGTTCAATATCAAATCAAAAGCCTGGCCAAGGGTGTCACACTTGGCCAGTTCTTGAGACATTCTGCTTACAATCTCAGAAGGGGTCTGCGCCTTTGCCGTAAAAGCTGTAACGATTATTGCGGCAATCAGAAAAAGTCGTTTCATAAGATGATATGGTTGAATTTACTTGCTGCTAAAGACCGGTGTAAGAATCCGGGGATATTGCCCTCAGTTCTGCCTTGACGCTGTCGCTCACCTCGAGGGTGTCTATGAAGCGGGCGATGGTTTCGCGGCTGACGCCCTCTCCGGTGCGGGTGAGTGCCTTGAGGGTTTCGTAGGGGTTGGGATAGCCTTCGCGGCGGAGTATGGTCTGGATGGCCTCGGCCACCACTGCCCAGTTGTTCTCCAGATCGGCGGCGAGCTTGGCCTCGTTGAGGATAAGCTTGCCGAGGCCCTTCTTGAGCGATGCCAGGGCGATCAGGGAATGTGCCACCGGCACACCCACGTTGCGCAACACGGTGGAGTCGGTCAAATCGCGCTGCAGGCGGCTTATCGGGAGCTTCTCTGCCAAATGACGATATACGGCGTTTGCTACGCCCAGGTTGCCCTCTGCATTCTCAAAGTCGATGGGATTGACCTTGTGCGGCATTGCCGAGGAACCTACTTCGCCCGCAACGACCCTTTGGCGGAAGTATTCCATTGAGATGTATGTCCAGATGTCGCGGCAGAGGTCCATCAGTATGGTGTTGATGCGCGCCAGGCAGTCGAACAGGGCGGCCAGATTGTCGTAGTGCTCAATCTGGGTGGTGGGCCAGGAGCGTTTCAGCCCGAGCGTCTGCTCCACGAACCTGTCGCCGAAGGCCTTCCAGTCGATGGCGGGATAGGCCACATGGTGGGCATTCATGTTGCCGGTGGCGCCGCCGAACTTTGCGGGATAGGTGCATGCTTCCAGCTGCCGGCGCTGCTCTGCCAGACGGGCGGCGAACACGCCGAACTCTTTGCCCAGGCGGGTGGGGGAGGCGGGCTGGCCGTGGGTGCGGGCAAGCATCGGGACATCTTTCCACTGCTGCTCAAACCCCTTGATAATGCCGCAAACCTCGTCCAGCGCGGGCATGAATACATCCGATATGCCCTCTTTCAAAGAGAGCGGCACGCTGGTGTTGTTTATGTCCTGGGAGGTGAGCCCGAAGTGGACGAACTCCCCAAAGCGGGCGTCGATGTTCAAAGCGGCAAACTTCTTCTTGATAAAGTATTCCACCGCCTTAACGTCGTGATTGGTGGTGCGCTCAATCTCCTTTACCATCCCGGCATCTTCCAAAGAGAAGTCTTTATAAATGGCGCGAAGGGCGTCGAAACGGGAGTGGTCGAATCCCTTCAGCTGCGACAGGGGAATCTCGCAAAGCGCTATGAAATACTCTATCTCTACCTTGACGCGGTAGCGGATGAGGGCGAATTCAGAGAAATACTCTTCAAGTTTTTCTGTTTTGGACTGGTAACGGCCGTCAATGGGGGATACGGCAGTGAGTGGAGTTAACATTTTTAAAAATGTATTAGAAATGAGCCTCAAAGTTACTAATTTTGGCAACACTAAATATCGATTATATGAGAAACCTTACAATTATGGCTGTAGCATCTGCATTGTGTGTACTGTCTTCTGCCTGCGACCGCGGCAAGGAGCAGGGTGATTTCAAATATTGCGTCGACGAGTTTGCCGATATCGGAGTGATCAAGTATCAGATTCCAGATTGGGATTCGCTGTCGCTGCAGGAAAAGGAGTATGTCTATTATCTGGCCGAGGCTGCCAAGTACGGCCGCGACATTATCTGGGCGCAGAATTTCCAGTACAATCTGCCAATCCGCAAGGCTTTGGAGACCATCATAAAGGATTATGGGGGCGAGCGCGAAGGTGAGCAGTGGGAGCAGTTCCTGGTGTATGCAAAACGGGTGTTCTTCTCTAACGGTATCCATCACCATTATGGAGAACACAAGTTTTTCCCGGAGTGCGACCGCAGCTATATGGAGGGCCTCTTCGCAGCGTGCGGCATCGAAGATGACAATCTGACAGAGATCATCTACAATCCCGACATCGCCCCCGTGCGCAAGTATCAGGGCACCGACAAGGATATCATCCTGGCCTCTGCAAACCATCTTTACGAGGGTGTGACCCAGGCCGAGGCGGAGAAGTTTTATGCGGACATGGAGGACCCCGACGACCCGCACCCCATCTCCTACGGTCTGAACAGCAGGCTGATTAAGGATGCTGACGGCAAACTGGTTGAGTTGAAATACACCACCGGCGGCCTCTATGGCGCGGCGCTCACAAAGATTTGCGAGAATCTGGAGCGCGCGGCTGAGGTGGCGCAGAACGACGTCCAGAAACAGACTATCGCAGACCTGGTGGATTATTACCGCACCGGCGACCTGCGCACTTGGGACAAATACAGCGTAGAGTGGGCCGATGACACCATTTCCCGCGTCGATTTCATCAATGGCTTCATTGAGGTTTACGGCGATCCGCTGGGCTTGAAGGGTAACTTTGAGGCGATGGTCAATTTCAAGGACATCGAGGCCTCCCGCCGCACAGAGATAATCAGTGCCAACGCGCAGTGGTTCGAGGACAACTCCCCGATTGATGACCGCTTTAAAAAAGCAAAGGTGAAGGGCGTTTCTGCAAAGGTTATCAACGCCGCTGTTATTGCTGGCGATACCTATCCCTCCACCGCTATCGGAATCAACCTGCCCAATGCCGACTGGATTCGCAAGGAGCATGGCAGCAAATCTGTGACAATTGCCAATATAACTGAGGCTTACGATAAGGCGAGCCTGGAGAAGCCCAACAGCGCACTTGCGGAGTTTGCCTGGGACGATGTCGAGCGGACCCGCATCAAAAAGTATGGTTATATCACCAGCAATCTGCATACCGACCTGCACGAGTGTCTGGGACACGGCTCCGGCCAGTTGCTGGACGGTACAAACCCCAATGCCCTTAAGGAGTACAGCTCTACCCTGGAGGAGGCGCGTGCCGACCTGTTCGCCCTCTATTATCTGGCAGACCCGAAGCTCCTGGAGTTGGGTCTTCTAACTGATCCTGAGGCTTATAAGGCAGAGTACGACAGCTATATCCGCAACGGCATCTTCACCCAGTTCACCCGCATCGAGTTGGGCAAGCAAAACACCGAGGCGCATATGCAGAACCGCAAGCTGATTGCCGACTGGTGCTTTGAAAAGGGTGCCGCGAACAATGTGATTGAGATGAAGCAGCGCGACGGCAAGACATTTTTCGTGATTAACGACTACGAGGCGCTGCGCGGCCTGTTCGCTGAATTGCTCGCAGAGATCCAGCGCATCAAGTCGGAGGGAGACTATGCCGCCGGCCGTGACCTTGTGGAGAAGTATGCGGTCAATATTGATCCGTTCCTGCACAAGGAGGTACTCCAACGCTACGCAGCTCTGGACCTGAAGCCCTACCGAGGCTTCGTGAACCCCTCCATCGTTCCCGTAATGAAGAAGGGCAAGGTCGTGGACTACCGCATAGAATACTGCGACGACTTCCTGGCCCAGCAGCTTGAGTACGGCGAGAAATACGCTACGTTATAGGGGACTTCATTATTTGCGTGAATAAGAGTAATTACTATCTTTGCATAAACACCCGAAAGGGGCTGACTGTGCAACCATTAATCAGCCCCACGGATAGATGATTATCGTTTGATAATGATAATCACTATCTTAATAAGGAATAGTGAGGGGTCGGCTTGTCCGGCTCCTTTTGTTTATTACCACCGGACCTGGCCGTTGCCTCGGATGATGTATTTGTAGGTGGTGAGTTCGGGGAGGGCCATGGGGCCGCGGGCATGGAGTTTCTGGGTGCTGATGCCGATTTCTGCGCCGAAGCCGAACTGGGCGCCGTCGGTGAATGCTGTTGAGACATTGACATACACGCAGGCGGCATCGACTCTGGCGGTGAACATGTCGGCGGTTTCCTGGTTGCGGGTGACTATGCTCTCGCTGTGGCCGCTTCCGTAGCGGGCAATATGGGCGATAGCCTCTTCTACGCCGGTTACGGTGCGGATGCTCATCTTGTAGTCGAGCCATTCGCGGCCAAAGTCATCTTCGGTGGCGTGTTGCAGCAACTCTGAGGGGTATTTGCCTTCCAGTGCGGAAAACGATTCTTCGTCGGCATATATGGCGACGTTATTATCAGAGAGCCGCTTGCATATCTCGGGCAGGTCGGAGAGCCGGTCGCGGGCTATCAGCAGGCAGTCAAGGGCGTTGCAAACGCTCACGCGGCGGGTCTTGGCGTTGTAAACAATCTCTTTGCCCATAGAGGTGTTGCCGTCAGAATCGAAGTAGGTATGGCAGACTCCGGCGCCGGTCTCAATCACCGGCACTGTGGCACTCTGGCGCACGAAATTAATCAGGGATGAGCTGCCGCGGGGGATGATGACATCAATCAGGCCGTTGGCGTGGAGCATCTCTGATGAGGCTTCGCGCCCCGTGGGCAGCAGGGTGCAGGCTTCGCGCGGGAGGCCGCTGAGCACCAGCACGTCGCGGATTACATCGGCAATGGCGCGGTTGGAGGTATCTGCTTCATGACCACCCTTGAGGACGGCTACGTTACCGCTCTTGAAGCACAGCCCAAAGACGTCGGCTGTGACATTTGGCCGGGACTCATAAATGACGCCCACTACGCCGAACGGCACGCTCACCTTGTCTATCTGCATCCCGTTGGGACGGACGCGACTGTCCAGAACCTTACCCAGTGGCGAAGAGAGACCGGCAACCGCCCGCATGTCGGAGGTGATTCCGGCAATCCTCTCAGGGGTCAGTTTGAGGCGGTCGTACTTAGGGTCTTCCGGATTCATCTTGAACAGGTCCTCTTTGTTGGCGTTCAGTATGTAACGGGTGTTTGCGTCGATGGCGTCGGCCACCTGCAGCAGCACCTTGCTCCGCTGATGGTCGCTGATGCCCGCGATGATTCCGGCAGCCTCTTTAGCCTGTGAAAGGATATCCTGGATCATATCTGCTCTATATAAAGATAATCGTAGTGTATAAACTCCTTTGCGTTGCGGCGACCCATCTGGCTGCGGACGGTGTCGGCGTCGCAATTGGCCTTGCCAACCGCAATGCAGCGCCCGTCGGGGTCGAGAATCTTCACGATATCGTCCTTCTCAAAGTCCCCTTCCACGGCTGTGATGCCGACCGGGAGGAGTGATGTGGCGCCGTCACCAAGAAGTGCCTCGGCCGCACCGGCATTCACTGTGACGCTTCCCTTGGCGAACCCGCCGCTATGGGCTATCCACATCTTGACGCCGGAAATAGGCTTCTCGGCCGCCCTGAAGAGGGTGTAGGGGAGGTCGCTGCTGCCCGCTGCAACGGCGTTCAGTATACCGTCCCGCTTGCCGCACGCAATGGCCACAGGAATCCCCTCCAGCGCCAGTTTGCGGGCGATTGCATATTTGGTGCGCATCCCGCCGCGGCCGCGCGACGATTTGGTGCCGAGTATGAACTGCTCTGCCTCATCGCTGCCGGGGGCTATCTCGCGAATAAGATCGCTGCCGGGTTTGCTGGGGTCGCCGGTGAAAATGCCGTCCACATCAGAGAGGATAATCAGCATGCGGGCCTCCATCATTGTGGCCACCATCCCGGAGAGTTCGTCGTTATCTGTAAACATCAGTTCCGTGAGGGAGACGGTGTCGTTCTCATTTACAATGGGGATAACTCCCGCCGAGAGCATCACCTCCATGCAGTGCTTCTGGTTGAGGTAATGATGACGGGTAGAGAGCCCCTCCTTGGTGGTGAGCACCTGTCCGCACTCCAGGCCGCGCTCCTTAAATAGCTGATAATAGGTGTGCATCAGCTTGGTCTGCCCCACGGCAGAGAAGAGCTGACGGGCCGATACGGTGTCCAGCGGAGCGCTCACATTAAGTGAATCGCGCCCGAACGCCACTGCGCCTGATGAGATCAGGATAACCTCGATGCCCTGGCGGCGGAGGTCGCAGACCTGGTCTACCAGCGCTGAGATGCGGGTAAAATCGATGCTCCCGTCGCGGCGGGTGAGCACATTGCTGCCTATCTTTATCGCTATGCGGTCCATGCGGAATTATTTGCTCTGACTGGCTTTCAGGCCGGCAATGACTGCGTTGCTGAAGCCCTGCTCTTCCATTTTGTTGAGCCCCTTGATGGTGATGCCTCCGGGGGTGGTGACTTTGTCTATGGCCGCTTCCGGATGCTCTCCGCTTGAGGTGAGCAGGTCGGCAGCCCCTTTGACGGTGCCCAGCACGATGTTGAGTGCCTCGTCGGCACGGAATCCCAGCTCCACGCCACCTTCCATGGCGGCACGGATATAGCGCATCGCGTATGCAATGCCGCACGATGCCAGTGCGGTGCCGGCGCTCATCTTGTCCTCCGGTATCAGGAGTGACTGCCCGAGTGCGCCGAAAAGTTCAACTATCCGGGCGGTGCGTTCAGCATCGGCATTCTGGGCAGAGATGAAAGTGACGCTGCTGCCTACCTCGATGGCGGTGTTGGGAATGGCCCTGAACAGGGTCGCCTTGTCATCCCCTAACCAGGCTGAGAGCATCTCAAAGGTGATGCCCGCCGCAATGACCACCAAATCCTGTTTTTTCAAATCCAGCAGGTCCTTGAACGACGTCAGGGTTGGCTCCACGGCCCACGGCTTCACGGCCAGGACTATCAGCCCGGCACCCTCCGCCGCTCTACGGCTGTCGCTGGTGACGGTGATTGCGCCGTCTATCTGTTTCATCCTGTCTAAACATGCCTTGCTCAAGTCGCAGCAGGTCACATCCCCGGCAGATAGAATTCCCTTGGCGATGAGTCCGCGCACAGTTGCGCCACCCATATTCCCGCATCCGATAAAAGTTGATTTCATACGCGTGTAGTGCTTTTATACGGCAAATTTATCGTTTTATTCTTAATTTTGTCTGGTTAAACGTTTTTAAACGGTTAAAATCATTTAAAACGCATAATACGCATACAATCATGTTAAAGAGAATTCTTGTAATCGCAATGCTGGCGGCGGCTATTCCCGCAGCGGCGAAGGTCGATGTTCTTACACTTAAGGTTAACCATATGACTTCGCCCTCCGGCGTGCTGGGTAATCCCACATTCAGCTGGATTGCGGTGAGCGACAAGCAGTGCGACAGCCAGAGTGCCTATGAGATAAAGGTGACCGATTTAAGCGGCCGGCCGGTATGGAGTACCGGTAAAGTGCTTTCAGACAATTCTGTAGCTGTAAAATACGCCGGGAGCGAGCTGAAACCCGCTGCCACTTACTTCTGGCAGGTCCGTATATGGGATTCCGTCGGAAAGGCAAGCCGCTGGAGCCATAAGGGGTCGTTTGTCACCGGGTTGCCGCACCAGGATTGGAAGGCGGCGTGGATTGCTCCCGCAATGAGCGAGGCTTCGCCGCTGGTAAGGGGAAGTTTCAAGGTAAATAAGCCTGTGAAAAGCGCGGTTGCATATTTCACGGCGCACGGAGTGTATGAGGCTTTTCTGAACGGAGAGAAGATAGGCATCGCATATATGGCCCCCGGCTACACCAGCTACAACCACCATCTGATGTATCAGACTTACGATGTCACTGAAATGATACGGCGCGGCGAGAATGTCGTCGGGGCGGAGCTTGCCCGCGGCTGGCATCTGAGCAATATGGGGTGGAGCGACCCCACTATGTACAAGATAAACTTTGAGGGTAACAGGATGGCTTTCCTGGGGCAGATTGTAATAACCTATAAAGATGGTACACAGGAGATCGTATCTACTGACGGCAGTTGGAAAGCCTCTACCGGCGGCGTGCTGCACAGCGCTATTTATGACGGTGAGACTTTCGATGCCCGCAAGGTGCCGGAGGGGTGGTGCACTGCATCTTTCGACGCCTCCGGGTGGAAATCTGTCGAGACTCTGGATTATGGCTACGACAACCTCGCCCCGCAGACCTGCGAGCCTGTTTTGACCCACGAACTGATGCCAGCAAAGGAGCTGATAGTGACCCCTAAGGGGGAGCTTGTGATAGATTTTGGCCAGAACCTGGTGGGGAGCGAGGTGCTATCTTACTCCGGAAAGCCGGGGCAGGAGGTAACGGTGTCCCACGCCGAGGTACTGGATGAGAACGGCAATTTCTACACCCACAACCTGCGCAGCGCAAAGGCGCAGAGCCGCTATATATGCGATGGAAAGCAGCGCGATTATACCACCCGGTTCACTTTTTATGGCTTCCGCTACATCAAACTGGAAGGAATTCCCAAAGATGAGATTAATCTTGACGATATAGTGGCCGAGGTGCGCTATTCCGACCTGGATGCAACCGGCACTTTTGAATGTTCCAATCCGCTGGTAAACCAGCTACAGAGCAACATCCAGTGGGGCCTGCGCGGCAATTTTGTGGATATACCCACCGACTGCCCCCAGCGCGACGAACGGCTTGGCTGGACAGGCGACGCAGAGATTTTTGCCCGTACTGCAACTTTCAACCGCGCCTCCTATGCCTTTTACAGCAAATGGCTCAAGGACTTGGCGTTTGATCAGCTGCCCGACGGCCAGGTGACCGATATTGTCCCCATGGTGCACGGCCTTGTGGGTGCTGGTCACGTGGGCTGGGCAGATGCCGCCACCATAATCCCCTGGACTTTATATATGGCATACGGAGACCCCCAGGTGCTTGAAGACCAGTATGACAGTATGAAGAAGTGGGTGGATTACATTATCGGTGCCGCCGGCGAAAGCTGCCTTTGGAATACAGGCTGGCACTATGGCGACTGGCTCGCGTTTGATGTGGACAACGACGTGGCGGGCCGTTCTTCGGTGACTTACGTCCCGCTGCTGCAGCAGTGCCACTTTGCAAATTCGGCAACAATCATGGCAGATGCAGCAAAGGTGCTGGGCCGTGCAGATGACGAGCTCTACTATCGCAATGTCGCGGCAAAGGCCCGCGAGGCTTTCTGCAAGGCCTATATTACCGCCGACGGCTATCTGGTTTCGCACACCCAGACCGCCTATGTGGTGGCGCTTGCATACGATATGATTCCAGCAGAGATGCGTCCGCTGGTGGCGGCCAGACTCAGGGAGAGGGTGGAGAGCTACGGACATATTACAACGGGCTTCCTTGGGACAAGTCATATTACCACGGCCCTCACAGCCTGCGGACTGGACGATGTGGCCTACAATCTCCTGCTCCACGAAGGATATCCCGGCTGGCTGTACCCCGTCAAGATGGGGGCGACCACCATCTGGGAGCGCTGGAACTCCATGATGCCCGACGGTACCATCCCCGACAACGGAATGAACTCCTTCAACCACTATTCTTACGGCGCGATAGGGGATTGGCTTTACCGCGAGGCGGCGGGGCTGAAAGAGGCCGAGCCTGGCTTCAAGAAAATATCCATCAAACCACATCCGGGCGGAGGTTTTACATACATGAAGGCAGAGCAGAACACCCCTTACGGTTGGGCGGTATCTTCCTGGAGGATGGACGGCAGGCTCTTTACGATGGAGGTGGAAGTTCCGTTCAACGCCACTGCGGAAGTTTATGTCCCATCTTCCGACGGCTATATTCGCCACGAGGTCGGCAGCGGGCATTACGTTTTTTCAAGTGAAATATAGCGGAATATCAATTTAGTTTGATAAATTTGCACGATGCGCAATAAGAGAATAGTCTGGTTCACGCTGGGAGGTTTTATCCTGGGGTTCGCCCTGATGATAGTGCTCAACTCATTCTATGTGAAGAGCTCTTCAAATGAGAGCTGCATGTCGTGCCATGTGCATACAGAAGCCGACTCCCTGTGGATGCTCTCCATGCATTATCGCAACTCCAGCGGCGTGGTTACAGATTGCGCTGAGTGCCACCTTCCTGCCGGTACGCCGTCCGAGCATTTCATGGCCAAGGCAAAGATGGGTACAAAGGACCTTATCAGCTATATTTTCAAGGATAAAAACAAGATCAACTGGGAGGCAAAGCGCGAACTGGATTATGCATCAAAGATAGTTTTCAACTCCTCCTGCAAAAAGTGTCATCAGGATCTTTTCCCGGAGGGGATTTCAGACGAAGCCTTGATAAGCCACCTCTATTACGAAGATCACGAAAAAGACTATAACCTGCAGTGTATAAACTGCCACCTGGATGCCGGCCATTTCAACCCGAACTACCAGCACGGTCACAGTATCTCAGCGAACGACGAGAGTCTGCCCGACATTGAACCCTACACCGAGGCGGCCACCGTGACCGGTTTTGCCAACTTTACCGAAACAGTACCCGGTACGGTTTGCGCCATCAGTATGATAGCAGTTCCCGGCGGTACGTTTGAGATGGGGTCTCCGGAAAAAGAGCCCTTCCACAAGGCCGACGAGGGTCCGGTACACAAGGTTACCGTTTCCGACTTCTTTATGTCTGAAGTTGAGGTTACCTGGACTCAGTACTGGTCGTTCTTCCTGGAGACCCAGTCCCCGGGCCGTACCGCGCCCAGTAAGATTTATGCCAACAATACACGAGAGGATATAGATGCCGTGAGCGGCCCTACGCCGCCATACGGCGCTCCCGACCAGGGGTGGGGCAAGGGCGACCGCCCGGCCATAACCATGACCCACTACGGCGCGGAGACCTTCTGCCAGTGGCTCAGCCTGAAGACCGGCCGCACCTACCGTCTCCCCACCGAGGCGGAGTGGGAGTATGCTGCACGCGGCGGTACATCAACCCCTTATTACTTCGATGGCAATCCCAAAAAGTTCTCAGCAGGGACATTCATGAACAAACTGTTCGGAGTGGATACCGCGGTGATTACCAGCAATGCGGTATATGCGGTCAACAGCCGTAACCGTACCGCCCTGCCGGAGTCAGTTGCGGCCAACCCGTTCGGGCTTAAGAACATGCTGGGCAATGTGATGGAGTATTGCTCCGACTGGTATGCGGAGGATGCCTACAGCAAGATGGCCGATGGCGCGGTTGACCCCAAAGGTCCTGACAGCGGTGAAGAGCACGTCGTGCGCGGTGGTTATTACCTTTCCGATGCCGCCGATCTGCGGTGCGCAGCCCGCGCCCACACAGAACACGACGCATGGCTGCGTACCGACCCTCAGGTGCCCAAGAGTATCTGGTGGTATTCCGACATAAAGGGTATCGGTTTCCGCGTAGTGTGCGAAGTCCCCAAGGAAATAAAACAATAAAACAGATATAATTATGAGCAAGATTTCAAGACGCGACTTTTTTGGCTGTACCGCTGCTTTGGGCGGTTCGGCTCTGCTGGCTTCGAGCCCGCTGCTTTCTTCCTGCAGTAGTGACAAATCTGCGAAGATGGTCCCCCTGCGCAGCCCTGAAGAATATTACATCCCTGTTCTGGACGACAAGGCCGCTG
The DNA here is from genome assembly GCA_017445425.1 of Bacteroidales bacterium. GTDB lineage: Bacteria > Bacteroidota > Bacteroidia > Bacteroidales > UBA932 > Equibacterium. The sequence continues at coordinate 1,121 of JAFSUF010000084.1, read as the reverse complement.
ACGGCCGTGAACTCAAAGCCGGCCTGATAGGTTGCGGCGGACGCGGTACCGGTGCCGTTGCAAATATGCTGGAAGCCGCATCTGGCATCAAATTCACCGCTTTTGGCGACGTGTTTGCCGACAGGATAGAAGAGGCCATCTCGGATCTCACAGAATGGGGTTACGATGTATCCGGAGTCCAGAAGTTTGTGGGTTTTGACGCATATAAGAAGGTGATTGACAGCGGTGTGGACGTTGTAATCCTAACTACGCCCCCGTTGTTCCGTCCCTATCATTTTGAATATGCCGTTTCCAAGGGTGTCCACGCATTCCTTGAGAAACCGGTGGCTGTTGATGCAAAGGGTTGCCGTACTGTGATCAAGGCTGCCAAGCAGGCTCAGGCCAAAAAGCTGGCTGTAGTGACCGGTACCCAGCGTCACCATCAGCGCGGTTACGTGGCCGGGTTTGAAAAGATTCAGCAAGGTATGATTGGTGAAATCACCGGCGGTAACGTATATTGGAACCAGGGTATGCTCTGGTATCGCGAGCGTGAGAAGGGCTGGAGCGATATGGAATGGGCTATCCGCGACTGGGTCAACTGGAAGTTCCTCTCAGGTGACCACATCGTGGAGCAGCACGTACACAATATCGATGTCTTTATGTGGATGATGGGTGGTGCCCACCCGATCAAGGCGACAGGTTTCGGAAGCCGTCAGAGACGCGTTACCGGCGACCAGTACGACAATTTCTCCATCGATTTCGAGTTCGAGAACGGCGTGCACCTGCACTCTATGTCCCGCCAGATCAACGGTTGTTCAAACAACGTGAGCGAGGTTGTCCGCGGTACCAAGGGATGGTGGAATTCGGAGGACGGCGCTATCCGCGATTACAGCGGCAACGTGCTGTGGCAATATGATACCAAGGCAGAAGAGGCCAACTACAAGCAGTACAGCGCTTATGTGCTCGAGCACGTGGATCTTATCAACCATATCCGCAAGGGTGAAGGGATAGACCAGGCAACTGAGACCGCTATGTCCACCCTGGCCGGCGTAATGGGCCGTGAAGCTGCTTACACAGGTAAGACTGTATCATGGGACGAAATAATGGGTATGGATATGGATTTCCTCCCCGGCGAGCCCGAT